>JASJLK010000065.1:0-12022 GCA_037620855.1 Synechococcus sp. ChBW.bin.23 | reverse complement strand
AACGGCGAAGCCTGCAGGCTTGTTCGCTGTCATGAGCAATTTTACACCGCCATGGAGCTCAAACCTGGCGCCACACCGCCATTAATTTGCCTTGCACCTGCACCTGCTCCGCTGGCAACTCAATGGGGTCGTAAGCAGGATTCGCTGCTTCCAAGCGCACCACACTTCCATCAAGGTGGAAATACTTGAGGGTGGTGCCACTACCTGCCACCAAAGCACTCACAATCGTGCCCTGACGCAAACGACCCGGCTCGAGTACAGGCTCCATCAGCACAACATCACCATCGGCGATGTGAGCATCCACCATCGAATCACCATTCACCGTGAGCGCAAACAAGCCACGGGTTTCGAGCACTGGAGACAAATCAAGATGTTCTTGCACATCATCGAAGGTTTCCACCAAACCACCGGCCGCTACAGCGCCAAGTACCGGAATACCCGATGCCACATCCCCCAATAATTGCAAGGTGCGCGCTTGACCCTCTTGCCAGGTGAGCCATCCCTTCTGCTGCAAATGGCGCAAGCGACTTTGCACAGGAGCCGGCGAACGAAGCCCCATCGCCTGCATCATCTGACGGATGGAGGGGCTGTGGCGATGGCTACCGATGTAGTCCGACAGCCAGTCGTAAAGCTCCTGCTGAGCTGTGGTGAGCGGCTCGGGGGATCCAGTGGTCACCGGGATGATCCAATTCAGTCAATACATATGTACCTATTTCATGGGCATTTGGCAAGGGGTTACGGGTTGGGAGCTTGCGCACAGATCCAGTTCACCTTGGAAGCCGTTCCCTGTCGCCCTGGGTAAAGACTCCAACGCCCCTCCTGATCCTGCCGCTCCAACACCCCCTCAAGACACTGGGCGCGCATCGATAACTGCCGCATTCCCCAAGGATTGCTCTGCCCTTTGCGCATCAACAACAAAGCCTTAAAAGTCACCGTGTGATCACGCCGGCGAGGGGCACGCATATATTCAGCCGCGTCGATCTTGGGGGATTGCATCGCCTCCATAAACGTCCAATCCGATTCTGCTGATGTTTCCTGATCGCTTATTTGCTGGCGCACTTCACTCCAAAACTTGGGCTCAGGTTTTGGCGCCCAGCTGGCATGACTCGGCCATGCAGAAGCCAGCGACACGGCAACGGCCGTGGATCCAGTGATCACGATGGTTCGCCATCCAACCGACGTTTGCAGCCTGGAAACAATGCTCATGCATTCTCCTTGTTGAGATTTTTTTGCTTGATCAATTCGGCCAACATTTCCAATTTGGCGTTTTCGGATTCGGAGGCACGCGTTGCCATCCAGGCACTTGAGGCCTTGAGCTGAGCCAGTTGCTGCACAAGAGAAAGAGCCGTTTCTCTCAGGGTGTCGATGTCATCGCACTCACGGATGAACCGGCCCCACTTTTCGAGCTCAAAGGATTGTTCCAGGCCACGCTCAATCGGATCGATGCTCATGCGCTCTGCTCCCTCTGCTCCTGATCCTGCTGCTCCTGCTCCAGCAAGGGGTCTGGCTCACCGTTGCAAATGGCTTTAGCCCTGTGATAAAAGCCGCTGCCTTGATCACCGGCAGCTTCTAAGGAGTCGAGAACTCGTTGCCAATTGTCTCGTTCGACTTGATCCATGATTCAAGATTGCGTTGGAAAAATCTTACGTAGAAATTCGAGACTGAGATCACGCACCACTGTCCATTCAGCATCCACCGTGATCGAATGACTACTGCGCTCTAACCAGTGAAGCTCTCGAGGAAAGGACTGCACCGTGCGCATCAACAGCTCAATGCCACTGTGTGAAATCACCTTGTCGCGACGACTCGCAATCGCCAGCAGCGGTTGCTGAACTTCGGTGAGCTGCTTGCGTGTGCGAGAGATGAGATCAAGCACACGAGCACTTGTTGCCACTGGGTAGCGGTCGTAAGACCAAAGCCGCTCTGCCGCTATCGGATCAAAGAAATCAGAGGCCGGCTTTGGCAGCGATTGCGTGACACGGATGAGCAAAGGGGCCAAAAAGCGGCGGGGATCTCCGCTGCGAACAGGGGGTGAATACAGCAAGAGAGCTTTGATTTGGGGGTAACGCAACGCCAATTGCAGGCTCAAAATCGACCCCAACGACAAACCTCCCACCACCACACTCTGCCCCTCTGACAACAGACGAGCGATCAAGGTATCAAGCGGGTCGATCCACTGCTGCGGATGCACCCCCATCAGCTCATTGAGGTTGGTTCCATGCCCCACGAGCAGGGGAACTTCTACGCCATAACCTTCGGCATTCAAGGAGGCAGCGAGAAGCCGCATCTCAGAGGGCGAGCCGGTGAATCCATGAATGAGAACCACCGTCACTGCCCCCCCAGGCAGTGAGAAAGCCTGGGGGGATGCGCTCACAAACCACCAAGCAAAACGGCGAGGAGCGCCTGTTGGGCATGCAGACGATTCTCCGCTTGGTCAAAGATCCGGCTGGATGCACACTCCATCACCCCGGCACTGATCTCCTCGTCGCGATGTGCAGGCAAACAGTGCAGCACGATCGCTTGGGGATCAGCTTCTGCCAGCAGGGCCTCGTCCAAGCAAAAGCCTTTAAACGCCTGTTCGCGCTCCGCCTGCTCCTGTTCCTGACCCATGGATGCCCAAACATCCGTATACAGCCCCTGGGCACCGCGCACCGCCGCCACTGGATCGCTGGTGACCTCAATCTGAGCGCCAGCAACGGCAAGGGCACGGGCTTGATCCAGCACCCCGGGAAGCGGCTCAAAACCATCGGGACAGCCGATGCGCACATTCACCCCCAAAAGAGCACCACAAAGCATCAAGGAGTGGGCCACGTTGTTTCCATCCCCGACGTAAGCCAGGGTTTGGCCTTGCAGATCGCCAAAGGCTTCCTGCATCGTGAGGAAATCAGCCAAGGCCTGACACGGATGTTCGAGATCAGTAAGGGCATTAATCACCGGAATTGAAGCCCAATAGGCGTAATCCACGAGCTCCTGTTGGGCATAGGTGCGCACAGCAAGAGCGTCACAAAAACGACTCAACACCCTGGCCGTATCTTCCAAGGGTTCACCACGACCGAGCTGGGTGACCTGGGGATTGAGATCCACGGTTTGACCACCGAGCCGGGCCATCGCCACTTGAAAACTCACCCTGGTGCGGGTGGACGCTTTGGTGAAGATCAACCCCAACACTCGATTGCCGAGATCGATGCGACGGTCACCAGACTTCAGTTGGCGCGCAAGGTCTAGCAGAGCCTGGGTTTCCTGCGCAGAAACGTCTGCAGACGACAGGTAATCACGCCCGCTTAAGGAGGTGAGAACAGCAGCAACTCCCTTATCCATGCCAGCGGCTTCAAAGGAGTGTTATCGGGGATGAAAGGGCTACTCGTCAAGCCTTCTTGACCATGCGTGCTGGAACCGTTGCTGTTCTTGACGCCAAACGATTCCAAAAATCGAAACGTTTGCGGCGGCTTGGGCTGACCTATCAAACAAGAACTGCCTCTAGAAGGAGACAGTTCTTGTTTTTACTAAAAACAGAAACGCAATCGTCGCGAACGGAAGCGCAAAAATTTAAGCAGCAACCGATTGATCAGAAGGCATCACGCTGGCTGAAAGCATCTCCCGGAGATCATCTCCTTCGATCACTTCTTTTTCAAGAATTTTCTGAGAGATCGTTTCGAGCAACGCCATGTTTTGACGAAGGATCGAAAGGGCTTGATCGTGGGCGCGATCCACTAAGCCACGCACTTCGCGATCGATCGCTTGAGCTGTGGCATCACTCACCGCACGGCGGGGATTGTTGTTACCGCCAAGGAAACGGCCACCACCTTGCTTGTCATAAGCAAGGGGTCCGAGGGTGTCGCTCATTCCATAAGTACCAACCATCTGCTCAGCGATGTCAGTAGCGCGCTGAAGATCGTTGGCAGCTCCAGTGGTGATTTTGCCGAAAACAATTTCCTCCGCAGAGCGACCTCCAAGCAGGGTGGCAATTTGCCCTTCCAAATCTTCACGAGAGTTTAGGAATCGCTCTTCCGTAGGGAGTTGAAGGGTGTAGCCGAGAGCACTCATGCCACGGGGCACGATCGAAATCTTGGCCACCTTGCTGCCACCGGGCATGAGGTGACCCACGATCGCGTGACCAACCTCGTGAAAAGCAACGACCTTTTTCTCGTCGTCTTGCATCACTCGGCTCTTTTTCTCAAGGCCAGCAACAACGCGTTCGATCGCTTCATTGAGATCACCCTGTACAACTTCTTTCTTGTAATTACGAGCCGCTAAAAGTGCTGCCTCGTTAACAAGGTTGGCCAAATCAGCTCCTGCGAAGCCACTGGTAGCTTGAGCGATTTTATCTAGATCGACTGCATCAGCAAGTTTTACTTTTTTGGCGTAAATATCGAGAATCGTTTTACGGCCAGAGAGATCAGGACGATCCACCAGAACCTGACGGTCGAAACGGCCAGGACGGAGCAAAGCGGCATCCAAAACTTCAGGTTGGTTGGTAGCAGCTAATACAATTACAGGCTTGTCTTGAGATGCAAAACCATCCATCTCAGTAAGCAATTGATTCAGCGTTTGTTCACGCTCATCATTGCCGCCAACCACACCCATCGATCCTGAGCGGCTCTTACCAATCGCATCAAGCTCATCGATAAAGATGATGCAAGGAGCGTTCTTTTTGGCCTGTTCGAACAAGTCACGTACACGAGCAGCACCTGCTCCAACAAAGAGTTCCACAAATTCGGAACCACTAATGATGAAGAAGGGAACACCTGCTTCACCGGCAACAGCTTTGGATAAAAGTGTTTTTCCTGTACCTGGAGGACCTACCAGCAAAACCCCTTTGGGGATGCGTGCACCAATCTCGGTGTAGCGCTCAGGCGTTTTTAAGAAATCAACAATTTCATTGAGCTCATCTTTAGCTTCGTCAACACCAGCCACATCGGCAAACGTGACACGTGATTTTTCATCAGGCACATACACCTTGGCCTTGCTCTTTGTGAAATTAAGCGCACCTTGAGCACCTCCGCCGCCCATAGAGCGACGAGCAAAAAACTGCAAGACAACGATAAAAATAAGTGGGGGAACGACCCAACTCAAAATGGTTGTGAAGATATTGGGCTTCTTAGGCGGAGCAGCTGCAAACTCAACTCCTTTACTTTCGAGGCGCTGAGGCAAATCCATATCGAAGATCGGCGTGGTTGCGAGCACGGAGGGAGCACCTTCCTCAACCTCACTGAGCTCGTAGCGAATCTGATCTTGAGTGATGAAAGCGCGCTTGACCGCTCCATCATTGACTTGATCAATGAAGAGTGAATAAGGCACCCGAGGCACCTGCTGCATGCCTTGATTAGGGATGAAGCTGCTCAGCAGCAACAACACTCCGAAACCAATCAAAACAAGATTGATGATCCCGAAGCGCCGATTAGGGCGATTGTCATCCTCTCGAATCGCCATGAACCTGGATCCCAATTGCGCACCAAACTAAGTCGGTTGTTTCCCTTATGGGTGCGCGTGCTGGGAGGAGAACCGAACGCCTGGAGCTCAAGCGAAAGTCTGCGTCCCCATTGGCGTAGTTCCCTCGGGACCAGTGCATGGCTCCATCCCCTTGGCATTTGGACCAGCAGGCGCCTTCGCAAGGGCCATGGACCTCTCAAACAGAGGCATTACCAAGCCCTCAATTTCATTCAGATCCTTCGCGCTTTACTAAGCCCAAAGCACCTAGAGCGCCTCGAAACGCGCACAGCCCTGGCCTTCATCTTTGGCCCTCTGCTATTTGCACTTGGATCCTGGTTACAACTACATATCAACCAATCTCCGTCGCTTGCCCTTGGATTGTTGGCAATTGGCTCTGTGTTCTTCACCGCCGGTGGTTGGTGGCAACTCCAGCAAGCATGTATTGGAGATCAAGCGCTGCCAAAAGATGGCCCGCGCTGGGAATGGTGTGGCCTGCGTTGCGCCCTCACCCAGAGCGTTGGCACAGTGTTGTTCAACATCGACACCTTTTTCAGCTGGAACCAGCAACAACCCAATGCTGAGCTCTGGCTATTGCTGGGTATCCTCCCCAATCTGATCGGATCCATCCTCTTTCTGATCTCTGCGGCCTATGGAATGCAAGAGGTGGGGCACGGCAGGCTGCTGGTGTTCGAACCCGATCACCTGGGCTGGTGGATTTCAATCGTGAATGCCTTGGGCTGTGTCTGGTTCATGCAATCGGCCATCGCAGGATTACCAACAAATTTGCCTCTGGAACAGGTGTTCGACAGCACAATGTCCATGCGAACCACCTTGCTGGGCTCGCTGGCGTTCGCGATTGTTGGATTCCTGAGCCTGGCGGAATGCTCTGAAGATGAAATCAGACCGATCAAAACGCCGCGATCGAGAAAAAATCTATGAGCTGCTTTTAAGCCTCTGCTTGATCGTGATGGTGAGCTTTGCTTTTCCGCGCTTGAGCTGGATCGGCCCCCTGGGCTACGGCTTGATCGCCTTGCTGCTCACGCAATTGGTGATTATCCGCAAAGCGTCGCTGACGGTTGAAGACCGTTTGTATCAACTCCTCGGTATCGGGGCACTTATTGCTCTGCTTCTGTGGCAAATCACGCCTGTGCGCTGGGTGGTGAGTGGCGTTCCACTAGTGCTCACGTGGAGTGCATTGGTGGGTTGGAGCGTGATCCGCTTGGTGAAGCGATTGTCCCAGGAACGCAAAGTTACAGCTGGCTTGCTGATGGGTGCTGCCGCTGGCTATTTGCTGCTGGGGCTCACAGCTGGTTTGGTGATGAGTGCGGTGGAAACCATTCAGCCAGGCAGTTTCGAACCGCTCAACATCCTCCAAGAATCTGCCAGTCGGCCCGACGCCAGCGTGCTGGTGTCGATGAGAGCCTTCTCCCAAATCAACTATTTCGCCTTTATCTGCTTAACAACGGTGGGCTTCGGGGACATCCAACCCGTACTGCCGATCTCGCGGATGCTGGCGGTGATGACAGGAATTATTGGACCGCTTTATTTAGCCGTAGTGATGGGAGTCCTGATCGGTCGCTACACCAGCCAAGTGGAAGAAGAAAACATCGCTAAACATAATGACCGCCCATAGCTAAATCCTTTTGGAATGCTCCAGGACAACTCCTCTAGATCAGCCTCTGCTGCAGCAACAGATCACGACCTAAACATTGGGCATGGAGGTCTGAAAGCGCCATCACCTGGTCCATCTCCGTGAAGCCAAGATCACCTAGAGGCGTCTGGGCCAATGTGCCCCCAAGAAGTTTGGGAGCAATGACCACTGCCAACTCCTGCACACAGCCCTGATGTAGAGCCGCCGCCGCCAGGGCCGGGCCGCATTCCCAGAGCACGCGGTTGCAGCCTCGTGCAGCCAAGGCGTGAAGGAGATCCATCGGCTCGCTAGCCAAAAGCTCAAGGGATTCCGGTCCCTCAGGCAGTCGGCGATCAGCGCAACCTGGCCCATGGGCAAGAAGCGTTGGCACCAGGCTTGTGTCCCAAAGCTGAGCCTGGGTAGGCAGGTCAAGGCTTCGGCTCAGCACCACGCGCAAAGGTTCTGGCGACCGCCGACCACGGCTGGTGAGCAGGGGATTATCAGCGCGTACGGTGCCACCACCCACAATCACCGCATCGCAACCAACGCGCAACTGATGCACCCAAGCGCGAGCTGGAGGAGCACTAATCCAATGGCTTTCGCCATTCGGCAAGGCTGTGCGGCCGTCCAAACTCATCGCCCACTTGAGAAGGCCCCAAGGACGGCCAGTTTGAACACGATGAACAAAAGCTCGGTTTTGCTGAGCCGCTTCTGCCTCCAGCACCCCGGTGATCACCTCCAAACCGGCATCCCGCAAACGCTGAATGCCACCACCAGCCACACGCGGATCAGGATCTTTGAGTGCAACAACCACGCGCTGAATACCGGCCTCAATGACTGCCTCAGAGCAGGGGGGAGTGCGGCCCTGATGACAACAAGGCTCGAGCGTGACGATGATCGTGCCGCCCTTGGCGCGCCCACCGGCTTGGGCAAGCGCGCCCACCTCGGCATGGGCTTGACCTGCTTTGGCGTGAAAGCCTTCGCCCGCTAACACTCCTTGAGCATCCAGAACCACTGCACCCACCAAGGGATTGGGGCTGGTTTGGCCTTCAGCCAAGGCCGCAAGCTGCAGCGCCCGACGCATCCAAAGGGTCCAGTGATTGGAACCGGCCTGCATCAGCTCAGCGGCTGGGTTTGCACATCGCGCCATTCGCCCACCACGTAGGGAGGAACAGGCAACTCATTGAACACACCAGGAAGGAACAAGCGCAAAGGCCTGTTGTTGCTTAGATCACCGAGAAGAGGATCGAGAGCGAATTCAGCGGCTGCCTCACGTCCATCACTGACGAGAGCCGGATTATCGAGAGTGATGTCATCTAATTCCCATGTTTTTACTCCGGCCTTGACAGCCATCGAAACCGGATGGTCGAGACGAACCTTGCCGGGATAGCCCACAATTCTCAGCACAACTGGATTACCTGGCTTACCGGTGCGATACACCACGGCTTGCCAGCTGTCGTAATCGAGGTCGCGCAAACTTTCGAGGCTGCGCAACATCGGTGCACCAGCCTCGTCGTTGTGCTGGTGCACTTGCGCCACGGCTGCATTGGGAGTGACCAAAAGCAGAAGCAACGCAGCCAAGAAGGAAACCAAAATCCGACGCAGAACGCCCATTCGATCAAGACCATCGATGCGGCCATCATCGGCGCTCCATGCCTGGACTGCGTCACAAGCTTTTGTAGAGGCGCAACAAAAAGGTCAAACCTCCGAAAAAATAGGAAACAAAAGCAATAGATATACAAAGATCCCCTCTCAACTGAGCTAAGAACTCAAAAATAAAAAGAACAAAACGTCAAAAGATCAGAAACATAAAAATTAGCCCCTCAAAAGGGGAATTACCAGAACTAGAAATCAAATATCAAGAAG
Source organism: Synechococcus sp. ChBW.bin.23 (assembly GCA_037620855.1). Classification (GTDB taxonomy): domain Bacteria; phylum Cyanobacteriota; class Cyanobacteriia; order PCC-6307; family Cyanobiaceae; genus Synechococcus_C. The sequence continues at coordinate 3,096 of JASJLK010000065.1, read as the reverse complement.
CCGATTAGGCACCAATACATTAATTAGGCCAAGGCTGTGAAATCACTAATGCTAAATTCACCATTTCCACCCAGAATGTAATCAAATTCAAGGGCATTCTTAACCGCTTCCGAGTAAGAAACACCCTGACGCAGAATATCGTCTGCTGTCTCAACCAAACTGAGCTCACCTTCAGCATCATTGCTCAAGGCCCAGAACATCATTCCACCCAGATCTTTCTCTTGCACGTAAGCCGCTTTTCCAGCAATTGTGGCGGTGGTTTCGATAGAGCTCCATTCATCACCGTTGTAGACAAAGGCAGCTTTATTGTCGTCATCCCAATAGAGATCTGTTTGACCCGTGATCACATCAGTCACGATGTCTTTGTAGTCATAAACCCCAGCTTCAAAAGACCCTTCAGCCTCAGCCCCAGTACCAGATTGTTGGTAGCCAAAGGTGCCGCCATCTTCGACCCCACCCCAAGCACGGGTGTAGGCCGGAGCGCCCATTACCAGCTTGCTCAGATCAACTCCAGCCTCTTCAAAGACAGACACCGCAGTCGTGATGTCGTAATTATTGGAATCACCTGTCATCGCAGCCTGATGCCCTGTTTGACTCTCCCAACCACCGTGGAAGTCGTAGGTCATCACATTATAAAAATCAACATAAGAGTCGATACCGGGAAGATTGAGATTGGCGAGCTTTTCTGAGCCACCAGCCGTTGCAATGGAAACCTCATAGTCTCCACCCGTTTGCGATTCGAGAGCATCAAGCTCACCGCGCAATTGTTCCAACACCAAAGCAAAGTTTGCCCCATCATTGGAGCTAGATGCATTGCCTGGATCACCACCACCTCCGGGATATTCCCAGTCAAAATCAACGGTATTAAAGAACTCATAGGTTTGAAAGATATCCACAACATCACTTACAAAACGATCTCGCCCAGCCTGTGAGGAAAAAGCGGTGCTGAACTCATCAGAAAGCGTCCATCCACCCAAAGCAAAGCCAAGATTGACGGATGGATTGAGCTCTTTGAAACGACGAAGCTGCTCGAAATTACCTGCATCCTGAGGACCCGCATCATTCCAACCAACGGGGACACTGGTGACAGTTACCGAATCAACAGTTTCAGTGATGGCATATAGATCTGAGTTGTAGGCAGCGATCAGAGCAGTATCAACAGCCTGATATTCAGCTTTCGAAAACGTGCGGCTCACTTGATCATCGGCATTAAAACGCTTCTCTTGTGCTGCATAAGAATCAAAAAGCTGAACCGATCCATCCGCTTTTACATCAAAAAAGCTGTAATTAAGATGGGTCATAGCTTGCCCATTCACATCGGAAAGATTGACATCTCGTTCATACACACCCCATTCCTCGAAATAGGTCACGATGCGCTTTTCACTTATCCCATCTGGAGCTTGATAATCAACTTTGAAGGCACCTCCCGCGACGACATCGAGATTAGTCTTTAAAGCAAGATCCACTGGATCTACTAGATCAGTGGAATCAATGAAATCCATCGGGCTATCAGCACCATCTCCACTACTTCCAGCACTATTGATCGCTGTGCTATCACTATTGGCACCACTGGTCTCCAGAGAAGCAAGTGAGTCTGAAGACTCCTCAACAACTCCGATTGCAGCAACCAGCCCACCAAAATCAAACACCTTTTGAGGGTCTGTGGCATCACCAGCAGCCTGATAATAGGAACTCTGAGAAGCGCCTGCACCTAAGGAAGCCGCCCATGACTTCGGCATCAAGGTCACGTCATATTTGCCATCACCACGAAGGACAGACTTCACCTCAAAGTTGCTCACGCTGCTAAAAGGCGCATCCATAACAAAAGCAACACTCCAGTCGGTCCCAACAGAAGTTGTACTGGTGTTGGTAACAGTGACATCGCCAGCGAAGGTACCGGACCACCCTCCGGAGATGGTTGCCTCAACGACGAGTCCTGCTGATGTTTCGACTGCAACATTCGATGTTTGCTCAACACTCTCAGACTCTTGCTCTTGCACAAAAGCGGTGTTTATTAAACTATCAACTTCACTCTCAACGGCACTCAATGCCGCGCCGGTGTCCTCACCCATGAGCTGCGCGCTCGTATTGCTTCCATCGAGCTGCTCGTTATCCACAGTTTCAGCAACCGGAACATCAAGAAAGAACATCTCGTTGGTGAGCTCTCCGGAATTTGACAACCCAACACTGCTGGCGTTGAAAGAGAGATCAATAGAGCCACCAGCTGCAATCTCAAGACCCCACGCAGGTGGAGTGAGCGACACCTGATAGCTGCCGTCACCAAGATCCGTCACGGTGGATTCGGCAGACCAAATCTGAACATTGGGCTGATCAGTCACGAAACTGAACGACCAATTCTTCAGCTCAACATCTGAATCATTGGACAGAGTGAGGGTTCCACTCATCCCGCCCCAATAAAGAGTTCCCGCAACTGATGCCTGCAATCCAGCTGAACTCAGGGATAAAGAATCAACCGGCGCATCCATCGAGGCAAACCCCTCAATAGCCATCTCGCCTCCAACCATCACAGCTCCGTGGATTGAGTGGTCGTGGATGGCAGGGGATGGCTCAATTGCCGTGACCATGGAATCAGGATTCACCCGTTGACCAGATCGAACCTGCTCTCCATCGGTGGAAGCACCGCTGGGAGCCTGGGGTGTGAGCAGACCAGCTCGGCTCACCAAGGACACCTCTTCTGCCGTGAAGCCAAAGGGAACCTCAAGGTTGTCCTCCATCACCTGATCGTGATGAAATTCGAGATTGACGCCAATCAAATCACTTCGCTGAACTCCCGCTAACAGAACACTTTGATTCGTAGGCTCAAACTTAATCAAAAGACCCTGATCGATATCAACAACCGACAATCGCTCGCGTGTACTTGTGTAGAGAAAATTAAGCTTTTGAGTTTGAGGATCAAAGCCATTAATCACCTCTTGAACGCCAAATTGATGAGAGCGCACATACACAGTGCTTGAATCCCATGCACCAATATTTTGCTCCCAAGACAGCACCGCTCCAATATCTTGACGAAGATGTTCATTTTCAACAGTGCCAAGGTTATCCAAGCTGAGATCATTCCAACTCAAACCAAGAAGT
>JASJLK010000064.1:0-19044 GCA_037620855.1 Synechococcus sp. ChBW.bin.23 | reverse complement strand
TTTGTGTTCATTTTCTTGTTAGTTTGGAACTGATTGGTCCCAGTACCTGCTATGGCTACATATAAACCGCTGAGAAGATTCTATTCTTGAGATGAAACAAGAATATCGGCGATGCTTTTTCTTCTTGTATTGAATGAAATTGTTGATGTTGATAGGGTTTTATAGGCTTCAATCGGGTACTCTCTCCGCAAGCTTTTGCCTTAATGAATGTGTTTTAGAAGCATATGATTTAGAGGTATCTGCTTCAGGATAGAATCAATTTTCTGATAGCTATTTCTCTTTTGTCCAATGTTTATGTACTGATTTTGCCTGTAATATATGTATGGTGATGGTTTAATTTTTTCCTGTTCTGTTGGTCTAGCTCATGCTCTTTGTGAATTTATTCAATTATCTTTCCATCTCTAGTTCTGCGATTAGATGGAATTTTTATGTCTGGCAGCTTGAGCACCAGTGCGTACTGCGCCCTGCCAGTTTGATTCGTTCAATTGCCTTCCCACATCTGGGGCATGGCTGTCCTGTGCGCCTATAAACCGCTGCTTGTCCTCCGTAATTGCCATTAACACCTTCTAGATCTCTGAAATCACTAAACGTGGTTCCTCCTGCACCAATACTCAGCTCTAGGATCTCGATCAGGCATTCCCTTAGTTTGTCTAATTGTTTGCGATTGAGTTGCCCTGCTGCGGTTTCTGGGCGAATACCTGCAGCAAACAAACTCTCATCGGCATAGATGTTGCCCGTGCCAGCCACAATGGACTGATCTAGCAATGCCGCTTTGATTGAACGTGTGGAACCTCTAAATCGTTCTTGTAAGTACTGCGTTTTGAAGTCTTGGCTAAAGGGTTCGGGCCCCAGCCTTTTTAAGCCCGTGATAATTGACTCCACGTCAACATTGGGTGGGACCCACCACATTTCTGCGAAGCTTCTGAGGTCAACGAAGCGCAGCTCTTGCCCCTTTGCATTCCAAAAACGCACGCGAGTGTGTTTGCAGGGTGGTGTGTCGTTTTCAATCCACTGAAATTGGCCGGTCATGCGTAAGTGAACGCCCCAATATCCAGCGCTCTCTTCAGGAGAATTTGTCTCGGCTGATGATCCAGGCCGATGGAGTTTTGCGTAGAGGTACTTTCCTCTTCTCTCCCAATGGCCAACGCGGCAATTGATGAGTCCTGACTCAAAACACTCTGGCCCACCAGGACTTGCAATCGCCCTCTCCCGGCATACTTCAAGATCGCTGATGACGAATTGATCTAGACGATTCGCTAATCCACGACGAACCGTCTCAACTTCTGGGAGTTCGGGCAACGGCCTCAGGCTGGCTCGAGTTCGGTTTGAGCGAAATTATTGGTGTTGATTCCGCCTTCTGATCCGGAAATCCCGCTGTAGTTCACTTTTTCAAAGCGAACGACCACCGGGTAACGAATGCCTGAGGTGTCGATGGACGCAACCGTACCGACATCGTTGTACCAATAGGACTCAGGGCGCTTAATGCGCACCTTGTCACCGCGGGAAATAGCCATCGCTGCGCAGAAACGTTGATGCAACCCGAGCGTATCGCTGCGTGGTCTAAAGATGGAGCGAGCGTCACAGAATGTCGTTCGCGTCTTGCCAGGATTTCCGTACCGGCATGGCAGCATCCATCACCACACCTCCACCACCGCCTTTGACGAACCAGAGTCCCGAAGCGCCCACTTTCAATCTTGATCTCCCAGATCCTGAACGGGATGACATCAGCACGATGGAATTCCTGGCTCGTCTCGAGCAGGCCTGGGACGTGTGCGACAAATTTGATTTACAAACCGAAATTTGGCGTGGTCGCATTCTGAAATCGGTGCGTGATCGGGAAAAACGCGGCGGTGAAGGACGTGGTGCAGGCTTTTTGCAGTGGCTTCGCGAAAGAGAAATTAGTAAGACCAGGGCGTATGGATTAATTCAGTTGGCTGAATCGGAACAAGGTTTAGTTGGTGAGGGTTTGCTTAAACCATCAAGTGTGAACCAGTTTTCAAAACGGGCTTTCCTTGAAACCGCTTTGGCAGCTCCAGAAGTGCAACTGATGATTGCGGAAGCTGCCAACGAGGGGCAGGAAATCACTCGCAAGCAGGTTCGCAGGCTTACAGACGATTTCACCTCAGCAACCAGTCCCTTGCTTCCGGATGAAATCCGCCAACGGGCGCAAGAGAATCTGCTGCCATCAAAGGTTGTTGCGCCTCTGGTGCGCGAATTGTCAAAGCTTCCAGCACTCCAGCAGGAAGACTTCCGCAAGGTGTTACGCGATGAGCCGGAAATCGATCGGATTAAGGACGTCACCCATACGGCGCGATGGATCACCAAAGCTACGGAGTCAGGCATTGCTGTTCGTGCCTTTCAACAGGGGGAACTTGATCTGGAGAAAGCGATGCAGGAGGCTCAGCGTTTAGACGCTCTGGGCTTGCTCGCCGATGCGGTGGGCCAGGCTCAGACGCTTGAGGCTGCTGTTCTCAAATTGCATACCTCTTGGAGGCGGTTAGGTGGTCTGCATGAACGGCTCTGGGTGGAAAGCGGAAGCAGCACCCCCTACTTACGGGATGTCTTGACAGCGCTACAAACCTTGAGTGGAGCCACGATGCGGGTGTCGCTCGGGGAACTTGCTGGGGGCAAGAGGGTGAGACTTCAACTTGTTGAGGAGGCTCCTGATCAACTGGAGCCTCCGGCAATCCCCTAGATCTAGTGCTCGTTAAGGTGAAGACACTATCTGTGGAGTGAGGGTGAGCATTGGATCCACTCCTTAAGGCTCTCCACAGCCATTACGGCTGGGACTCCTTTCGCTTAGGGCAACGTCCAGTGATCGAAGCCCTCCTAAGCGGTCGCGATTGTTTAGCAGTGCTTCCAACTGGAGGCGGCAAATCTCTCTGTTTTCAGCTCCCTGCCTTGGTGCGACAAGGGTTGGTAGTGGTGATTTCTCCACTCGTCGCTCTGATGGATGATCAGGTTTTGCAACTGCAGCGGCGAGGCATTGCTGCCGCCTGCTTGCACCGCGGGATTCAACCCGAACAACGACGCTTGATTCAGGAGCAGTTATCCGCTGGCACATTGCGTCTTCTCTACCTCGCCCCTGAGCGTCTTCAAGGTGAGGCGGCGAGGGACATGCTCTCTTCGCATGCAAGGGAAGGGCAGTTGGTGGCTTTGGCCGTGGATGAGGCCCATTGCATCAGCGCTTGGGGCCATGATTTTCGGCCCGACTACAGGCGTCTTGGTCAGCTTCGGGCCCTGTGCCCTGGTGTCCCGCTTGTTGCGTTGAGTGCAACCGCAGCCCCAAGGGTGCGGGCCGACATTCTCCGTTTGCTTGGGTTATGCAAACCGCTTATCCAGGTGTCGTCGGCGCAACGCAGCAACCTCCACTACACAATGCGGCGCCGTCCGCGGGATCCGCTCCCTGATGTTTTAGAGGCCTTGAAGCAATCACGGGGTGCCACCTTGATCTATGCGAGGACCCGTCGTTCGGTGGAGCACTGGGCAGAACGGTTGCAATCCCAAGGCATTCCAGCGATCACGTATCACGCGGGGCTGGAGGCGGAGCGCCGTGAGGAGGCTCTAAGGCATTTTTTAGAAGCTGATGCGCCTGTGTTGGTGGCAACGGTGGCGTTTGGGATGGGCGTTGACCGCTCGGATGTGGGGTTGGTGTTGCACTTGGATTTGCCTGCAACTCCGGAGGGCTACCTCCAGGAGTCAGGTCGCGCTGGACGCGATGGCAGACCGGCCCATTGCCTTGTGCTGTTTTCACCTGGAGATCGAACCAGCTTGGGCTGGGCGATGCAGGCCACCTTGCGTCGTGCTGCTGAAGCAAAGGCGTCCGACGACGACGTTTGGCGTGTGGAGTTTTCACAGCAGCAATTGAGGCGGATGGAGGCGGTTGCTGAGGGAGAGATTTGCCGAGAGCAAGCTTTGCTGCTCTCGGTGGGGGAGCTGACGTCTCCTTGCGGCCGTTGTGATCGTTGCCTGGCTGATGTGCGGGCCAAGAATTGGTCAGATCGTGCCCAAGAATTGCTGGAGGTGATCGATGCTGGTCAGGGATCAGATATCCGCAGCCTGACTGAGCGATTGCGGGAGCTTGATGGCAGCGAAGAGCGTTGGGGTTGGCTTGCGCGCAGGCTCGTGCAAGAGGAGCTCATTCGTGAGAGCAATGACGGCGCCCAACGCTTGTCGTTAAGGGATAGCGGCAGGCAATTCCTGCATGCCCCTTGGCCCCTTCATTACGCGGCTTGACCGTGGCTTCGGCAAAGGATCAGCTTGGCTTAGGCGATTTTGTTACAGCGATCCTTCACCAGGTCCTTCTCGAAATTGGCCTGAGGGGCAATCCAGCTTTTCCATGCACCATCAGAACTGGTGACATTGATTTTGCGAGCAGAACAGTTCACAGCCACGTATAGGGGCTTGCCTTCGCTGTTCAAGGTTGGAGCCACCATGCTGCCGCCCATGGATTGCCAGTTGCTCCAGTCCACTTGGAGCGGGCCGTACGTGCGCCATGTCGCTGGTTTTGCTGCTACTGATTTAGTTGGAGTGGTTTTTGCTGGAGCTGCTTTTCTTGGAGCTGTCTTCGTGACAGCCGTTTTGGCCTGAACCGTCTTGGCTTGAACCGTCTTGGTTGGTTGGCTGGCCGTTGCAGTGAGAACGGACTTTTTTGCTTCTGCCGTGGTGCTGGTTTGCACCGATGTGCTGACCAATTCGGTGGGACGGTAATCCCGCAGCATCAACTTGGTTCCAATCGTCACCTTGTTGGGGTCATTGATGGTGTTGAGATCAATCAGGGAGGCCACGGGAACCTCATAGGCGCGAGCGATCTGGGTGAGGGTCTGACCTCTGGCCACGGTGTGAGATGTAGCGTTTGGATTGGCTTTGATGGGCGTGGGCTTGGCCTTGGCCTTCGCCACTGGCTTTGGCTTGGGAAGCACGGCCGTTGTGGGCAGCTTCAACGTTTGGCCAAGCTCAACATGATCAGCGCTTTGAAGGCTGTTGATGGCGATCAGATCCCTTTCACTGACGCGATATTGAGCCGCAATGCCTCCGAGGGTGTCTCCCCCTTTAACGCTGTGACGTCCTTGGCCAGCGCTGACAACGCCCCTGGCACCGCTTGGCAAACGCAAACTTTGCCCAACTTCCACATGGTTGGAATTACGGATTCCATTAGCTCTCATCAAGCTCCCAACCGATATGCCGTAGCGATCAGCGAGACCGGAGATGGTGTCTCCTGGTTTTACGGTGATCGATGCTGCGCCCGCTTGAAGGGGCATCAATGCCGACAGGGTTAGGGCGGCGGCAACAATGCTTCGCATGCTTCTTTCTGTGCTGGGCGAAACATAAGGTGTCTGGCCCAACTCGCCAGTCCCTCGCGCAGATTCATTTGTATTGGCTGATTTGGAGTGATCTTCAGCGGTGTCTAGCCAACAAAACGGCGAAACAAGGCAGGATTCAACTTGTAGGGCGGGTAGCGGTGACGAATATCGAGAAAAAATGGCCGGCTCAGCACCGAACGTGCGTGGGAGAAGGTTTGAAAGCCTGTTTCTGCCTGATAGCTGCCCATACCACTGGGCCCCACTCCACCGAAGGGCAATTCCGGAACCCCCTTTTGCATCACCACATCGTTGAAGCAGACTCCACCTGAACTGGTGCGTTGCAAAACAGCTCTTTGGTCGTTGTGATCACCGCCAAAGAGATAAATGGCTAAGGGTTTGTCTTGCCCTTGGATGCGTGTGATGGCGTCATCCAATGTCTCCACAGTCAACATTGGCAATAACGGGCCAAAGATTTCCTCTGCCATCAAGGGGTCTTGATCGCTATGCACCTCAATCAGGGTGGGTGCGATCTTGCGGCGTTGGCGGTCGCATTCGCCTCCAAACAGGATGCGTCCTTCTGCTCGAGCTGTTGCTAGGAGGCCTTCGAGATGTTGAAAATGCCGATCGTGGACTAAGCAGCTGAGATCACCAGAAGCGAGTGGATCGTCTCCATAAAGATTGCGGCGCTCCTCTTTCAAAGCCTGCACAAGGCGCTCCTTGATGCTGGTTTGAACGAGGAGGTGGTCAGGGGCGATGCAGGTTTGTCCTGCATTGATGCCTTTGCCCCAGATCAAGCGGCGAGCGGTGACTGCAAGATCGGCACTATCGAGCACGACAGCAGGATTTTTGCCTCCAAGCTCCAGCGTGACGGGAGTGAGATGGCAGGCGGCACCGGCCAGCACTTTGGCTCCAATTGCTCCACTACCTGTGAAAAAAATGTGGTCGAAGCCAAGGTCCACGAGAGCTGCCGCGGTGGATCCATTCCCATTCACCACTCTCACCACATCACTGGGGAACGCCTCCTTGATGAGGCGCGTGATCAGGGCTGCGGCGGCAGGGGCATGCTCCGAGGGTTTCAAGACAACGGTGTTTCCCGCTGCAAGGGCACTAATCAGGGGCTGGAGCGTGAGCATGAAGGGGTAGTTCCACGGCCCGATCACGAGCACACAGCCCAAGGGCTCTCGAACGAGTTGGGCCCGCCCTGGCCGTTGCGTGATCGGAACGGGGATGCGTCGAGGCCTCATCCAGGCCTTAAGTCGCCGTCGCGTGATTTTTAATTCTTGAAGCAATGCCACGATTTCAAACATCCCCTCGAGCTCTGGCTTGGCGAGGTCGATATGAAGGGCTTGAAGAATGTCTGCTTCATGGCGATTGAGCAGGTCGCTCAGGCGTTTTAACTGCAGGCGACGCCACGCTTCTGGTCGGGTTTGACCCGTGACGACAGTAGAGCGGAGAGTCTTTAAATCAGCAGCTTGAAAGGCCTCGTTGGGGGAGGATCTGACCATCAGAAGCCATGGGATCTAAGTCCATGCTCGCAGTCTTAATCAATGGATTGCAAAAGAGGGGATGACGTCGCGGCCGATCGGGGTTAGTACAAGTTGGAATGGTGCCGGCGTGATGATTAAGCAGCAGCCGTGGTGGAACGGTGCCGTCATCTATCAGCTGATCGTGCGCAGCTATGCCGATGGCAATGGTGATGGGATCGGTGACTTGCAGGGCCTGGCCAATCGCCTGCCTTATCTCCGTTGGTTGGGTGTGGAAGCGGTTTGGCTAACCCCGATTTATCCATCGCCATTGCAAGACGGTGGTTACGACATCACCGACTTCAAGTCCATCCACCCCGAGCTGGGTGATCTGGCAGCCTTTCATCGGGTCTTGATTGCTGCTCACTCACAAGGCATCAAGGTGGTGATGGACCTGGTGCTGAATCACACCAGCACGCTCCATCCTTGGTTTCAACGTGCCCGTTGGGCTCCAGAAGGTAGTCCGGAGCGGGATGTGTATGTCTGGAGCGATGACCCCAAGAGTTACGCAGATGCTCCAGTGCTGTTTCGCCATTTCGAGTCTTCGAACTGGGAATGGGACGAGGTTGCGCAGCAGTACTACCTCCACCGTTTTTTGCGCCATCAACCCGACCTCAATTACGACAGCCCACTCGTGCAAAAGGAGATGCTCGATGTGGTGGATTTTTGGATTGAACGAGGCGTGGACGGTTTCCGTCTCGATGCGGTCCCCTTTCTTTTTGAAGCCGAAGGATCTCGTTGTGAGGGCTTGCCTGAAACCCATGAATTCCTTAAGCGCTTACGCGCAAGGGTGGATAGCCATGGCAAGGATGTGTTGCTCCTCGCGGAAGCGATTCAACCGGTGGAGGAGGCTGCTCCATACCTCGCCGATGATGAACTGCATGGAGCTTTCAACTTCGCCCTAACGGCTCATTTATTTGCTTCGATTGCCAGCGGAACGGTAGAGGCCTTGCGCGAGTGCTTACAGGCAGCTCAGAACGCTGTGGGTGGCTGTAGGTGGGCCTTGCCTCTACGTAATCACGATGAGCTTTGGCTTGGCGATGGCCATTTGGTTCCAGAGGACGTGATTCAAACGATCCGAGCCGGATTGCATCAGGGGCAGGGGCATTGGCTGAACTGGGGCATCAACCGGCGTCTTGCACCTTTGCTCAATGGTGATCCTGGTTCCAATCGGGTGATGCATGCCCTGCTCTATAGCCTTCCAGGACTTCCATGCCTGTATTACGGCGATGAGCTCGGAATGGGGGATTGGCCGGGTCTGCGCGACCGCGATCCGAACCGCACTCCGATGGCCTGGACGCCTGGACGGAATGGTGGGTTTTCGACCGCTCCAGATCCTCTGTTGGTGTTGCCACCGATCACGGCTCCCGGATACGACTATCGGGTGGTGAACGTGGAGGTTCAGAAGCAGCTGCCGGGTTCGCTTCTGAATTGGCATCGGCGCATGCTCACCTGCCGCAAGCTGTTACCAGCCCTTCGCGATGGCGACTTTGAGCTGTTGGATTGTGCCCATCCTGGCGTGATCGTGTATGTCCGCACGAACGCCACCATGACGGTGATGGTGGCGGCCAATCTCTCCGCCGCTGGGGCATCGTTCCGACTCGATCTGAGCCGATGGTCTGGCGAACGCACCCGAGAGGTGCTTTGGGGGTGTGACTTCCCACCTGCGGATGACGATTGGTTTGTATACCTCGCCGCCCATGGGTTCGACTGGTGGTTGATCGGCGAAGTGGAAGAAACAGACAGCAGCAGCGAGGACTCCGGGGTTCAGGAGGACAAGTTGAGTCCTGGAGCCTTGGGATCTCCCACTCCCGCCTCTTCAAGAAGGGCTTGAACCTGCGGGAGGAGTCGCTCGGCTTCGTCTTGATCCACCATTGCTAGGCGGCAGCGACGGGCGAGGACATCCGTTGCGGTGCGGGCATGTTCAGCGCTGATGGCATGGCGTAATTCACCACGGCAAACGGGGATGACCTCGCTCAGAGGCTCACGATCGCTTTCACTCCAGCTCGCTACAAGTGCAGCGGCTTCTAATCCGAAACTGGATTGGAGGTGAGCCAGTTGTTGATCACGTAGAGAGGTCTCGGGCAGCAGACGTTCCAGGGCGCGGACTTGCTGTTGCAGCAGTGCGGGAGTGCGTTTGGGGTCTTGATCTGCGCCAATCAGCGGCAACGCAGAGGGGGCTGAAAGTGGGCTCCCCAATTGCGCTTCCACCGCCTGAAGGGTGTCGATCGCCATCGGTCTGCAAGTGGTCCATTTACCCCCCATCACGCTGATGAGGCCACTGTTCAGTGTCTCAACCTCGTGCTCGCGCACGACCCGGCTGCTGTTCACTTCTGCACCGGCTGGCTTGAGCAGCGGTCGTCCGCCAGCCCAACAGCTCCCCACATCGGGATGGCCCAGGTCGGGGAACCATCGCTTCACATAATCGAGCAAATAGTTTCGTTCGTCTTCGGATGGAGCTGCTGCGTTCGCTTGCGTGCACTTTGTGTCTGTGGTGCCGACCAGGGTGCGTCCAAAGAAGGGCAACATGAACAGAACGCGTCCGTCATCGGTGGATGGCAGTAGCAAGCCGAGTCCCTCAGGACAGAGGTTTGCTCTTAACACCAGATGCACTCCCCTACTGGTGAGCATGCGCATGGAGCAGTTGGGATCAGCCATCCGGCGGATGGCATCTGCATGGATTCCTGTGGCATTCACCACTGCCCTGGCTTCCCAGCGTTCTTGCTGTCCTTGGTGGTTTTCGCTGATGGCGGCACAGATCTGCCCCTGGCTGTTGCGTTCCAGCTCCCGAACCTTGGTGCGGGTCCGAATCACAGCACCGGCCCGTTCTGCGGTGAGAGCCAGCAGCAGATTCAGGCGAGCATCATCGAATTGCCCGTCGCTGTAGGCCACTCCGCGTTGAACATCAGGACGAAGAAGAGGGAGTGCTTGGTTGAGTTGCTTGGAGGAAAGCATGCGGCTGCTGCCGATCCCGGCACGACCGGATAGGGCGTCATAAAGTCCAAGGCCGATGCGGTAGTAGGCCTGGCCAAGACGACAGTCGGTGGGCAGGGCCAGTTCAAGGCGCTGGGCTAAGAACGGGGCTTGTTCCAGCCAGTGACCCCGCTCGAGCAAGGCTTCTCGAACCAAGCGCAATTGAGCGAGGTCGGCTGTTTTAAAAGCAAGTTCGAGATAACGAACCCCTCCATGCAGGAGTTTGGTACTACGGCAGCTGGTGCCACTGCCGAGGTCATTGCCTTCGAGCAGGGCAACCCGTAGGCCGCGGCGGACCGCTTCATAGGCCACGCTGCATCCAGTGGCGCCGCCGCCAATGACGACGAGGTCAAAACGTTGATCAGCCATTCCAGTGAAGGCTCCTGTTCACAGCATCGTTCCAACGTTGGCGCCAGCGTTGGCGTTGCTCCAGGGTTTGTTGGGGCTCAAACACGCTGGAGTCTTGGGTGCGATTCGGCACCAGGTCTTTGAGGTCTGCAATCACGCCGGCTTGCAAGCCAGCGAGCAGGGCCACACCGCGAGCGGTGCTTTCCAGATCAACGGGACGGCGCACGCGCAAACCAGTGCTGTCGGCTTGGGCTTGTAGGAGAAGGTCAGAAGCTGCGGCTCCCCCGTCTACGGCAAGCTCCCCGAGACTTCGCTCCATGGCTTGCTCTGCCAATTCCACAAGACTGGCAACGGAGAGGGCGATTCCTTCCAGGGCGGCTCGGGCTATATGGCCTCGGCGGGTGTCGCGGGTGATCCCAATTAACAAACCACGGGCACTGGGGTCCCAGTGGGGCGTGCCCCATCCTGTGAAGGCTGGAACAAGCATCACCCCTGCGGCATTCTCCACCTCTTGCGCCAGGGGATTGACCTCCTCGGCACTGCGGATGATGCCGAGGCCGTCGCGCAGCCATTGCACCACCGTGCCCGCATTAAACAGGCTTCCTTCTAAGCAATAGGTGGGGGTGCCGTGCTCATCGGTCCAGCCCAAGGTGCTCAGCAGGCCAGCGTCGGAATGGAGGATGCTGGTGCCGGTGTTCACCACGAGAAAGGCGCCGGTGCCATAGGTGCATTTGCCTTCGCCTGGTTGCAGGCAGAGTTGCCCCAGGGTGGCTGCCTGTTGGTCTCCAAGCAGGGCTTGAATGGGCACGCCAGCAAAGGGCAAACCCGATTGGATCAATGCGAAATCCCCTCGGCATGGCCTGAGTTCGGGGAGAGCCTGCTTCGGCAAGCCAATTTCAGCGCAGGCGTCATCGATCCATTGCCGCTGGTCTAGATCCATCAGCAGGGTGCGGCTGGCATTGCTCATGTCTGTGGCATGAATGGTGCCTCCACTGAGCTGCCATAGGAGCCAGCTCTCCACCGTTCCAAAGCAGAGATCGCCCTGGGCCGCGGCACTGCTTGCGGCGGACTCATTGTCGAGAAGCCAGCGAATTTTGCTCGCGCTGAAATACGGGTCGAGCATTAAGCCGGTTTTAGCTCTCCAGCTCGTTTCAAGGCCGCTTGCCTTCCATTGCTCACAGAGATCGGCGGTGCGGCCGTCCTGCCAGACCAGGGCTGGGCCGCAGGGGCTGCCATCGCTGCGTTTCCAAAGCGTGGTGGTTTCACGCTGATTGGTAATGCCGCAGCTGATCACGGCTTTTCGCTGCTCTGGAGTGATCGATTGCTCAAGGCGGCTCATCGCCAGACGCTGGCTCTCCCAGATCGCCGTAGGACTTTGTTCCACCCATCCATCGGCGGGGTAGTGAATTTCAAGAGGTGCGGAAGCGCTGGCGACTGGGCGGCCATCCGTATCGAAGAGAGCAGCGCGTGAGCTGCTGGTGCCTTGATCTAGTGCGAGCAGGAGGGGCGGTGCTGCCATAGCCATCTCGTTTCCTACTTGCTAGCGATGGGACCAGCGACCTGCAAAGGAATGGCGGAGACATCACGCATTGGTCAGTTCCCTGCTTGGGTTGCTGAGGCGGTGGTCTACCAAGTGTTTCCTGATCGTTTTCGCCGCCGCGGCAGGGTGGAAGCGCAGCAGGGATTGGCGTTGCAGCCCTGGGGGACAGACCCTGCCGAACAAGGGTTTCAGGGGGGGGATCTCTATGGCGTTATCGATGCTCTGGACCATCTTCAGCAGCTGGGAGTGACCTGTCTGTACCTCACACCTGTTTTTAGCTCGGCTGCCAATCATCGCTATCACTCTTACGACTACTTCGATGTGGATCCTCTATTGGGAGGGAATGCTGCGCTTGATGCCCTGATTGCGGCGGTGCATCAACGCGGTATGCGCCTGATCCTCGATGGGGTGTTCAACCATTGCGGGCGAGGCTTTTGGGCGTTTCATCACCTGCTGGAAAACGGGGATTGCTCTCCCTATCGCGAGTGGTTCCATGTGCATCGGTGGCCGTTGCGGCCTTATCCGCGGAAGGGCCAAGACTGTGGTTACAGCTGTTGGTGGAATGATCCTGCGCTGCCGAAGTTCAACCACGACCATGCGCCCGTGAGGGAGCACCTTCTAGCGGTGGGCAAGCACTGGTTAGAACGCGGCATCGACGGTTGGCGGCTAGATGTGCCTGATGAGGTGCCTTCTGCCTTTTGGGTGGACTTCCGGCGCATGGTTAAAGCGGTGAACCCCGAGGCCTGGATCGTGGGTGAGATTTGGGGAGATGCCCGGCCTTGGCTGCAAGGGGAGCATTTCGATGGCGTGATGAATTACCGCTTGGGCTGGAGCAGCCTTTGTTGGGTGGCTGGCTCGCGTTTGCGACGCAGCTATCACAACCCGATGTATCCGTTGCGCCCCCTGGAGACGGAGGCCTTGCTTGAGATCTGGTCTGAGACGCAGGGGTGGTATTCACCGGAGGTGAACCGCTGCCAACTCAATCTTTTAGATAGTCACGATGTGCCCCGGGCGCTGCACACTCTCAAAGGGGATGTGTCTGCTCTGTCTTTGGCGTTGCTCTTGTTGATGCTTCAGCCCGGGGCCCCTTGCCTGTACTACGGAACGGAAGTTGGCCTGGAGGGCGGTCCTGAACCGGCCTGTCGCGAGGCGATGCCGTGGGAGGCCCCATGGCCCCATGATTTGCGCTCAATGATCGTCAAGTTGACGAAAATCCGCCAACAGATGGTTGCTGTGAGGGAGCGTGGTCTGTCGTGGCAGGCCTACACCCCTGACGGCCTGATGGGACGCGCGCCTGGGGTTGTTGTTGTTGTTAACCGCTCTCGAAGGAAGTCTTTGCCCCTTGAGACTCACGATGTTGCGCAAGTTGGCTGGGAGACGGATGGTGCGTTGATTGGCACCTACCAGGAGGCTCGATATGCACTCGGCCCTCAATCAGTGGTGCTGTTTAAGGCTCTCGAATGAGAGCATCACTCTCTTGATTTGTTCCGATGATTAAGCCTACGCGAGCATGTTGATGAGCTCTAAAATTCGTTCTTGATTGGCATGTTCTTGAAGTACTACAACACCAATCTCCTTCTTGGATTTGAGTTTAATTATTCTCAGATTTTTAGTTTCTATTGTCAAGTCAGTGAGTGGACACAGGCAAACATCCACAACGCGTTGTTGTAAGCACCCAAGGCTATGGGTATCGCTGAAATTTTTGGCTGAGGAGACCAGCCACTCAGAGGGTGGTGGATTGCAAAGAGAACTATCAAGCCATCGATTGGCATCAAGCCTCAAGCTTTCCTTGCCTTGTAAGCGTGCTATTTGATGGACATTTCGTTCTAATTGAAGTAAGAGCGAATCCTCCTGGGATTGCCAATAGCCACTTTTCTTTTGGAGTTTAACCCCGAAAGCCTGAGCACATTTTTTTTGGTTTCGACTTATCGTTGTTTGATGTTGTTCGAAGAGTGCGCCTACTTTCGTCCCAGACTGAAGCCATATTATTCCATCATAACTAGATAGTAAATCTAAACTGACCATGATGCTGTTACTTGGATGTTGAGGTCAGCCATGCAGTAAAGAGGATGCTTCGCTTGTAGTTCTCCGACCGTGACCGCTGAGCACGCGCTCATTAGCAAAGCCTTCTTTCAAATTAATGCCGCGTTGCCTTGGCAGAGGACAACTCTTTGACCCCCATTTGGGGTCAATTCAAAGGTCCCCATCTGGGGGTAAAAGTGGAAGTCTGTGCTCGGCTCAAATGACACTAATTTACTATGATGCTCGTTTTATTTTTCGCCTGTCAATTCATGCGAGTCATGCACTTTTGGGACCATACATCTTGTCAGTGGTTGCCTTTTGTGGCAAGTAGTATTGCCTGAGTTGATACAAGAGAAGAGTGCTTTTATGGTTGGTTTTGATGGTTGCCTTGCTTAAGTCAAGGTTTCGCTGGAGTGAATAATTCGCTGGTTAAAGGTTAATTTAACCTGACTTGCCTCTGAGACTAATATGCTTCTTAGTCTTTCTATTGTTTGCTATTTAGCGGGTTATGTGGATGACTGTGCCTGAGGTGGGCGCCTGGTGAAAAGGCAAAGCTATGACCATCAGTGAGATCGTTTTATGTAAACAATTTTTTGTTTAGTTATGGATGCTGTTGATCCACAAGCCAATGTACTGGGCTCTCGCAAAACTTGCTGCTGATCAGATTCGACTCCTTCAGTATTGATGGATCAGCAGCGCATTGCTGTGTATCCCAATACTGTTGGACCTGCTCAGCAACCAAGTGTGGTGTGAGATTGAAGCCCTTGTCGAGACTTGAACTCGAGACCTCTCCCTTACCAAGGGAGTGCTCTACCGCTGAGCTACAAGGGCGTGTGGTGGATGGGCCGGGTTGGATTTGAACCAACGTAGGCAGAGCCAGTGGATTTACAGTCCACCCCCATTAACCACTCGGGCACCGACCCGAACCACACCAAGAGAGGTTACCAGCAAGCCTGTCGATACGATCAACCAATGTTTACGAGTCGGGCCATGCACCTATTGCTGCTCAACGGCCCCAACCTCAATCTGCTGGGTCAGCGGGAACCAGGCCTCTACGGACGCCAGACCCTGGATCAAATCGAAACGGCACTCAGCGAGCGTGCCAGCGTTGATGGCCTAACGCTGGAGTGTTTCCAGAGCAATTTCGAAGGTGCACTTGTGGATCGCATCCATCAGGCGTTGGGAAAGGTGGATGGGATCTTGATCAATGCAGGGGCCTACACGCACACCTCGATTGCGATCCGTGATGCCCTGCTGGGGACAGCTATCCCTTACGTGGAGCTGCACTTAAGTAACACTCATGCCCGTGAACCGTTTCGGCATCGCTCATTTCTGGCCGACCGTGCCGTTGGCGTGATTTGTGGTTTTGGCCCCGTGAGTTACGACTTGGCCCTCGATGGTTTGGTCCGTCACCTGCGGAAATCTGCGAGCGGAGTTGAGAGTTGATGCCCTCAACGTCTGTTGCCAGCATCCGCTGGTTGGCTGCACCTACAAGTGCCTCTTGGTTGCAGCAAGCGATTTCAAGACCAATGGAGGTGTTGATTGATCATGCGCACTGCGAGCGCAAAGCAGCTGGGTCGGCGGTTCAGCTGATGTTTCGTTACCTCTGCGAACCAGGTCTGGGGGAAGTGTTGAGTCCGTTGGCGCGCGAGGAGCTGGAGCATTTCGAGCAGGTGCTTGCGTTGCTGAAGTCGCGAGGACGCTATCTCGAGCCCTTGCCTTCTCCGGGGTATGGCGGTTTTCTTGCCAAGCACATCCGCAAAGGAGAGCCGCTGCGGATGTTGGATTCGTTTTTGGTAGCGGGTTTGATCGAAGCCCGTAGCCACGAACGAATGGCATTGTTGGCGGAGCACAGCCCTGAGAAAGATTTACAGGACCTTTATGGAAGCTTGTTGTTGAGTGAGGCGCGTCATTTTGGCCTTTATTGGGTGCTTGCCGAACAGCGTTGGGATCGTTCGGTGATCGTGCCCCGATTGGAGGAACTTGCACAGGTTGAAGTTCAGGCACTCACTGGTATTTTAGAGAATCCAGAAGATGTAAGGATGCATAGTTATGGCGTTGATAGTCATTTTTAGAGGCATGGCATTAGACCAATGCTCAATGAAGTGAATAGATGCGATTGGTAAATAATCAGCACCCTAGATCCGAACATATCTGCGACAACAATCGATTTTGTCGACGGCTTTTGGCTTGGCAGGTAGGGAGAAGTTTCTAGTTCTGTTGGAGCTATTTGGATATAGGCCTGTTGCGCTGTGGTGTTTAAGCGGCCCTGTGACCAATATCACAGAACTGCTTAATACAGGCCACTACCTCTGCCATTCAATTCAGAGATGGCGTATATGTCGAGAAAACAACACCACTCTTTTTGTCCGTCATGACCAATACCCTTATTACCATCCATAAGATCATCACTGCCCTCTTCTCGCTTTTAAACTATACCAATACCTGAAAAATTCAGTCTGAAAAGCTATGGCAATACCAAAATGAAAGCTCATTTGAAATTTTAAAGACAACTTTACTCGCTATGCAAGATATTCTTGTCACAGTTTAGGGCTTTATGGTTAATCATATATGCCAAGCATCTCAATAAGTAGCATCTGGGTTGCTATTTGATTTGCATAAGCCATCTGCGTTCATGGGTGAGAGCTAACTATTGGCTTCGGCTATTCTATGAAGTTATAAGCAGCTTCAGCGTCTCGGCTCAAATTCATTACTTTCTTCTCGCGTCATGAAATTTTATTGTAATACTGCTGCAGTGGTAATTATCTGATCGTCAGTTGATATTTTTTCTGCTAAGACTGGCTCTAGTTCAATCGAATGGATAAGAGGAGTATCAGCAGGAATAGTGGCTTCGGTAAGGTGTTATATCCGCATCGGAAAGCTCATGGTAGAGGATGCGTGAAATTCAATTCAAAGGAATCATGAAGGTTGATAAGCTTTTCGCTGAATATTCCTGGCTTATGTTGCTAAAAAGAATCAAATTGATTAATATTGCTCAGGATTTGTTAAAAGTAATTGTAATGGAACGACTGGCCCAGACGCCTATGAAGATGCGGTCGTTCCTTGTGTTTTTCAAATGTGTGCTTCAACTAATCCATGCGTCAAGGCACAAACCGCTGCCTGTGTTCTGTCTCTTACTCCAAGCCTGTGAATCGCTGTACTGACGTGGCTTTTAGCTGTTTCAGTAGAAACAAACAGTGAATCAGCGATTTCAGTGTTCTTCATTCCGCGAATAATGCATTGAATAACCTCTAGCTCTCATTCTGATAGTGGGTCTACAAGAATCGGTGGTGGTTTGACTTTTGCTGTTGCCGCTTCAAGTACAGCCCTTGGATAGTAAATGCCTCCATTGTTGGTTGTTCTTAAGGCGTTAATGAAGTCTCAGTCTACTGTGCCGATAGAAGAAATGAACATTACTCTGTCTGCTTCAGCCTCCATCGCTTCTTGAACCACCTCTGGGGTTTCACGTGATAAGAAAATGAGAGCTTTGAGGTCTGGGCATTGTTTCTTTGCTTTTTCTACCAGCCTTATCCCATATACCCTTTCAAGGTCTTCACTCGTAATTAAGAGGTCTGGATTGCTCTCAAGTTGTATTTGTAGTGCCTCATCTTCTGTTGTAGTGCTATCTACCAAAGACTGCAGGATTGGCTCAGCAAGACTTACTGCAGTTAGCGTGAGCCGGTTTTTCGAGCAAACTAAAACTCTTTTGTTTGCCATCATCTGCTTGCAGGCATCAGCTGCCTTCTTTAATGCGCCCTCAGATGGGTAAATTCTCACCTAATTTTGTCTGTGAATAGATGATTTGATGATACTTTTATGTTCTCCTTTTGCCAATGTGGAGATTAAATATTTATGCGCTATCTGCTTCATTTTGGCTTATGGCTGGCATTTATATGGTTGATGGCGTGAGGCAGTGTGGCATTAGCGGGATCTTTGATTGCGCTTTCGATGCTTGATATTGTTGCGGTTGATATGCTTGAAGTTACCAGCCAAGCCGCCGACAGATTATGTTTAAGCACAGTTTTCTTCTGATTCTTTCTTCTCTGTTTGCTGGTTGATTAACCCTTATCAGGGGGGCTTGCCTCATTTTTTATCGATCCTCATTGTTCGTTGCAACTGTTTGTTGATGAAGTGATGTTTTCTTTGGAGGCCCCTCCGGTGAGGATGGGAATGTTGCAGCTCTCATCGGCTGGCGAGCTTTGCTGAGATCACGGCATTAAAAAGCTGTTCCGGTCAGAGTGCAGCTTTGAACATGCGCCTGTGCTATTCAATCCAAGAGTAGGGGCTACAAGCTGCATCTCGAAGCGCAGTCCAAGAGCCCGTCAAATAAGTACTCTTGTGATCTTTACTAGTTTGTTGAAGATGTCATCAATGATTGGCCTTCTGTCGCTGCAAGTTGCCTTGCCCCCTTTAGAGGGGCAGGCTGTGAACTTACAACTTAATTTCAAATCTGAATATTATTTAGAGAAGAGGAGTTTTTCTGGCTGATTAGTTTTTGTTAGTCAATGACTTGGACATTACTGCTGCAAGAGCAACGCAACCAGCGACAATCAGATAGCCCATGAGATTTGTTTGAAGGCCCAATCATTATTTGATTTGGAGGTGCCTGTTGACTGTCTCCGATGAGACCAAATCCTTAATTAATCAGGTCTTGGTTGTCTGTGCCCTTGCTCAAGGAAGGCCTGGATAGTGAGTGGCGATCGGATCATGTGTATAGGACGCCACCCACCCTCCTGAGTTTTTCAAAAAACGAATCACGCAATAGTTCGGGTTGGCGCCCATGTCGAACCAGTGCCGGGTTCCAGCTGGAATAGCGATCCAATCATTGGCTTCGCAGGTCACTTGAAGCACCTCATCATTGATATGGAGTGAGAAGAGTCCGCAACCTTCCACAAAGAAGCGCACCTCATCCTCTGCATGTTGGTGTTCTTGCAGAAATGTTTGACGCAGTGAAGTGTTGGGACGATCGCTCCCAACGCGCATCACATCCACTGTTTGGTAGTTCTCGTGTTCTTGGACAGAAGCAATCAGCGATGCATAGGCCTCCAAAATTTGCTCTTGTCTGGCCTGGTGTTCAAGCTCTGGCTTGCTTGGCCAGCGCTGAAACTTGATGCCTCGTGTTTTGAGTTGTGCGCTGATCTGTGCAGCGTTGCTCGTGCTCAGGACTGGCTCTGGTGCTGCAGCAACGGCTGAATCACCCTCTGCTTCAACGCCCGCAACCTGCGTTGCGTAAATCCTCAGTTCCGTCATCAACACGGCGTTGTTTGAACTTCACCTCTCTAGCCCTGATGGGTCTCTGCCCCTCAACCGGACGCTGTCATTGTTGATCTGTTGG
>JASJLK010000063.1:0-13073 GCA_037620855.1 Synechococcus sp. ChBW.bin.23 | reverse complement strand
GGAAGTCTTATCCCATCCTCAGGCTCTTGCCCAATGCAGCGGCTGGTTGGCGCGTCATCTCCCGCAGGCCGTGCAACTTCCAGCCAGCTCCACCGCTGAAGCGGCCAGGATGGTGCGTGGCAGTCACTTCAGAGCAGCCGTTGCCGATCGCTCTTTAGCGGGGCAGCAGGGACTGCAGGAGCTGGCCTATCCCGTGAATGACGTAGCTGGAAACCGCACCCGCTTTTTGTTGCTTCAGAACGGTGAGGTGAGTTGCGAAGGCGATGTTGCCAGTCTTGCCTTTTCACTCCATCAAAACGCGCCTGGGGCGTTGATCGAGGCCTTGCAAGCAATCGGGGATCTTGGACTCAACATGAGCCGGATTGAATCGCGTCCTTCAAAGCGTGAGCTTGGTGAATATGTGTTTTTTGTGGATGTGGAGTTGCCTGGGCAACAGACGACTGCGTTGCTTGAGCGGCTCACCAAAAGCCTTCAGCCGCTATGTGAACACCTTCTCCACTTCGGGGCTTACCCCAGTTCAGTGTTGGAGTGATCTCAGGAGTTGGATCTCAACAGTGATCCGTCTTAAATACTCCAAACTGCATCATCCCTCGGGCAAAACCCCAGCGCATTAACAGCAGCGTTGGGGTTTCACGAAGGCCCTGCAGGACTGCCTTGGGGCCAAGACGGAGAATCGCATTGGGCCTGCGGATTCCTTCAAGGATGGACTCATTCCAAGAGGGTAATGTTACGTCTGTCCAATCGTCGGTGCTGATCGTGCCGCGACGATGAGGGCTGCTTTCAAGGTTGTGGCGAAAGCCTCGAATGCTGGCGAATTCAGGATGCGCCCATTGCGTAAGTAATTGGTGCATCACCCAGCGTTCGCGCCGATCAAGGGCACCATCTACAGGATCGCGGCGGTTCCAGTCGGCAACGGCCAGACGACCACCAGGTTTCAGGACTCGCAGGAGTTCGTCGGCAAACCGCTGCTTGTCGGGCATATGAGGGCCAGCTTCGACAGTCCATACAGCGTCAAAGCTTTGATCTTCAAGTTGCAGATTGAGGGCATCCATAACTGCGAAGCGACAGGACAACGTGTCAGCTGTTAGGTGGGTGGCCCTGTTCACCTGAGCGGGGCTAATGCTGATGCCTAATACATCTAAACCGTAGTCACGGGAGAGGATCCTGGCGCTCCCTCCGATACCGCAACCCACGTCCAAGACACGGGATCCTGGAGGTAATTGATCGAAGCCACTCCATCGGACCAACTCATGGACGAAGTCGGCCTTGGCCTGCCTGAAATCCCGAGGCTGGGGTGGGGATCCATAGTGCCCGAGATGCACATGCTCACCCCAAAGGGATTCCAGTAATTGGTCATCGGTCCAGGCGTCGTATGCGGCTGCAACGCTTTCACTGGAGTGATAGGCGCGATTGCGACGATTCCAAAGCTGGTAAGCGCAACCCAAGAGCAGTAAACCTGCTGCTGTTGGTATGAGAAAAGTCGGTGAAGGCATTAACCGTTGCTCGGATCGGTCTCAGACAGCGTGTCGCGTAAAACAGTGCGAGCAGCAAGCTGACGACGGGTCTCATCGAGCATTTCGAATTCCTGCTCTAGGCGAGTGCGTGTGCTGGTGAGCTCTAGGAGGTCTTGTTGTTGATCGGCTACAGGGCCTCCTAGATGCGCTCCGATCCAGAAGGAGAGCTCGCGAGGGAGATCTGGAAGGTCGTCAGGAAGTGAAGATTTGGTGTCGGTCAGTTTGCCCGTGAGTTCAACAACATCTTTCAAGGCTTGAGTCACGGTCGCCGCTAAGGACTCCAATTCGCTGGTGTTGTCGACCGGTTCGTCTTCGATCCAGCTAACCATTGCCGAACGAAAAGGCGTCTCTCTGGTGACATTCAACACCCGGAAACGTTGCTGTCCGAGGGTCACGATGTTGCTGCGACCATCGTCACCAGTTTGATGCTGAATGATTTCAGCACAACAGCCAACAGCGGCCATCGTTTGTTGATCCGGATCCCAACGCACGATGCCAAAACGCCTATCTGTCTCTAAGACGCTCTGCAACATCATTCGGTAGCGTGACTCGAAGATATGCAGTGGCAGAACGTCACTTGGGAATAGGACCACATCCGGCAGAGGAAACAGAGGGAGTTCTCTGACGGACAGATCAGCCACGCAGGTTTAGGCGAAGAGCGAAATACTAGGCAGCTGATCGTTGGATGGGGCTCCGATCAGAGCTTGACCTCGATGTCGACTCCACTGGGAAGGTCGAGCTTCATCAGAGCATCGATGGTCTTCGCTGTGGGGCTGTAAATATCAATGATGCGGCGATGGGTCCTCGTTTCGAAGTGCTCGCGTGAATCCTTATCCACGTGGGGCGAGCGCAGAACGCAGTAAATCTTACGCTTCGTTGGCAGTGGAATAGGGCCGATGGCCGTTGCTGCCGTGTTGTCAGCAGTTTCAATGATTTTGTCGCAAGAGAGATCGAGCATGCGGCGATCAAACGCCTTGAGACGGATGCGGATCTTTTGCTGGGCGATTGCGGTGGACATGGAAGCGCAAGAAAGTCCCTAGAAGAGACTGAGAGGTTGGATTGTCTAGGTTCGGACAGGGAGAGCCTCAGACTTTGAAGCTCTCCCACTCAAGAACTGTAAGGGACGGTCTCACCGCAGTCAGGCTGACCCTTACAGGGATTCGAGATTAGATCATTCGATGATCTTGGAAACCACGCCAGCTCCGATGGTGCGACCACCTTCGCGAATTGCGAAGCGCATGCCTAATTCCATGGCGACAGGGCAGATCAACTCACCCGTCATCTGGATGTTGTCTCCAGGCATGACCATTTCAACGTTGGTGCCATCTTCCGCGGTGAATGCGGTGATCTGCCCCGTCACGTCGGTGGTACGGATATAGAACTGCGGGCGGTAGCCAGCAAAGAAAGGAGTGTGGCGCCCCCCTTCTTCTTTCTTGAGCACGTAGACCTGTCCCTCAAACTTGGTGTGAGGGGTGATGGAGCCGGGCTTTACGAGCACCATGCCGCGCTCGATATCTTCTTTCTGGATGCCGCGTAGCAGGAGCCCCACGTTGTCACCGGCCATGCCCTCGTCGAGCAATTTGCGGAACATCTCCACACCGGTAACGGTGGTTTTGCGGGGATCTCTGATGCCTACGACTTCGACTTCTTCGCCAACTTTGACCATGCCGCGTTCGATACGACCCGTTGCGACGGTGCCACGTCCTGTGATGGAGAACACATCTTCGATTGCCATCAGGAATGGCTTATCAATTTCACGCTCTGGCTCGGGGATGCTTTCATCCACTGCAGCCATCAATTCTTCAATTTTGGCTTCCCATTCTGCTTCGCCTTCGATGGCTTTAAGGCCAGAGACTTGAATGACAGGAATGTCATCCCCGGGGAAGTCATAGCTGGACAGCAACTCACGGATTTCCATCTCAACGAGTTCGATGATCTCTTCGTCATCAACCATGTCGCACTTATTAAGTGCAACAACCAGGGCGGGAACGCCAACTTGCTTGGCTAGCAGGATGTGCTCCTTGGTTTGAGCCATGGGGCCGTCGGTGGCTGCACACACGAGGATGGCGCCGTCCATCTGAGCAGCACCTGTAATCATATTTTTCACATAGTCCGCGTGACCAGGGCAGTCAACGTGGGCGTAGTGGCGCTTAACCGTTTCGTACTCAACGTGAGCAGTATTAATGGTGATGCCGCGCTCGCGCTCTTCAGGAGCTCCATCAATGTCGGCATAATTTTGAACCTTTGCCATCCCTTTCTTGGCGAGCACGTTTGTGATCGCGGCGGTGAGGGTGGTTTTGCCGTGGTCAACGTGGCCAATGGTGCCGATGTTGACGTGGGGTTTGTTCCTTTCGAACTTCTCGCGAGCCATTTTGGTAAAGAATCTAGGGGTGAATTAAGGAAGTGTAGAGATCAGGAATTGCCCTGATTCTTGGAGATGATGGCCTCGGCCACATTGCGAGGAACATCCTCGTAGTGACTGAACTCCATCGAGAAAATTCCCCGACCCTGAGTCATGGATCGGAGTTCGGTGGCATAACCGAACATCTCGGCCAAGGGTACCTTGGAGGAGACTTTAGACGTTCCGTCGTCGACGGACTGGCCTTCTACCTGTCCCCTGCGGGAGGACAGGTCGCCGATGACCGAACCGAGGAAATCCTCGGGGACTTCGACTTCGACCTTCATCATCGGCTCAAGAAGGACAGGATTGCACTTCTTGACCGCATCCTTGAAGGCCATGGAGCCTGCAATCTTAAATGCCATCTCCGATGAGTCCACATCGTGGTATGACCCATCGACAATCGTGCATTTGACATCGATCAGGGGATAACCCGCAATCACGCCTGACTCGCAGGTCTCCTTCATGCCTTGCTCTGCAGGCTTGATGTATTCCTTAGGAACTGTGCCACCAACAACTTTGTTGATGAATTCAAAGCCTGATTCAGGTTCGCCAGGTTCCATCTCAATCACGACGTGACCGTATTGGCCCTTACCACCGGTTTGCCTGGAGAACTTCCCTTCTCCTTTGGATGAACCACGAATGGTTTCTCGGTAGGACACCTGAGGAGCACCGATATTGGCTTCTACTTTGAATTCGCGCAGCATGCGGTCCACCAAGATTTCGAGGTGGAGTTCACCCATGCCCGCAATCACGGTTTGTCCGGTTTCCTGATCGGTACGAACGCGGAAGGTGGGGTCTTCTTCGGCCAAAGACACCAGGGCTTTGGAGAGCTTCTCCATATCGCCTTTAGTCTTGGGCTCCACCGCAACTGAGATCACCGGCTCTGGCACAAACAGCGTTTCCAGCACAATCGGATTGTCTGTTGCGCAGAGGGTGTCTCCGGTGGTTGTGTTCTTGAGACCCAGAACGGCTCCGAGATCTCCAGCACGCAAGGCATCGACTTCTTCGCGATCGTCGGCTTTCAGCACAACGAGACGAGAAATACGTTCTTTGGTGTCTTTGGTGGAGTTCAAGACATAGCTTCCTTTTTCAAGGACGCCTGAATACATACGGACGAAGGTGAGCTTTCCGTAGGGATCGGCCATCACCTTGAAGGCCAGAGCACTGAAGGGTGCACTGTCGTCGGATGGACGAAAAGCTTCTTTGCCGTTTGGAAGAAGACCTTGGATTGGAGGGACGTCAATCGGCGCTGGAAGGTAATCAACAACCGCGTCGAGAACGAGTTGAACACCCTTGTTTTTAAAAGCAGAACCGCAAAGTACAGGAACCAATTTGTGCTTAAGCACACCAGTACGGATGCCTTGCTTCAAGTCTTTAGTTGAAAGTTCGCCTGATTCCAGAAACTTTTCGATGAGATCTTCATCGGTTTCAGCAATTGTTTCCATCAAAATGTTCCGCCACTTATCAACTTCATCTTTCATGTTTGCCGGAACATCAGTGATCTCGATGTCTTGACCTAAATCATCCTTATAAACATTAGCTTTGTTTTCAACAAGATCGATGATCCCGCTGAGTTCACCCTCGGCTCCAATCGGAAGCTGAATGGGGACCGCATTGGCTTTGAGGCGATCCTTGATTTGTGCAAAAACCTTTAAGAAATCGGCACCAGTCCGATCCATCTTGTTGACAAACACCATCCGTGGCACGGAATAGCGGTCGGCTTGGCGCCACACCGTTTCTGATTGCGGTTGCACCCCACCAACGGCACAAAAAACTGCGATCACGCCATCGAGAACGCGCATTGAGCGTTCAACTTCGATAGTGAAATCAACGTGACCAGGAGTATCAATGATATTAATCCGGTGATCATTCCAGCTTGTGGAAATAGCAGCGGCAGTAATCGTGATTCCGCGCTCACGCTCTTGGGCCATCCAGTCGGTTACGGCTGCACCGTCATGCACCTCACCAATCTTGTGAACCACACCGGAGTAGAACAGGATCCTCTCAGTGGTGGTTGTTTTACCAGCGTCAATATGGGCTGCAATACCAATATTTCTGACGCGTTCCAGGGGAAAGTCGCGTGCCACAAGATACTCCGGGGTGGGGCGTTAAAAAGCAAATGTGACTCTACCTGTCAACCTGAGAAGATCAGGTTGACAGAAGATCAGTAGCGATAGTGGGCGAAAGCTTTATTGGCTTCAGCCATCTTGTGGGTCTCTTCTCGTTTGCGGACGGCACTACCGGCTTCGTTCGCAGCATCCATTAATTCTCCAGCAAGTTTTTGGGACATGCTGCGACCATTTCGTGCTTTTGAGAAATTCACGAGCCATCGCAAGGCCATCGCTGTACCACGTTCTTGGCGGACTTCCATCGGGACTTGATAAGTCGCACCACCAACACGGCGTGCACGCACTTCCACTAGTGGAGTGGCATTCTTGATTGCCGTTTCAAACAGTTCGACCGGGTCACCACCGGTGCGTTCACCGATCAATCCAAAAGCATCCGAAAGAATGCGCTGGGCGGTGGACTTTTTCCCATGCTTCATCAATCTAGACACCATCATCGTGGCGAGGCGATTGTTGAATTGTGGATCCGGCAGGACCGGACGTTTGACTGCAGCGTTACGGCGTGACATGAACCGTTAGGAGTGGAGTAACAGGGTGAAAAAATTGGAAAGAGTGAGGATCACTCTTTAGGCGCCTTGGCGCCGTATTTCGAGCGGGATTGACGGCGGTCCTTAACACCAGCAGTGTCTAAAGTTCCACGAATGATGTGGTAACGAACACCGGGAAGATCCTTAACTCGTCCTCCACGGATGAGAACCACTGAGTGTTCTTGAAGGTTATGGCCGATGCCACCGATGTAAGCCGTGACCTCAAACCCTGAGGTAAGGCGTACACGGGCCACTTTGCGAAGAGCCGAATTCGGCTTCTTCGGGGTGGAGGTATACACGCGGGTGCATACGCCCCGTCGCTCCGGGCAAGCCCTAAGCGCAGGAGATTTGGTTTTCGCCTTGAGGGTTTGACGCTCGTGGCGGATTAGTTGCTGGATGGTTGGCATCGATGGTCGGGATGCGGCCGGAGACCCGACCTAGTTCGACAATCCGTCACCATACTGGTTCGTCTGACCAATCCTTCTCAACAGCGGGAAAATGCGCTTCCGCAGAGGCAGCAACGCACGTTGTCCTGGGGGCTTATTAGAAAGCCACCGCCACTCAAGTCACCGCGGTAATCCAGGCAAAGCCCCTCTAAAAGATGCAGTTGCTCCTCTGGAGCGTGAAGCGTGACTCCATCGGCTCGAGCCATGGCAATTCCTGCGAGGTGCCCCGGGCGCAAGCGGATCACGTGTTGCTCACAACTTCCAGAGACCAAGTCCAGGTGCATCAACCCTGGAGTTCCTGCTACAGCAGCCTGACGACCGAGTTCCGACGCAGCGGAGGCGCTGATGGAGAACGTGGCGCCCATAGCCATTCGCATGCTCATCGGCTCAGTTTGCCAGCACCCTGGATCCAGCACTTACAAATCCGAGACCGTTTTGTACACGCGGAGTGATGCCCCGGCCTGTCATCACTGTCGTGTTGGCGATGAGCATGGTGGTTGAACCTCCCCCGTCGAGATTGAGCGCGTCCGTGAGCTCGAGTTGTCTCAGCGCCAGGCTGGTCTCAAGGAGGGTGGGATCGCTGCCATTGGCGCCCTTCGCGGTGAGGAGCCAAATCCGCTCTTTGTCTTGAGCCACAACGGTGCGAGGTGCTGAAACGGCAAGAAAGCCAGGGCTAAAGCCCTCCTGGCGGCCGTTTAATACAACCCTGCCATTTTGTAAGAGAAGGGGCCCTCCCCCCATTACTTGAGGGCGTTCACCCAAGGGATTGGAGCTGCGGGTGGTGATGGTCACTCCATCCCCAACCCGCGCATGAAGTGCCGTCCCCCCACGCGCAACGATCAGATCTCCCTTTAAGGGCAAAGGAATGCCGCGAACGAGGGCGGCTTGGTCGTACACCGCATCAACGCGCCCTTCCCTGAGTGTCAACGCCTGCTCTTCTCCACTGAGCGCGCGATACGTCGGGCCCCAGGCCCTGGTGTATCGACTGAGTCCGCGTTGGACATAGCCGCTGTTAAGCATCCCGAGGGGCCAGCGACGTTGTCCAACCACGCTCATCTCCTGGATCAACTGCAGGCGTCCAAACATCAGGGGGCCGTTGCGGTCCCAGCCGATTGCTCCTCTGTTGAGGATTGGGCCCGAAAGCCACTCGTTGTCGAGACGAACAGCTCCAAGGGGGAGTTGGCGAACCCTGTTGAAAAAACCTCCATTCACCGCGACAAGCGCTTTTGCAGGTTGCGCCAACTGATTTAGGTAGCGCAATCCGGGTTGGGCATGGCTGGGTGCAAGCGGGCGTAAAAGCAGCGCTGAGCTGCTGTGATGAACGCCAGCGCGGTACAGCCTTATGGGCTTGACGCCAACTTGAACCACGCGCTGATCAAGAACCAACCCCTGCTTGATCGGATCTTGCATCTCTGGGGCGAGTAGCGCGCGTTGAAATGCCTGGTACTGACGCCGCTTTATCGAAGGATTTGTGGGGGTGATTCCGTCCAGAACAACCCGCCATGGCTCCTTAAGCGTCAAGGTCGAAAGCTTGCTCGATTGGCCAAGCAGCTTCAGCCCGCCCCGCTCCCGTCGTGTTTGCAAGCCAAGCCTGCGCAGATGGCTTTCTTGCAGAGTCGTGACCTTCATTTGCAGAAGCAGATCATCGCCCTGTCGCTGAACGAGGGCAGGTCCACTGAGGTCCATGACAAGACGATTGGCGCTGCTTCCCTTGCCTTGTCTGAGCGTTTTCAGATGGGGTTGGGGGAGGTCCACTCTCAGAGTGTTCTTGCTTCGGTTCACTTGAACCCCGAGCGCGTTCAACCAGGGCAGCGCATCGAGGGCAACTTCATCCCCGATGGTGCGTTGTTGCAAACCGCTTAAAGGCAGTTGCACTCCATACCACTCGAGACGTTCTCCGCCTACATCGGATTGACGCTGAAATCCCATCTGCCCGACGAGTAGATCGAGAGGTAGCCAGAGCCGCTTTGGGTTTGTTGCTCCTTGGCCCTGCCATAGCCATGAGCTCGACGTGTTAATGCCGCCAATCGTTAGGCGATCTCCACTGAACTGATCAGTGAGTCGAACCTCCGCAATGGGTGCTGGCGGCGGCGGTGGCATTGCTGCATCCATAGCTCGACGCTAGCTGGGGTGGGCGAATCCTTAGGATCCGGAGTAGCTCAACCAGCTACGGATTGCGAATGCCGTTGCTGTTGTACGTCTCGACTGCAGGTTATGACCCAACTCACCGGTTCCGATTGGCCCTATTGCGACAGCAGTGCACCTGCTGCGGTTGCCGGGGAGAAGGACGCATGTGGTGTGGGTTTTCTGGCACAGCTGCAGGGTGAGCGCAGTCATTGGGTGCTGCAGCAGGCCCTTCGTGGTTTGGGTTGCATGGAGCACAGGGGTGGGTGTGGTGGTGATGGTGATTCCGGAGATGGCGCAGGAGTCTTGTGCGAAATCCCCTGGGAGTACCTGAGAGCGATTTGGCCAGAATCCGCGAATGGCAATGGTCTTGGCATGATGTTTCTGCCAAGAGATCCCAGCCGCCGCGCGGATGCTCAGCGATTCTGTGATCAAGAGGCACAGGCCCTTGGCCTGACGTCTGTTGGATGGCGAGAGGTTCCGATCGATTCGGCTGTGCTTGGTCCGCTTGCGCGTGAAACAGCGCCTGTGATTCAACAGTGGTTAGTTCATAAGGCTGTTGACGCAGATTCCCTGGAATCCCTGCTGTTGCGCCTGCGCCGTCGAGTGGGGGCGAGGGTGCGCCAGGAATTTGGATCCGAGGGTGCTCGCGACTTTTATGTCGCGTCCCTGAGTGGTCGAACCGTTGTGTACAAGGGGATGGTCCGCTCCGAGGTTCTTGCCCAGTACTACGCCGATCTGCGTGACCCTCGCTTTACCGTAAGTTTTGCGGTCTACCACCGCCGTTTCAGCACCAATACGCTTCCCCGATGGCCGTTGGCTCAGCCGATGCGCCTCTTGGGTCACAACGGTGAAATCAATACGTTGTTGGGCAATTTGAATTGGGCTAAGGCATCGGAAGCAGGCCTGGAAGACGTGTGGGGTGAAGCTGCTGCCGACTTGATCCCGGTTGTGAATCCCGATTTCAGCGACTCAGCCAATCTCGATGCCACGCTCGAGTTGATGGTGCGGAGTGGCCGCTCAATCACCGACAGCTTGATCACTTTGGTGCCGGAAGCATTCCGCAATCAGCCTGATCTTGACAGCCGGCCTGACGTCACGGCGATGTACGAATTCAATGCCGGGATTCAAGAACCATGGGATGGCCCTGCGTTGTTGGTGTTTGCCGATGGGAAGCGCGTGGGCGCCACCTTGGATCGCAATGGGCTCAGGCCTGCGCGGTGGTGCACAACGGCTGATGGGTTCGTGATCATGGGATCCGAGACCGGAGTGGTGGATCTCAGTGGAAAGACTGTTGTTGAAAAAGGGCGCTTAGGTCCAGGTCAGATGGTGGCCGTTGATCTTGAGCGCGGAGAGCTCTTGACCAATTGGGCTGTGAAGGAAGACGCGGCCCAACGTTTTCCCTATGGCGATTGGTTGAAACAGCATCGCCGCACGGTTTCGGCTCAGCCTTGGACGCAGGATTGCCACACCAGTGAGCTTGATTTGCTGCGCTTGCAGACAGCGATGGGCTTCACGGCTGAAGATCTTGATCTTGTGATCGAGGACATGGCAGGTCTCGGCAAGGAGCCCACTTATTGCATGGGAGATGACATCCCATTAGCTGTGCTCTCCGACAAGCCCCACCTTCTCTATGACTATTTCAAGCAGCGCTTCGCTCAAGTCACCAATCCACCGATTGACCCCCTGCGAGAGAAGTTGGTGATGAGTTTGGAGATGCACTTGGGGCAGAGGCGATCTGCTGTGAAGCCTCAGGCAGAAGCCGCGGCATTGATTCACCTCGATACTCCAGTGCTCAATGAGGCGGAACTAAGCGCCCTCTCCGGTCAAGGGCTAGTGGTGCGATCCCTCTCCACCCAAGTTGCAGTGGAAGCCTGTGTCAGTGGCTTGCAATTAGCAGTTGATGAGCTCTGTCTAAAAGCAGAACAGGCCGTGCGTGACGGCGCTCAAATTCTGGTGCTTTCTGACCGAGTTAATGCGGCTGAAGATTCTGCAGAACTCATGGCCACCACAGTTGCAATGCCAGCTTTGCTCGCTGTCGGAGCGGTTCATCATCATTTATTGCGTCAGAAATTAAGGCTCCATTGCTCCTTGGTGTCGGACACCGCTCAGTGTTGGAGCACGCATCACATGGCTTGCCTGATCGGTTACGGCGCTAGCGCTGTTTGTCCATGGCTCACCTGGGAAACCACACGCCATTGGCTCGCTCATCCCAAGACGCAAAAGCGGATCGAACAAGGCAAGTTGCAATCTTTGGATGCCGACAAGGCCCAGGCGAATGTGCGCTTGTCGCTTGAGAACGGCCTCCGAAAGATTCTCTCCAAAATCGGTATTTCGCTCCTTGCGAGCTATCACGGTGCTCAAATTTTCGAGGCCATCGGTCTTGGGGCCGATGTGATTCAAAAGGCTTTCGAGGGGACGACCAGTCGAGTTGCTGGGATGACGCTTTCAGAGCTTGCGAATGAAACGCTCTCGCTGCACGCCAAGGCTTTCCCAGAGCTGAATCGCAGCAAGCTTGAGTTCATGGGTTTTGTGCAGTACCGCACAGGCGGTGAGTTCCACCTCAATAGTCCTGAGATGTCGAAGGCTCTTCATAAGGCAGTGAAAGCTGGTCCTGGATACGACCACTTCTCCACCTACAAAACCCTGTTGGAAAACAGGCCAGTCACCGCCCTTCGCGATTTGCTCCAGTTCAAGCTGGCTACGACGCCTTTGCCGCTGGATCAGGTGGAGAGTGCAGAAAGCCTCTGTACCCGCTTCTGTACAGGCGGCATGAGTCTGGGAGCTCTTTCAAGAGAAGCCCATGAGGTGTTGGCCGTGGCTATGAACCGTATTGGCGGAAAGAGCAATAGCGGTGAGGGTGGCGAAGACCCGATTCGTTTTCAGGTTCTCCATGATGTGGATGGAGACGGCCGCTCCTCGTCTTTCCCCAGCATCGGTGGGCTCAGAAATGGTGACACCGCCTGCTCCGCGATTAAGCAGATTGCTTCGGGCCGGTTCGGGGTAACAGCGGAATATTTGCGCAGCGGCAAGCAACTTGAGATCAAGGTGGCTCAGGGGGCTAAGCCTGGTGAAGGTGGCCAACTGCCAGGGCCCAAGGTGGACGAGTACATCGCTGGGCTGCGCAACAGCAAGGCTGGTGTGGCGCTGATTTCGCCTCCTCCTCACCACGATATTTATTCCATTGAGGATCTTGCTCAGCTCATCCATGATTTGCACCAGGTGCATCCCAAAGCACCTGTCAGTGTCAAGTTGGTGGCTGAGATTGGGATCGGCACGATTGCGGCTGGTGTGGCGAAGGCCAATGCCGATGTGATCCAGATTTCCGGTCACGATGGCGGCACGGGTGCATCGCCGCTTAGCTCGATTAAGCACGCTGGCAGTCCCTGGGAGCTCGGCCTGACCGAAGTGCATCGGTCTTTGTTGGAGAACGGATTGCGTGATCGCGTCTTGCTCCGAGCCGATGGCGGTCTCAAGACCGGCTGGGACGTGGTCGTCGCTGCCCTGCTCGGCGCAGAGGAATATGGATTTGGGTCCGTGGCGATGATTGCTGAGGGCTGCATCATGGCTCGTGTCTGTCACACGAATAACTGCCCCGTAGGCGTGGCCACTCAGAAAGAAGCTCTACGCAAACGCTTCACCGGTGTGCCCGAACACGTGGTGAATTTCTTTTGGTACGTGGCGGAAGAGGTGCGTCAATTGATGAGTGTTTTGGGAGTCGCTCGTCTTGAAGATCTAATTGGACGCAGCGAGCTGCTGCAGCCTCGTTCCGTCGAGCTTGAGAAGACCAAATGCGTCGATCTCTCCAGCTTGTTCGCTCCAGTGGGAGACGCTAACGACCGCTCCTGGCTAAACCACAGCACTGAAGCCCATGGAAATGGTCCGATCCTTGAAGATCATCTCCTGGCCGATGCCGAGTTTATGGATGCTGTAGA
>JASJLK010000062.1:0-35184 GCA_037620855.1 Synechococcus sp. ChBW.bin.23 | reverse complement strand
TTTGTTGGCATCTGCATCATCCCCTTCCTGAGCGCTCTTTTTATCCAGGCAGGCCAAAACGATGATTCCGGTGATCATGATTTCCTTTAGGTCATCAATGCACATGATCAATCGCCATACCCGAGAGAAGCTCGTCTCACCCACATCACCTGCATCCCAAAAGCAACTCACTGATCAGCAACAATGGGATTAATTATTTTCTCATCAATCAATCTCTCATTGATCATTTTTCACATACTGATTAGTAAACGATTAATCAATTAATCAATTGATTAATCTTCATTATTAAGTGTTTCATCACCTTCCTCTACTCCCCAACCTCCACCACCAGGCGTTGCAATCCATAGACAATCACCGGCTTGAACCCTCTGTTCAAAATGGTTTTTCAATGGGAGTGGTTGTCTAGCTAATCGCTTCAATGCTCTCTACACTTCATTCAAAAGCGACTCAGGTACTAATGAGTGATAACAGGGAACAAAGCTTGTAACCAACAAGCGTTAGGGCAAATGGCAACATGCGTTGAGCCATTAAAAAGAACGGTCATATTCACTAACCAACCGTTCAAAGCAGGATGCTTCCCAACATCCTGACCCTCACCAATACAAGCGTGTGAGTGGGTCAATGTCCGTAGAGATACGTACTCATCTCTTTTGAAGGACATAAAAAAACCCCGTAAGGCAGTAGCCATGCGGAGTAGGTGATGGGGAATTTGTATCTTATGTAACTCTATGAGTTTTATTGCCACTCACTCATCAAATTCTCAGCAGAACAGCTCTTGAAGCACCTGTTTCTCATCAAATTCTCAGCAGAGCAACTCTGGAAGCACCTACTACACAACGAAAAGTGGGTAAAAGCATCTGGCAGACCAAGGCAGACCTCCGAAAGAAGCTCCTAGAGAGTCCTAAATCTGGATTGTTGGTTGCTCTTTACTTGTTGCTGCTTGCTTTCCAACTAACTAATCGCTTCGATTGCAGCTCTTACTTTCTCTAAGTCAACTGAGCCGTAGGTGCTTGTCATTGTTGACCCTTTGAAATGACCTAAGGCTGAACCAATGATGAAATCACTAAACCCTACATCTTTCATTGAGGTAGCAGCATGGTGTCTTAGTGAATGAGCATTCGAGCCAGCAATCCTTCTCCAGTTGTTGCCACAAGTTCATCTGCTGTGTTGTGGCTTGTAGAAGCAAAGGAATGGTCTGACACCAGCTGCTTTTAATCGCTTCAAGAGAGAGACAAGTTTCGGATGGATTGGAACCTGACGTCTGTAGACCTTAGTCTTAAGTGGACTGTCAGAGTGATCTACTAGATCAATGATCATCGTATCTAAGTTAATGCCATTGAGTTCAATCCCAGCAGCTTTAGCTACCCGCATCCCAGTAAACCTGACTAACCAATAGAGATCTTGGTGATACTGACCAATCTTCTGGATCTTCACATTCGACTCAGGGTCGAATCTCTTCTATTGGATCTCTGACTTTGGCGAGACAAGTCTTTTAGTGATGCCTTTGAAGGGATAAAGATTTAATAGGTCTTCCTCTACGCCCAACTCAAAGAGACCGGCTACACATCCGATCCGAACTTTTGTTCTTGAGACCTTTACTTTGTCTAGTAGGTGATCTCTGAACCTCTGTGCATCTTCTTTAGTGACTTGGTTCATGTTGTGATGACCTAGAAAGTCAAACAACTCACCTAGGCACCTTCTCCAGTTGATGGCTGTCTGATCTGAACGGTCTTTCTGAAGACGTTCTTTAAGGCTTAGCAGGTCTTCGTCTGTGACCAGCCTGGAACCTGACAAGTGAACAGGAGAAAGTTCAGAGATTTCCTCTGCCTCTTCATGTGTTCCGTAGAAGTGATCGCTGAGAAAGATTTCCGATGCCGGAGAACCGGCGGGGAGAGCTTTGGAAAGCGATCTGGGTTGAGTAACAGGGTTGAGGTGTGGATTCTTCCCGCTTCTCACCTGTTCAATGATTTCGTCTGTGTCAGCAATGGCCTGTGGGAGCGCCCTACGAGCCTCAAAGTGGTTGTCTGCGAGCTTTCCCTCTCCATTGAGTCCTCCTACCCACCTGTTCCTTGATGTCCAAGGGAACACGACGCAGGAAGAAATTGCCATTGGGCCGTCATCGGTTCACGGCCCTGCCTCACCCCATGCCGCATCGTCCACCCACAACCAAAGTTTTGGGTGACGCCTTAGCAAGCTGGCAGGCACCTCTGGATCACCATCAAGCTCCAAAGCCTTGCGCAGGATCCCCGCCTTAGGCGCACCCGTAACGATCAGGTGCAGTTCCTTCGCCGCCAGGATCTCTTGCAGCCCCAGGGTGATCGCTTGCTCCGGAACCAACCCTGGACTGCCCTGGAATGCAGAAGCATTTTGCGATCGTGTAGCGGGGCTGAGTTTGACTACACGACAGCGCACATCTGGACCACATGGGGGCTCGTTGAATCCCACATGACCATTGCTGCCCAATCCCAATAACTGAGAGCCAATCCCCCCAGCGCTGAGTATCTCGGCTGCAAAGCGATCAGCCGCCGCCTCAGGGTGGGCAGCACCTCCATCTGGCAACAACACCTGCGCAGCATTTAGCCCTAAAGGCCGCACCAGGTGATGCCCCATAAAGGCAGAGAACGAGCTGGGATGCTCCGGTGCCAAACCCACATATTCATCAAGATTGAAACTGCGCCAGAGCTGACGCAACAGCTGCAGACGATCCGTAGGCCAAGCCCTTAGACGCGAGACCAATGCGGCATAAAGCGGCTCCATGGTGCGTCCCGTCGCCAAACCCAGGGGCCGAAATGCCTGATGCTCAAGAGATTCCAGCAATCCTTGCTCAAGCTGGTCAACAACAGCCTCCATGAGCTGCAGCGGATTGGGCCTGCGCACGATGGTGATCGTGTCTGAAATCTTGAGCACGATGAACTGCCACTGACATCAACCCCACCAGGCTGACTCTGAACGGAACCGAAGCGCCACAGCTGGGTCATCACTGGTGCGGTAGGGGCGAATTTCTGCACCGCGGTAGTAGTGCAAAAGAATCTCACGAAAGCCAGCACCCTGAAGCGCCAGTCCATGGGCTCCCCACTGACTCATCCCAACCCCATGTCCAAATCCTTGACCACGCGCTTCGAGAACCATCTCACCCACCCTGAAATTAGGACGTGGCTTGTTGAAAACTGACCGGTTGAGACGGGGGAGCGGCGGAGGGGGCAGCAGAGACGCCAGTCGCCCTGAGCTACTGGATGTGATATCAGGACCGCTTGCGGAGTCTTGCCACAAACCGATCAAAGGAGGGGCTGCCTGAGTTGATGCTTCAGGGACAGTCTGAGCAGTTGCGATTGCAGATGCAGTTGATGCATCGGGGGAGTCATTGATGAGCTCGAATTGAACCATCGTGCTTTTGAGGCCCATACGCTTGCGAAGCTCCCTTCCCGTCAGCACTAAAGAGCCACGTGGGCCCTGCACTCGCGCCGTACGCACCCGACCGGTTGAGCTTGTCTTAAGGACCTGCAAGCGCTTGACGCCTCCAGTTTCACGGAAGAGATCACGCAGCGCATCATCATCAAAACGTTTGTTCCAGCGATGCGCCGGACTGTGCTGATCGTGATCCGCAACGCTGACCAGGTAGGGAAGTTGATTGCGCCAAACCTCACCACTGGGTTCCGTTGCACCACCAGAGCTGCTGTGAAACACAGCATTGATCAGCAGTCCAGCGTGGACTAAGACCAAAGATCGCGTGCTTTCCACGGCTTCAATCGTGCTGGGGGTTTCGGATTCAACCCCGCGGTACACCTGGCTGGACACCGTGGCCTTCACATCGAAGTCACCAGCCTTCCCGCGCTGTCTAAGGGCATAGGTGCGCGCCGCGACGGCCTGAGCTTGCAAGGCCGGCAACGGCCAACGATGGGGCATTTCACTCCCCACAACACTGGCCAGATAGGTCTCAATCCCAAGGTGATTTACCACCTGCACCTGGCCGCGCCGCACTAAAAACTGCAACCGGCCGCGGTAACGCCGGGAGCCGAGCCAAATCCCGCGGGGATCGTCGCTTTGCACCTCGATCGCAGAACGAGCTGCCAATGAGCGAGACGACCCATCGCTCAGTTGACCACTGATCCTGAGGCGCCCCTCTCGCAGACTCACCTCCATCGAGCGCATGCCTTGATCGCCACCGCCGAGACCTCGCACCAGGAATGGCTGATCTCCATCAGCGCGAAGCCGCACGGCCGAGGATTGTGACAGCAGCACCCGCATCGACGGCTCCTGTGCTGCATGCACAACCCGCTGATCAAAACTGACCGCCATCACAGCGATCGGCATCGTCAAAGCAGCAGTCAGCACAGGGAAGAATGCTGACGTACGAGTAAGCACTACGAGCCGAACCAGGCAGCTCAGTGTGACCTGATGATTCGGACGCGGCTAGGTCCACGTGGCAGATTTGATTGTTGAGCGCGTTGAGACGTGCAGGTCACCTTTCTTGGAACCAGTTCAGGCGTGCCCACCCGTGGTCGCAATGTTTCGTCTGTGGCGCTGCGTTTGCCACAGCGGTCGGAGCTGTGGCTGTTCGACTGCGGAGAAGGGACCCAGCATCAATTTTTACGCTGCGACTTGCGCCTTTCCCAACTGAGAAGGGTGTTCATCACCCATATGCACGGTGACCATGTCTTTGGCCTGCCCGGGCTATTGGCGAGTTTGGGACTGGGCGGCACAAGCAATGGAGTGGACCTCTACGGCCCTGACCCCTTGGATGCGTATCTCCAAGGGGTTTTGCGTACGAGTTCGACCCGCATCGGCTATCCGCTTGCGATCCATCGCGTGCGCGAAGCAGCTGAACAGAACACCGTTGTGTTCGAAGACGACGATCTGATTGTGACCGCGGCCCCCCTCAACCATCGCGTTCCGGCCTACGCCTATCGAGCGGAACAAAAACCGAGAGCAGGTCGCTTTGACATCGACAAGGCCCGAGAACTACAGATACCACCAGGACCTGTCTATGCAGCTCTGAAGCGAGGCGAATCGGTCACGCTCGACGACGGTCGCACCATCGATGGCCGGACCTTATGCGGGCCAGAACAACCTGGGGTGAGCGTTGTGTATTGCACCGATACCGTCTTCTGCGAAGCAGCGGTGAAGTTGGCTCAGGGAGCCGACCTGCTGATCCATGAATCGACCTTCTCCCATGCGGAAGCCGACATGGCTTTCAAGAGGCAACATTCCACAAGCACCATGGCGGCACAGACCGCTGCAGAGGCCGGCGTCAAGCAGTTAGCACTAACCCACCTCAGCCCTCGCTACGCCCCTGGAAACGCAGTCACCGCCGACGATTTAGTCGCCGAGGCTCGTACCATCTTCCCGAATACGTTTTTGGCTAAGGATTTCCTCAATGTGGACGTGAATCCCTCTTCATGAGCGGCACGTGCTGCAACAGTTCGTGATCACTAGGCCCTTTAGTGGCTCATCCGCATCCCACCCCGTGATACAAGGACTTGGTGCGCTGTCTACGTCAGTCTCTGACATCTTTCATGGCCTCTTTTTTCTCCACATTGCGTCGATCCTTGAATCGACTACTGATCGCACTGCCAGTGCTACTTGGGCTGTTGATCAGTGCCCCCGCCCAGGCCGCCCAGTGGGATGCCGAGACCCTCACGGTGCCAGCTGACGGCGATGGCGCCCTTGTCACCTTCAGTGAGCAGGAAATCAAGACAGGACGGAAGGTGTTCAACGTGAGCTGCGGCACCTGCCACGCCGGCGGCATCACCAAAACCAACCAGAATGTTGGCCTGGACACTGAAACGCTTGCGTTGGCCACTCCGGTCCGTGACAACGTTGCGGCACTCGTGGATTACATCCAAGACCCCACGTCCTATGACGGGGAATACAGCATCGCCGATCTGCATCCCAGCATGCGCAGCCGCGATCTTTATCCCGCTATGCGTGATCTCACCGATGAAGATCTTCGCCTGATGTCTGGGTACATCCTGGTGGCTCCCAAAGTCTTGGGTGTCGAATGGGGCGGTGGAAAAATCTACTTCTAATCCTTTGATTAGATAATCACTTTACGCAAAGTAAAAACAAAGGGCCTCAGGTTTTCCTGAGGCCCTTTGTTTTTGCATAGAAGACGTATCAGTCCCAGCGATGAAACGTGCCGAGAAACGAAGGCTAAATCTCCTTAAGACGAGAGTCAGCAAAGACCTAAGAAACAACACAACAAACGTCTATTAACTTAATTTAAATAAGATGATGGCACCTTGCGAAACAAAAAATTTCGAGCATACCTTCTAATATTTTCAATCAAATCAAGATATATTTTACTGAAATAAATCTAGAGTCTCTTCAACAATGCTCTCCTCCACATCAGTCATCACAAGCTTTGGCGGCGAACGCGAAGCCAAACCCTCTACGTCATACAAGAGTGCACAGAATAAATCTTCTCAGCTTGCAGCGCTATGCAATAGCGAGTTCAAGCGAAGACAATGCGAAGGAATGAAAATAGCCATCGGTCCTCGCCTTCATGATCAATGCGGGAGGAAAGTCACTTTCGAGGAATATCCAGATATATCGTCGGAGGCACTAGAGAGGGCCCTAAGCAGTGCCTATAAGCACGTCTACGGGAATGCACATGTCATGGATAGTGAGAGGTCTACTTCTCTTGAAGCACAATTAAAAGATGGGCGTATTTCAATTCAAGATTTCATACGAGGACTCGCAAAATCTGATTTCTATAAGAAAAATTTTTATGATAAATGCTCTCCGGAAAGAACCATTGAGCTTGATTTTAAACATATTTTAGGGAGGACACCTCATGATCAAGGCGAGATCACAAAATACATTGAGATCCAAGCATTAAACGGGCATCATGCTGTAATTGATTCAATGGTGGACTCAGCCGAATATTCAGAAACATTCGGACGATATACAGTTCCTTTCATGCGGTCTTGGCTTTCCCAAGCAGGATCAGCTCAATCAGCATTCAATAGAACGGCTGCAATTTGCCTTGGATATGCATATAGCGACAAAGCTATCGGAATAAACTCAAAGCTAAGTCAAGGCTTAAAAACAGGACAAGCAGACAGGATTGTCTTCCCGCATGCATCAAAACTGAATTTCTCAGGAGTAAACCTGATCCTGAAGAAGGGAAAGCCAGCAGCATGGATCAGGAAATCAGCAACTGTTCTAACAATCGCCGGCACAATCGAAATAACCCGAATCATTCTCACAATTGCATATAGCGCCTTGGCTTCTTGACGAAGCCATTCAGACCAACACATCCTGCCCAAAAAATTCAGGATACGTTCGTCTCCAGGCAAGAACATCTCTCGACAAAAAAAGGGGAGAGGCATGAAATGCTCAGCTCCGCAAGGTACGCCTGTAGGAACTGAGCATTTCATGCTGTTCTAAGCTTTAAATTCATGACAAAAGGCTATTGGGTTGTGACTGGCAATATTCACACCCCCTTTGGAATGGTTCCTTACATCAACAAATTCATGGCATGGCTTCCAACAGTCGGAGCACGTTTACTGATACGTGACATGCAAGGTGATATACGGGAAGGGAGTCCTGGTTCCGTCAATATTATTGTTGAATTTGATTCAAAAGAGAAAGCAGTCACTGCGTACGAATCAACAGAATACCAAGAATTAATAAACCTCAGACTTAAGCATTCAGACCTCAGCCTCACCATCACACAAGAATTAATCAACTAAAATACCAACAGAGAATCTTTCTGCAAGCAAAGCCTGGCTTCTAGTCTTTACTTCAAAGCGGATTTTCCTACAACCGCCATGCCTCCAAAAATCTACCTTGCTGCAAGTTAGTGCAACTTGAAAACATTTTAAATGGCCAATTCTTCGCCTCTTAAAGAATGTCACCTTTGCCAATGCTAGAAGAAATGAATAGCCCAGGCAGATCACAAACAAGACAAGGCAAAACTGATCTCTCCTGACAAGATCGATCTGAGGGAGTAAGCCGGCCTATCAGAACACTTTCATCGCTTGTCTTCAACAAATGACACCGAAGGCGTGTGATTCAAAGCAACCATTGATTTCGGTTGGCGGCTGTACCACCATTCCTGCAACTCAGGCGTCAAACGCATCGAAAAAAGCGTTAAGAGCGTGACCGTAGGGCGAGAACCAGGCTGGAGCAGCTCAACGGAATACGAAGGACAGCGCCTAGAAGCCAGATCTGGCACAAACCGGCGACCTACCCGGCGCCAACTCGGCTCCTTGCTACGCCAAGCCAAGCGACAGCATGGCCAGGGCAGCTCCTCACGGTCAAACAATCGACAACAGGGCCCAATCACCCGAAAGCTGTACTGTCCGCCTGGACTGGCATGCACTGATCCATGCTCCAGCAATACCTGAACATCAGAACGCAGAGCAGGAACAGGTGTCACGGTGACGATCAAGCACTTAAGAGTGTCATCACATTAAAAAGCCACCCGTAAGGGTGGCAGAACGATCGCTTGGGTTGCGACCTCAGCTCGAGGCTGAAGGGCTCAATACAGCTCTTCTTCAGCGTGAGTTTTGATGGTGCAATCTGAGGTGGGGTATGCCACACAGGTCAGAACGAAACCAGCTTCGATCTGGTCGTCGTCAAGGAAGCTCTGGTCGGACTGATCAACGGTACCGGCAGTGATTTTGCCTGCGCAAGTGGAACAAGCGCCTGCACGGCAGGAATAGGGAAGATCGATGCCTTGCTCCTCAGCAGCATCAAGGATGTACTGATCGTCAGGAACTTCGATGGTCTTGTTGAGGCCTTCGCTTTCGCTGACCAGGGTGACC
Organism: Synechococcus sp. ChBW.bin.23; assembly: GCA_037620855.1. Classification (GTDB taxonomy): domain Bacteria; phylum Cyanobacteriota; class Cyanobacteriia; order PCC-6307; family Cyanobiaceae; genus Synechococcus_C. Next base: position 26,413 of record JASJLK010000062.1, on the reverse strand, counting down.
TTATAAGAAGCCATGGATGGATGTAATGCGCAGAGATCGAATCGATCTGAACCTGCTGGACGGAACCCTTCTACATCGGACAGACACCTTGATACGGGATTCATCAGGGTTTTCTGTTCAAGCCCAATCAAAGAAGGGGCATTAATAAGAAGGGCTTATCAAAAAATGTGCTTAATTTCGAGCAGACCCCAGCGACCTTGTTCCCCGATTGGCCTTGCCTGCCAGCCACATTCAGCTAAGACCTCGATCAGCCGAGGCGCCTGATCCACCAAAAGACCACTCAGGAGTCCGCGACCCGTGGACTTCAGCACAGAATCGAACTGCGGGGCTAGAGCTTCGATCACCGGAGCCAGGATGTTGCATAGGAGCAAATCCGCTTCCTCTCCGTTCAACCAGGTTGCAAGCGTGTCGATCGATCCATGGCCAACGCGAAGTTGCTCGGCCTTCAAACCGTTAAGAGCAGAGTTATCTGTCGTCGCACGAACCGCCAATGAGTCGGTATCGGCTGCCAATACTTCACTGGCACCAAGGGCCAAAGAAGCCAAGCCCAAGACCCCACTCCCGCAGCCCAAATCGGCTACCCGCTGATCGTGTGGAGGCATCTCTTCCAGAGCTTCCAGACAGAGGCGAGTGGTGGGATGACTACCGGTCCCAAAAGCACTTCCCGGGTCCATCTTCAAAACCAAGCGGTGGGCGTGCTCCTCAGGGACCTCCAGCCAGGCCGGAAGGATCAACAAGCGCTGACCCACGGGATCTGGTTGCCAGTGCTTTTTCCAACTAAGACTCCAGTCTTCATCAGCCAACTCCTCCCACAGCGGCTCTGCCAAGGCAAGTCCAAAGGTGTCGGCCATCGGGCGAAGGCTGTTCAGCAACTGATCCCGTTGATCCTGCGGCCACTCCGACGCTGGAAGCCATGCGAGCAACGTGCGCTGATCTGGCGACTCTGGGGCATGTTGAACAGCCAAGCGATGCAGCCCTAGGGACTCCAACTTCCAGAGAAGGGACTCCTCAAGGACAAGAGGCAGGGGCAAAGAAAGACGCCACCACATCACAACGTGACTGGGTGGGCTTCCTGAATGCCATTAATGCTGTGAATGGTGGTCAACAAAGCGGGAGGAATCGGGTCATCAATACTGAGAACCATCACGGCATCACCACGGACGATGCGACGCCCCACCTGCATTGATGCGATGTTGACATTGTGCTCTCCGAGAAGAGAGCCAAGGTGGCCAATGATGCCTGGCATGTCGCGGTGCCTGGTGAACAGCATGTGACGGCTGGGCGGCACATTCACCGGAAATTCATCAATACTGGTGACACGCAAATCACCGTCTGCGAACACCGCACCGGTCACGCTGTGACCTCCCTGACCACCGCGAGTGGTGAGCTGAAGCGATCCACCTGCAAAATCGCGACTGGCATCGTCTTTGATTTCCAAAACATTAATGCCACGGCCCTTGGCCTCGAGCGATGCATTCACGTAGTTGATTCGATCTCCCAGCGCAGTGCTGAGCAAGCCCTTAAGAGCAGCCACCACAAGGGGTTGTGAGGGGTGGCTGGCGAATTCACCTTGCAAACGCACCTCCAACTCCTGAATCTGACCACCACTGAGTTGGCTCACCAGCAAACCGAGGGTTTCCGCCAGCTGGAGATGGGGCTTGAGGCGCTCCATGATCTCGGCACTGAGCCCTGGAATATTCACGGCACTGCGGGCAGGCAGCCCCAGCAACACATCACGAATTTGTTCGGCGACATCAACCGCCACATTTTCTTGAGCCTCTTCCGTTGATGCTCCGAGATGAGGGGTTAAAACAAGTCCTCTCTCCACGGCGCGCAGAGGGGAGTCCTGAGCTAACGGTTCAGACGCAAACACATCCAGACCGGCCCCGGCGATCACCCCGGATTCAATCGCTTCTGCGATCGCAGCCTCATCAACAATTCCACCTCGTGCACAATTCACAATCCGTGCCGTACTTTTCATCGTGCGCAACAGCTCGGCATTCACCAGATTTTCCGTATCAGGTGTGCGGGGAATGTGCAGGGTGATGTAATCGGACTGCTGGAACAGCGCTTCGAGAGTGGTGAGCCGCACCTGCATCTGCTGGGCGCGTTCTGCAGAGATGAACGGATCAAACGCGATCACATCCATGCCCATCGCTTTCGCAACGCGAGCGACATGAGAGCCAATTTTGCCTAACCCCACCACGCCGAGAATTTTTTTATAGAGCTCATTTCCCACATATTTTTTGCGATCCCACGCCCCAGACCGCATCGAACCATGGGCTTGCGGCACGTGACGAGACACCGACAGCAACATCGCAAGCGCATGCTCTGCCGCTGCGATCGTGTTGCCCTCGGGTGAGTTCACCACCAACACCCCGCGTTGAGTAGCCGCAGGTACATCCACGTTGTCGACACCCACGCCGGCACGGCCGATGATCCGCAACCGATCAGCAGCCTCAATCACATCGGCTGTGACCTGGGTCCCAGAACGGATCATTAGGGCGTCGTACTCACCAATGATCGATTTGAGTTCTTCCGGAGACAACCCAATGCGCTCATCGACTTGAGCCACTTGGCCAAGGATGTCGAGCCCCGCCTGATCAATGGGGTCTGAAACAAGAACTTTTGTCATCCAGCGGCGGGAGAGAGCCACCATTAACTGTAGAGAGCAGCCCGAAGATTCTCCTCTAAGTGTCTTCCAGCCCAAACAGTTCCAAGAGAATCGGCTCCAAGGGCAACAGTTCCGAGAGAGAATGATTACTCGGCTGCTGTTTTTTCATGCCCGTTTGCGTTCTGGTTCTCAATGAGCGCATTGCTGCCGACCGTCTTCGCCTCTCACTCCAAGACTTGGGCACGCCATTGCTTCGCGTCGCCCTCGTCGCCCCCGCCTCTGTGAAGGGGGCCAAACCACAGGAAGAAGACATCTCTGATCCTGATTTGCCCGCTGAGGCGATGGACGATATCGACCTGCTCAACCCCAGCCTGGCGCGCCGTCGACGTCAAAAGTCAATGGCGCGCTGGTTGATGCCCTTCGGTTTTTTTGCTGGCGGCACCTTCACCCAGATCACTACGCTCGACACTTTTGCAAGCTTTGGTCCCTGGGGATCAGCCTTTATTGGAGGATTGCTGGGCATGGGTTCAGGCCTTATGGGCAGCTATGCAGCCGCCGCCAGCGTGCCGTCTGAAAACGAGGATGGTGTCAGGATCCTGCGCAATCGAAACCTCGAAGGCTGCTGGCTACTGCTCTTGGAAACGAGGCCCGGGATGGAGTTGCCTTGGCAAACCGTCCAGAAGGCACGTCCCCAGCAAGTGGTTCGCCTCAGCGAACTGTGAGCCTTCCTCGGGAAGCGCTGCTTCGGTCCTGCAGGCATCCCACAACGATGGGCGCCTTGATCGACCTTGCGGAAGACGTTCTGCGGACCCGGCAACCGCGATGGAGTCCCTTTCTCTCTGCCTTGATGCTGGAAGATGCCAACCAGCTTGAGTCACTGGCAGAACTAAAGATCAGCCGAGATGGCGGCTACCAAGGAGCAGAGCGCAAACGGTTGCTGATACAGCACGCAACCTCCTTAGAACCTGATCCCGCTTGCCCTCTAGTTGGTCTCAATGTGGAAGGCAACTTCCTATTCGATCCAACCTCGCCCGACGAGATGCGTCTGGCCCTGCAACGCATCGGGATCGATGACGAGTCCCTCGGCGATCTATGGATTCGTGGAGACAGAGGTGCCCAGGCCATTTGCACACCGGGAGCCGCAGCCCTGCTGCAGGGACAACGAGGCAGCCTTCGCGAGGTGATCATCGCCTGCGAATCCTTGCCACTCGAGGCACTGCAATGGCCTGTTCAGAGAGTCGCTCGCCGGTTGAGCAGCGTTGAAGCCTCATGCCGTCTTGATGCCATTGCCTCTGCAGGTTTTGGCATTTCCCGATCCAAAGTCGTCAAACAAATCAAAGAAGGGCGCTTGCGGCTCAACTGGGAACCCGTACGTCTGGCAAGTCGCGATTTAAAAATTGGAGACCGCCTGCAACTTCAAGAGAGAGGCAGCATCGAGGTCCTGAACATCGAACGTACGAAACGCGAGCGGTGGCGTGTTGAGATCCTCCGCCAGTGAGAGGAGTGGATTAAGACGTCACTCCAACTGCTAACTTCATTCTCTGGTTGACCCATTCATCAACCACCCATCTCAAAGGACAAATTTGAGTACTGGGGGCGATTAGCTCAGAGGTAGAGCACTACCTTGACACGGTAGGGGTCACTGGTTCGATTCCAGTATCGCCCACTTCCTTTTAGGGACAGGAGTAGAACAATGGCATGCAGCTTGATCGTGGGGCTTGGTCGCTCCGGGGTCGGCGCAGCGCGCCTCCTTCATGCCCAGGGCCATAACGTCGTAGTGCTCGAAAGGGACGATGGACCCGAACAACAATCCAAGGCACAACAACTAAGAGACCAAGGCATCCAAACCGAGTTGGGGTGCCCTCTGGAGTTCTCCAGCTTTCAAAGCTGGTTAGATCAAGTTGAGCAAGTCGTGATCAGCCCAGGGATCCCCTGGGACCATCCCACCTTGATGAAGCTGCGTGATCACGGCGTCACCGTGAGAGGTGAAATGGCCGTGGCATGGCAAGCCCTCCGCGAGTGCCCTTGGATTGGGATCACAGGCACAAACGGCAAAACCACCGTGACGCATTTGCTGCATCACGTGTTCAACCAAGCGGGACTTCATGCGCCGATGGCCGGAAATGTGGGCCATTCCGCCGCCGAATTAGCGCTGCAATGCATGGATCCAGCCCTGACCAAACCGGATTGGATCGTGATGGAGATGAGTAGTTACCAAATTGAATCAGCCAATGAAGTAAGACCAACCATCGGCATTTGGACCACTCTGACTCCCGACCATTTGGAGCGCCATGGCTCCATGGATGCCTACAGAGACATCAAACAAGGCCTGCTTCGACGCTCCAAGCATGTTGTTCTCAATGCAGACGACGCCGACCTTCAGAGCAGGCACACTGACTGGCCAAATGCCCAGTGGGTTAGCGCTTCACAAAAGAAATATGAGCCATTAACTCTTGAACTTTGGATCAATCAAGAAGGTTTGGTGTGCAGCAAACTGGGTGCTCTCTTTCCAGCCAATGCTCTAGCGATGCCAGGCGAACATAATCGCCAAAACATGCTTCTCGTCACCGCAGCAGCGTTGCAAGCTGGATTAGGGCCACAATCGATCGAGCGTGGGATGCGCAGCTTCCCGGGAGTGCCACATCGCCTAGAGAATTTGGGATCACTCCACGGAATGCACGTGTTCAACGACAGCAAAGCCACGAATTACGACGCGGCTGCAGTTGCACTTCAAGCAGTACCGGGCCCGATCGCTTTACTTGCCGGTGGATTATCTAAGCAAGGTGATGCCAGTGGATGGCTGCAACTTCTCCACGACAGGGTTTGCTTGATCGCTCTCTTTGGAAGCGATCGAGAGGTTTTATTAGACCTAATTCGTAGCTCTGGCTATACAGGAAATTTGACATCTCACCCAACCATGGCGGATGCCGTAACAGCAGCGATCGCGCAGGGGAAGAACGAGAATGCCTCCTCTCTACTGTTATCACCAGCCTGTGCAAGCTTCGATCAATACAAAGACTTTGAAGCCCGCGGAAATCATTTCAGGGACATGATTCAGCAACATGCCCGCAACCAATCGATACGACCAGACTAAGCAGCTGCAAACAATTACCTTAGAGAATCGAGAGACCTCAGATTTAAACCAATCTCCCTCAGCACAAGCATTAACAAGCAACTATTAATCCATATTTACATGATAAGGATTAGGACAAGACCATCAGCCAAAACCCCGAGCCAGCGATCCTCAACAGCAAACTATTGGCCTCAAGAAATGTTTCTATCGCATGGTCAATTATCACCTTAAACCTCCAAGCGAACACCAGACTAAGTGAACATCAGGCAATATGCCCTAAATTCATTACATGAAAACTTCAATAAAGCTTCTACCTCTCACCCTCATTACCCTCTTAGCGTCTTGCGACTCCCAAAGGGCTAGAGATCAACAGACATGCGCTCTTTACAACGCTGACAAAATTGACGCTGTTGAAGCACTCGAACGCTTAGGGCTTCAGCCAAATGAAAATGGGCAGAGATTCGAACCAGTCGAAACCACCTGCGCCAAGCCCAGATAATCTCCTTAAAAGAGCCAAAACTTTTCCATTGATTGAAACATGGCTGTCTTTCCCAACAAGACAAATCAAATTACGACGAAAGACGAAGTTATGATTACCCACCTACTAGGAAAACCTAAAACTGTCCTTAAATACTTCATTATAAGCATTTAATTCCTTCAAATCACTTGACATGACTGACATCTCATATTGGCTCATGAAAAGCGAGCCCAATGTTTACGGCATTGAACACTTAAGAAACGAGAAAGTCACCTTATGGGATGGAATTAGAAATTACCAGGCCCGAAACTTCATGCGAAAGATGAAGGCCGGAGATCAAGCATTTTTCTATCACTCTAATTGTAAGCCGCCGGGAATTGTTGGTCTGATGGAGGTCACAGAAACTGGCCTCGTCGATCCAACGCAGTTCGATACCAGCTCTAAGTATCACGATCCAGCCTCAAAGCAGGACTCACCACGCTGGGATTGCGTGAAACTTGCCTATCGCGGTCAATTTTCGGACATGCTGACCCTTGATGATCTTCGCGAGTCGTACCAAGCAGACCAACTAACTGTTGTTCGTCGTGGGAATCGACTATCCATTCTTCCGGTTGACACAGAAATCGCGATGGATTTATTAAAGAGACTTGGACCACTTCAATGATCCGCTCGCAGACATTTCTGCTGAGCAACTGCCGATTGCCACCATTATTCCAAGGGCCTGGATCGGCTTCAGGAAAGCACCCTGGTCATTCATCGGGCTCACAGCATTGATGCTGACCTGCCTGATGGGCTTAGGTGTAGTCGCACGAGACCTCCAACTCAGCAGCAATCGCTTCCTTCAATACACCGGCGATCTTGCGCTCGTCATGGCAGCACTTGTTCCTTTAGCCCCCCTGTTGGCTCTGCTGCAGCTAGCAGACGAACACCTGCCGGGGGGATTGGATCGAGACCCAGAACATCCCGTTGCAAGACGCCGATTTCTTTGGCTACTGAAGCAGACCTGTGGCCTTGTCGTTTTAGAGGTCCTCATCGGCGTTGGCGGAATCAGTTCGATTCGTCTTTTGAGTCAATTTTTGGCACCCCACAGCGGGGTTCTTGCCAGCTTGATTGTCGTATTGGGTGGAATCGGCATCGCCGTCTGGTTGGTTGGCCAACTCCTCTCCGTTCCATTGCTGATTCATCACGGCTATCGCCCACTCCGAGCGATGGAGCACAGTCGCAAACTTGTTCAAGCCAATCGCCTCAAAGTATTGGCCTTGCTTGGGCTTCTTCTAGGAATCAACTTGCTTGGCCTCATGGCTGCGAGCCTCGGACTGCTTTTCAGTGTTCCGTTCAGTGCCCTGCTGTTGATGGCCAGTTGCCGGACTCAAACACCGTGGCGAAGAGAGTCGCGACGGAACATGTTGCCGACGTAAAGGCGGGTGAGCTCTCTGGAGTCCGCACCGTTCTGAACAAGAAATCCTGCCAAAGCAGCCTGAACGAGTCGGTACTGATCCCAATTCGGGCAACGCTCAATAAAGTCCGCCATCGCCTGGTGCAGAGGCAAAGGCATCTCCGCTTGAAAACTAACGATGTCCTTGTCCTGGCCCTGGACGAGCTCAGACGTTTCTTGGCCTACAACAAAAGTTTCTGAATCAACAACCTGATCGGTCAACAATTGGCCTTGAACCACTCCAAACTCCTTCATCATCACGGCCTGAATCTATGGCCTGTTCTCCACAAGCACAAGGGGCCTCCAGTAGAGGTCGACCAGCCGAACGCCAACCACCCAGCCGATGGAATTCAGGCCATAAACGCTGTTCATGCCTGGGGTTATCCCTTACCAAGGGATGCTATGCACCGCACTCGGTTAATACCACACAAGCCCCAAAACTTATGCTTTTCCACAGAGTGAAGCCCGCAACTCAAAAAGGACGCGTCAGCCTGTGGAAAAGCTGTGCATTCTGCCTGCGCAAACGTGGAGAAATCAATAAAACCGGATTGATTAGACCAACTAATCCAATGTTCAATCCAAGACCGTTCTCAAAGCAGCAAAAAATGCTTGAGCCGCTGGAGCAGGCCAAGCGCCCTCCAGTCCTCGGCATTGCATCTCATTGCCTTGAAGCACAACCTGCAGCCCCCAGCGATCACGGGTGCCATCAAGGCACCCCCACCACTCCTGCTGTTCCAACTCCAAGGTGATGTATTCCTCCTCCATCAACTGATCACGGATCAGCGAGTGTTGGTAATCAAGCTCTACGAGAAGGACATGCAGCCCCTTCCCCTCCATCTCTGTGAGCTCGACAGCCCAAAAATCCCCTCCGATGAGGAAGGGAAAGCCGTTACGGCTCAAGTCATGGGCGAGACGCCAGCCAGGCCCCTCCTGTTGGATCATCCAGGCAGGAGATCAGGCTGATCCTGCTCATCGGAGAGCTCAACGATTGCGCGGTGGACCGGCTTCACACTGGATTCCTCTAAGAGTCCATCAAAGTCATCAAAACGACGTTGCTTCGCACGAAAAGCGATCTTGACTGTGGTCAGATAACGGTTTGTGGACTGACGAATCAAGCTCTCGCCCCGCCTCGCGAGATCCTTTGACTCCACACCTGCAGAAATCATCTCTGTCTAATCATCGACTCTTAATCCTAAGTGAGCAAATCGCTTTGAAACGGAACCTGCATCGGATAAGCGCGCTGGGGGCGACCCGGCACTCGCAAAACGATCTGGCGGCCTAAGCCCAACGGAAGAAGAGGACGTCTCAGATGCGTCATCAAACCACTCACCCGTTCAAGTTGTGGGCCATCTATGCAATCAATATGAATACATCCCCAACTACGGGACATGCGGCAATCACGCAACGGTTCCAACTCAGCCTCAATCTCTGGATCCTCCCTGTAGAAGGAAAACACCAGGCGTCTCAACCGATCCATCGCTAGGCCCCGTAGCCTTCACTCCTTAACAAGATGGCCATGGCTGAGGTTCAGCCCCCAAAGGACGAACAAAACCTTCATGTTTCCGCTCAGGGAACTCTTGCCATCGACCTTGGGAGCACAAACACGGTGGTGGCCTTTCAGGATGGCAGCGCGTCTCCCCCTCAACTTCTAGACCTCCCACCGATTAGTCAACGCGTAGGGGAAGTCCCGAGCCTCATATGGAGCAATGCTCGTGCCAACCATCAACCGCTTGTAGGCCGGCAAGTCCTGGATAGCGGACTCTCCGATGGATCTTCCCTAGAGCTTCATCGTGACTTCAAACGCTGGATCGGAGTTTCAGACAAATCAGACCTGCCATCCCATCCCCTCAGCCCTGAGCAAGCTGGCGAAATTCTTTTACATCAGATCTGGAAATGCCTGCCAAAGACTGTGTCGGTGAAGCGGCTGGTGCTCACAGCTCCGGTTGATCAGGCGATTGGTTATCGCCAATGGCTGTTGCAGGCCTGTACGAGCCTTCCGGTTGAGGAGGTGGCGCTCGTGGATGAGCCAACAGCTGCAGCTATGGGCGCAGGACTGCCAGCAGGCTCCAAGTTGTTGGTGGTGGATCTGGGCGGGGGCACGCTGGACCTCTCTCTTGTCGCTTTAGAAGGAGGCGAGGGAAGAGCAGCTCCACTGGCGCAGCTGCTGCGCTTTCGGGGTCTTGACCTCAAAAACAGCAAGCAAACCCTGCGCTCGGCAAGGGTCTTAGGAAAAGCCGGCATCGCCCTTGGCGGAAGGGATTTGGATCACTGGATCCTGGATCACCTTCTCCCCAACGATCCCGACCTAATTCTGATGAGTAAGACGAGCCTTTTAAATGCGGCTGAACGCTTGAAATGCCGCCTCAGCAACCTCGATGTAGGGGAGGAAGAGACCCTCAGTGAGTTAGCCAGCGGCATCGACCTCGCCCAACCCATCACCTTGTCGCTCAATCGCAACCAACTCCACGCGCTTCTTGAGCGCCGTGGATTGCTCAAGGTTCTTGAAGGACTGCTCGATCGCACGTTGGCCTCTGCCCGCCAGCAGGGCTGCAGACCAGAAGACCTCAACGCCGTCGTCGCAGTTGGTGGTGGAGCCCATCTTCCGCTGATGCGCCAATGGTTATCAGAGACGATGAAGCCGGAGCCTTTGCTGACCCCACCACCTGTTCAAGCCGTGGCCACCGGTGCGCTCAATCTCACCCCTGGGGTAAGGATCAGAGATCTCCTTCAAAAAGGTGTGTATTTGCGCTGCTGGGATCGTCGGAGTAATGCCCTTCACTGGCATCCCTTATTTCTAAGCGGCCAGCCATGGCCCTCTCTTCAACCTTTGATGCTGAAGCTCAGCGCAAGCCGCCGCAATCAGCAGGATCTTGAACTCGTGCTCGGGGAACCCCAAGGCGAACGGCGACACGAAGTGGTGTTCGTCAGAGGGCTCCCCACCGTCATAGACAACAGCAATGTTCCAGACACCATTCGGCCTATCTCTAGCCAGACCATTCGCCTGGAGCTCAATCCACTTGGCCAACCAGGAGAAGACTGCCTGCGCCTCGCTTTTCACCTTAATGACGACGCTCAACTCATCATGAGCGGAGAAGATTTAAGAACTGGTTTGGCCATCGAACCATGCACGCTGATAACTGTGCAGTGAACGGTCCGTCCACACACTGTTGAGAGTCCTTTCTCGCCTCCATAGAAAGGAGTTCATACAAAGAGGCTTTGGAATTTGGCGCCGCGTCGCCATCTGCCCCATTTTTGGATCACCGCGACCCTTGGAGGAGTTGCAGCACTTTGTGCTGGAGTTTATTTATGGGAGCAACAGCTGCCGCGGAAATTGAGTCGAGCGCTCTCCACGGATGACCTGCCAGCCTGCCTGCGCTACGGAGAGCAACTAGCTGCATTGCGTTGGCTCGGGCAGAAGGCGCCTGAAGAGCTAGCCATTTGTCGACGAAAGCTGGCTCAACAAACCTGGGATCAAGCTGATCCAGGTCAAGCTCTGCTCCTTCAAGAGCAGCTCGTGAATTCAGGCGTTGGCTCTCCACGGCAAAAAGAGCAAGATCAAAGGCAGCTGAAACTCTGGCGTAATGAGCTGCGCGATCAGGCACTCTCTCAATTTCGCGCTGGATATCTAAACGAGGCATTGACCATGCTTCGACCGCTGGAGAAGCACGATGGTCGACCCGGAAGCCGCTTGAGTGACAGCCTCAAGGAAAGCTGGAATCGCAATCGCCTTGAGCTTGAAAAGCTGAGAGAGCATGTGAATCAAGATCAGTGGTGGGAAGCACTCAGCGCCCTCAACCAGCTCGATCATCCCTGGTGGCAACGCCAAGCAGAACCCATCCGTCAGGCAGTAGAGCAGGCCATTGACGACTTAAGGGACCAGAAAGAACACCACAGCCATGGAGCATTGCCGGCTCACACTGTGGCGAGAGATCTGTTGAACGACGTAGTGGAAGCACACATCCGCGAAGGAATGCCTCCTTGGGAAGCATTCATGGCCGGTTGCAGCGATCTAGGCGGCACCATCATTGAGGACGGCCCTGAGACGCTGTGTCAGGCCAAGAAGTAAAGAGTCTTGAGCTGACTCTCCGTGAGATAATCGCCTGACTTGAACGGACGTCCATGCAGCCGGGTGACAAGGTTGTCGTCTCCACCAGTGTTGTTGTTTTCAACCACCCCCAACATCGTGGAGAAAGTTTCGATATGGAAGGAACTGAGGGAGAGATTTTCAAGGTGCTCGACGAATGGAAGGGACGTCCAATCAGCCCAACGCTTCCGGTCGTTGTGGCTTTTGGCCGTTACAAGGCCCACTTCCGAGCTGACGAGCTGAACCCGGCTAGTTAAGGCAAGCCTGTTGATTCAGGGTTGTTTTCATTAGCGCGTCGAAGGAAAACGCCCTCCTCCCCATCCAAGCTAAGCAGGCGCAGTTCAATACTTTCCGATCGACGCGTCGGCACAACCCTGCCGCAAAAATCCGGCTGAATTGGCAATTCCCGATGGCCTCGGTCCACCATGACCAGCAAAGAAACTCTGCGTGGTCTACCCCAGGCTTGGATCGCCTCCAACGCTGCTCTCACAGTTCGACCCGTAAAGACAACGTCATCCACGAGCACAACATCCCTTCCCTCCACGCTCACGGGGAGGTCGGTGGCCTGGACCATGCGCACACCCACTCGACCTAAATCGTCGCGGTGGAAGGTGGGGTCGAGAGTGCCAGTGGCAACAGCGTGACCGCTCTGATCTTTCAATGAGCTAGCAATGACACCAGCCAATTGAACACCGCGGGTTGGGATCCCCAGAAGCACCAGAGATTCAACGGTTGGCACAGACTCCAAAACCTGAGACGCCAAGCGGGTCACAGTTTTTCGCAACTCATCTGCAGTGAGAATTTCAATCCGATCATCCCCAACCTCTTGATCTGCCATCGCTTCCTTATTAAGGCGATCAGTTTATGAACGATTTTCCCCAACACGATCAGCTTTTGCAAACCTGAAAGGTGCTAATCAAAACCTTTTGGGCATCAAGGAAGTAACTTGCAACTGCAGAGGGACTTAAGAACTGAGATTGACGGAGTGAACGTACCGAACAACCTCGAAGGAAATCTTCCCCGCAACTCTTCCATTGCACCAGTGGTTCTTGCGATCCTGGATGGTTGGGGAATTTGTGACTCGACTGAGCACAACGCCATCCGAAGCGCTTCCACTCCTGTCATCGATGCGCTCTGGCATGCCTATCCCCACGCCCTTATTGAAGCGAGTGGATCCCATGTGGGTCTACCCGACGGTCAGATGGGGAATTCAGAAGTTGGCCACCTCACAATTGGAGCCGGTCGGATCATCCGTCAAGAATTGGTTCGTATTAGTGAAACCGTTCGCGAGCAGCGGCTTGGCAGCACCTCAGCTCTTCAATCGGTCGCCGAACGTCTACGCAGCACTGGTGGCACCCTCCATATGCTCGGTCTCTGCTCCGATGGTGGCGTACACAGCCATGTAGATCACGTTTGTGGACTACTCGAATGGGCAGCAAAAGAGGGGCTCAAGAATGTGGCCATCCACGCGATCACAGACGGACGAGACACGCCGACCCAAAGCGCACCAACACACCTGAGCAAAATCCAAGCCGCGATCAGCAGTCATGGGATTGGCCGCATTTCCAGTCTCTGTGGGCGCTACTGGGCGATGGATCGCGACCATCGCTGGGAGAGAACAGAGCGGGCTTATGCCCTACTGACCGATCCTGATTTAGAGCTCCAGAAGGATGAACCCTCGTCCGTATTGGCCAGCAGCTACGCCAACGGCATCACCGACGAATTCTTAGAGCCCGTTCGCCTCTGCGACGATCCACTTCGAGATGGTGATGCGTTGCTGATGTTTAACTTCCGTCCAGATCGGGCCAGACAGATTGTTCAGGCTCTTTCATTGCCGGAGTTTGAAGGCTTCAAGCGCGTTCATCGGCCAAAACTCGACTTGGTGACGTTTACCCAATATGAAACGGACCTCCCTGTCTCAGTGGTCTTTCCACCCGAATCACTCGATCAGCTTTTGGGGCAGGTGGTCTCTGATGCAGGCCTGAAGCAGTACCGCACTGCAGAAACAGAGAAATATCCCCATGTCACGTATTTCATGAATGGGGGAATCGAACAACCCCTTCCAGGAGAAAAGAGGCACCTCGTTCCATCTCCCCGTGTCGCTACCTACGACCAAGCTCCAGAGATGTCAGCCGACACTCTCACCGAAAGCTGTGTTGCTGCAATCCAGCAGGGCGAACACTCCCTGATTGTGATCAACTATGCCAACCCCGACATGGTGGGACATACCGGCATGATGGAAGCGGCGAAGCAAGCGATTGAAACTGTTGATCGCTGCATCGGCAAACTTCTAGATGCCGTAGGTCGAATGGGTGGCACGTTGCTTATCACTGCAGACCACGGAAATGCCGAACGTATGCAAGGTCCTGATGGTCAAGCCTGGACCGCACATACAACCAATCCTGTACCCGTCATTTTGATCGAGGGAGAAAAACGCAAGGTCCCAGGATTAGGGAATTCAATTCGCCTCCGTGAGAATGGTGGGCTTGCCGATATTGCGCCAACGCTTCTTCAGCTGCTCAATTTAGATAAACCCAAGGCCATGACTGGCATTTCCTTGATTGAACCGATCGAAGCCTCAGCTCCCTCCAAGACCAAGTTGCCTCAACCCGTTTAAGTAAGATCAAACCATGCTTACGACTGTTCTCTCTTGGGTTTGGATCGGCAGTGGTGCCGTTCTGATTCTTCTTGTTCTCTTGCATAGTCCAAAAGGGGATGGAATGGGAGGGATTGCGGCAAGTGGAAGCTCATCGTTCACTAGCTCTAGCAGTGCAGAAGCAACCCTGAATCGCATTACCTGGACAACACTTTCATTTTTCTTGGCACTAGCTGTGATTCTGAGCGCTGGCTGGCTGAGTTAAATCGAATTCATTTAACTAATTATTTTCCACAAACGCTTGAATTGAGCCATAGAGGTCAAAATAGAATGAACAAAATTAGAATGAGTCAAGCAATATTTAGGCACGCTTTTTATTATTTTACGCAACATTGTTGATTGGAAAGTTGATGTCTACGGCAAATGCCATGGACATCAACATTCAACATATCCCAAAACAGCCCTTATACCAATTTCATTGGAACTGAGGAGACCCAACCCGTTCAGCGTAGGCCTCTTCTCCATGCTCATCTATGTCAATTCCCAGGTTTTCAGCCTCCTCTGTCACCCTCAATCGCAGGCCCAGGCACCTCAACACAAACGCAATCAAGAACGTGCCTATAGCTGCCAAGCCATAGGCAACCAACACGGCTTGAAGTTGTCCAACCATCAGAGCACCCCTTCCCTGTTCGATCAGAACTTTGGCAGCCGGATGCCCAGCAATCAATTCAGAACTGGCAAAAACCCCCGTTAACAGCGCGCCAATCGTGCCACCTACGCCATGGACCGCATAGGTATCGAGAGAATCATCAAAACGAAGCCTCACTTTGATCTGCACTGAGGCAAAGCAAAACAGCGAAGTAATCGCACCGATTGCCATCCCCGCACCAGGGGTTACGAACCCGGCAGCCGGGGTCACACCAACCAAGCCAGCGACAGCCCCTATGGCCATACCAACAACGGTGGGTTTGCCACTCCTCCAGGTCTCAATCAAAGACCACGCCACCAAGCCCGCAACCGCCGAAATATGAGTTGTCGTAAACGGCAACTCTGCACCAGCTACCGCCAGCTGACTTCCACCGTTGAAACCGAACCAACCAAACCAGAGCAGACCTGTTCCCAAAAGAATCTGACTGACATCGTGCGGAGGACGCACGGAGTGAGGCCACTGACGGCGCGAGCCCACTAGCCCGGCAAGTACCAAGGCAGAAACACCAGAACTGATATGAACCACCGTTCCACCGGCGAAATCAAGATCTTTACCAAGGAAACCCCCACCCCAAACCATATGAGCAAGTGGGGCATAAACCAGTAACAACCAAATCGGGCTAAACACACACCAAAACTTGAAACTGATCCGCTCCACCAGAGCGCCCGAAATCAAAGCGGGAGTGATGATCGCGAACATGCCCTGAAAGAGAGCAAAGGTGAGACCTGGGAGCGCAAGCCCATCCCAAACAGGCGGCACATTTTCCAATAAAGCAAAGGAGAAAGGATTACCCACAACGGACTGAAAGGCTCCCCCATCGGAAAACGCAAGGCTGAACCCAAAGGTGACCCACACCAGAGTGGCAATCCCCATCATCACGAAGCTCATCGCCATCGTGTTGAGGACATTCCGTGACTGAAAAAACCCTCCATAGAAAAATGCCAAGCCAGGCGTCATCAACAACACCAAAGCCGAGGACGTCAGGATCAGGGTGTTGTCTGCCGCCAGAAGTGCAGTATCACCTGCATAGGCAGGAAGGAAAGCAGCACTTATTAGCTGAAGCGCTGGCACCACCAATAAGGCGATGAGAAATCGAAGAAGGCGGGACGGGACAAGGCTTTTGTGTATTCATCGATACCGTTGCAAACCAAAGCCCCCTAAAGCTTTTCATAGCGAACATTTTAAGAAAGTTTTGTTGGATCAATCGACTCTGATGCTCAGGCCTGTCCAAGCCGCACAGCGCATCGCGATCCCAATGAATGACCTTGATCTGGCTTCATCCTCTGAGGGAATCACAATGCTTAATCGATTGAACTAGCTCGAGACCAGTCGCTGAGATGGGTTCATCACGTTCAGAGAAAACAGATGAATGGATGGCAAGCCATCCATTAAAAAAGCCCCCGAATCAACGGAGGCTGAAAACATGGTCGGAAACCAGCGTTTAGTAATCGAAGTCGCCGCCCATTCCACCACCAGCAGCAGCTTCTTTCTTCTCAGGCATATCAGCCACGATGCATTCGGTGGTTAGCACCATGCCGGCAATAGAAGCAGCATTTTGCAATCCAGAGCGGGTCACCTTGGCAGGATCAACAATGCCAGCAGCAAGCATGTCGACATACTCACCATTAGCAGCGTTGTAGCCCTCGTTAAACGACTTGGACTTGACGTTTTCAGCAACGACTGCACCATTTACGCCCGCATTTTCAGCGATGCGCATCAGGGGAGCAGTCAGCGCTGAGGCCACGATGTTTGCACCGATCAACTCTTCGCCGGACAGGTTGGCTGCTGCCCACTCTTCCAAGGCTGGTGCCAAGTGAGCCAAGGTCGTACCGCCACCAGGAACGATGCCCTCCTCGACAGCTGCCTTAGTGGCGTTGATGGCATCTTCCAGACGAAGTTTCTTGTCCTTCATCTCTGTTTCGGTTGCTGCTCCCACCTTCACAACAGCAACGCCACCAGCCAACTTGGCCAAGCGCTCTTGGAGCTTTTCCTTGTCGTAGGTGGAATCTGTTTCGTCCATCTGCTTCTTGATTTGCTCGCAGCGCGTCTTCACAGCCACCTCATTGCCTTCGGCAACAATCGTGGTGGTGTCTTTGTTGATGGTGACGCGACGGGCAGTACCCAACATCTCCAGCTTGGCGTTTTCAAGCTTCAGACCTTGGTCTTCCGTAATCAACTGGCCGTTGGTCAAAACCGCCATGTCTTCGATCATCGCTTTACGACGATCACCGAAACCAGGAGCCTTTACTGCCGCCACGTTGAGCACGCCGCGCAAGCGGTTCACCACCAAGGTGGCGAGAGCTTCTTTCTCAATGTCCTCGGCGATAATCAGAAGAGGCTTACCTGTGCGAGCAATTTGCTCAAGAACAGGAACCAAATCTTGTACTAAGCCGATTTTCTTATCAGTTAAGAGGATATAGGGCTCGTCCAGAACCGCTTCCATCCGCTCAGTGTCTGTTGCAAAATAAGGAGAGATATAGCCCTTATCGAAACGCATACCCTCGGTGACCTCAAGCTCGGTCTCCATTGATTTCCCTTCCTCAAGAGAAATCACACCTTCTTTGCCAACTTTATCCATCGCGTCGGCGATCATTTTGCCAACTTCTTCATCATTACCGGCAGAAATTGTGCCAACTTGAGCGATGGCGTTGCTATCTGCAATCGGCTTTGCATATTCTTTGATCTTTTCAACCAAGAAATCAGAAGCCTTATCAATACCCTTTTTCAAAGTGATTGCATTGGCGCCGGCTGCCACATTCCGAAGACCTGCTTTCACCATTGCATGAGCCAAAACGGTTGCCGTTGTGGTGCCATCACCAGCAGCATCGTTGGTTTTGGATGCGGCCTGACGAATCAGCGCAACACCAGTGTTTTCAATATGATCCTCAAGCTCAATCTCTTTGGCAATTGTGACCCCATCATTAATAATCTGAGGAGCGCCAAATTTCTTCTCAAGAACCACGTTGCGGCCTTTGGGGCCAAGGGTTACTGCAACGGCTTCAGCGAGAATGTCGATGCCTTTTTCGAGAGCACGGCGAGCGTTCTCGTTATAAATAATGCGCTTAGCCATAAGAGGCAATTAATAAAGTTGTAAAAGGAAAATTCAGTCTTTTCTGAGATAAAACTCAGAAGGATTGCGGTTAGCCCACAACAGCGAGGATGTCTTTCTCAGAAAGAAGGACGTACTCGTCGCTACCAAGCTTGATGTCTGTACCGGCGTACTTGCTGTACAGAACTTTGTCGCCAATACCAACTTCAGGGGCTTGTCGACTTCCATCGTCATTGGACTTACCAGGACCAATCTGGACAACTTCACCCACTTGTGGCTTTTCTTTGGCTGTATCTGGAAGAAGGATGCCGCCTGAAGTCTTCTCCTCGGATTCAGAGATTTTTACGAAGACGCGGTCTCCAAGAGGCTTAACAGTGGAGACGCTGAGGGAAACAGCTGCCATGAGTATTTGAAGAGCAGGGACAGGGCGCTCGGCGCCACACAAACGACGCGAGTTAGCACTCGAAGTCGTTGAGTGCCAAAGCTAAGTCCGTTCCTGGGTTAAGCACCAGCCGTGACGTGTGCGGGTGACCGAACAGACCTTTGACTTCAAGTCGGTGGTAAGGTTCTGCCGCTCAGGAAGGGTTCGTCCTGTTGCGCGTCCCTCTCTCTTCTCCTTACTTATGGCCGCTGCTGCTCCCGCCTCCACCGGTTCCAAGGGCGTTGTCCGTCAGGTAATCGGACCGGTTCTGGACGTGGAATTCCCAGCCGGCAAACTTCCAAAAATTCTGAATGCATTGCGGATCGCAGGCACTAACCCTGCTGGAGAGACGATTGGCCTAACCGCCGAAGTTCAGCAACTCCTCGGCGATCACAGAGTTCGTGCCGTGGCCATGAGTGGCACCGACGGTCTCGTGCGCGGGATGGAAGCCCTAGATACGGGCTCACCGATTTCAGTTCCAGTTGGCGAAGCCACGTTGGGCCGAATTTTCAACGTGCTCGGTGAACCAGTTGACGAGCAAGGCCCCGTCAAAACAGATCTCACTGCACCTATTCACCGAGATGCTCCAAAGCTCACTGAGCTAATGACCAAGCCAAAGGTGTTCGAGACGGGCATCAAGGTGATTGATCTCTTGGCTCCGTATCGCGAGGGAGGAAAAATTGGCCTCTTCGGTGGTGCTGGGGTTGGCAAAACAGTTTTGATTCAGGAGCTGATCAACAACATCGCTAAAGAGCATGGCGGCGTGTCCGTCTTCGGCGGTGTGGGAGAGCGCACCCGTGAGGGCAATGACCTTTACGAAGAATTCAAAGAATCAGGCGTGATCAATGCTGATGATCTTTCGAAGTCAAAAGTGGCCCTCTGTTATGGGCAGATGAATGAGCCCCCTGGCGCACGTATGCGAGTTGGCCTCTCAGCTCTAACCATGGCCGAGCACTTCCGCGATGTGAACAAGCAGGACGTTTTGCTGTTCGTGGACAACATCTTCCGGTTTGTCCAAGCCGGATCAGAGGTTTCAGCTCTGCTGGGCCGCATGCCATCAGCTGTTGGCTACCAGCCCACCCTGGGCACGGATGTGGGAACCCTTCAAGAAAGAGTTGCCTCCACACTGGAAGGATCGATTACCTCGATTCAGGCCGTATATGTCCCTGCTGACGACCTAACCGACCCAGCTCCAGCGACGACCTTTGCTCACCTCGATGCCACCACGGTGTTGAACAGGGCACTGGCTTCCAAGGGCATCTATCCAGCCGTAGATCCTCTCGATTCCACAAGCACCATGCTCCAACCGGCAGTTGTTGGTGATGAGCACTACCGCACAGCACGCGCTGTTCAATCAACGCTTCAGCGTTATAAAGAACTTCAAGACATCATCGCCATTCTTGGTTTGGATGAACTGTCTGAAGACGACCGCCAGACAGTGGACCGTGCTCGCAAAATCGAGAAATTCCTTTCTCAGCCCTTCTTTGTGGCCCAAATCTTCACCGGGATGCCTGGCAAGTACGTGAAGCTTGAGGACACCATCAGCGGCTTCAATCAAATTCTCGCCGGCGAACTCGACAGCCTTCCAGAGCAATCCTTCTATCTGGTCGGTAACATCGACGAAGTCAAAGCCAAAGCCGAGAAGATCGCGGCTGAAGCTAACTGATCTTCATCGGAGCGCAAGCGCTCCGATCATGACCAGCAATTCGCTTTCCCATTCTTCGCAGCCTCCCTTTCATGTCACTCACCCTCCGCGTTCTGGCACCAGACCAGAGTGTGTTCGATGGCTCGGCTGATGAGGTTATCCTCCCCAGCACAACCGGCCAAGTCGGCATCCTTCCAGGTCATGTCTCTCTGCTTGCTGCTCTCGACGTTGGGGTTCTCAGAGTGCGTACTGATAGCGATTGGCAATCCATTGCCTTGATGGGTGGTTTCGCGGAGATCGAATCCGATGATGTCACCGTTTTGGTGAATTCAGCTGAACTCGGCGTCAATATTGATTACACATCAGCGGAAAGTGATCTTTCAGCTGCACGCACTGCCGTCACTAAGTTAGATGGCCAGCCTTCCTCTCCTGAAAAAGTGAAGGCGCAGCAACTTTTCGAACAAGCAAGAGCGCGTGCCCAAGCGAGTCAGCCAACTTGAGTTGTAAAAAAGCATCGATCAATTTCAATCAAGCACCCCTTTTAAGGGTGCTTTTTTATGGATTAGATTTTACTTCTGGAACCTGATTGCAACATGCGATATCAAAAACAACATTAAAAAGCCCCGTCGAAACGGGGCTAATAGCTTGATCAATTCTCAACAAAGACATTCGCTGGATCAGGCAGTACCGCAGAAAGTAACGTCTGGGAACTTGAGCTTCGCTTCATCAAGACTCTTGCCTTTGCCTTCTTCCTGCCAGTAATTAATAACTTCGGTGGCTTTATTCAAAACTTCAACGCGCTCGTTATCGGTGATCCAGCTTTTTGTTTCCAACTCACCCTTGAGAGTCTCCCAAGCATCTTCACGAGGCCAGAAGAAATAAGCCGTCAGAGGACTTGGGCCACCACCAACAATCTGATCGACAGCCAAAGCCACGTTGTCGGGAAGCCAGAGGATCTTCAACAAGAATCGTCCTTCATCGGCTTTTGGGGTGTAGCCAGAGGGAACTCCATCAGCATCAATGGTGGCAGAAGCCAGCGCTGCACTGCCGCCGCGCATCACTGGACGGCCTTCTTTCGGCTCTTGCTGCTGCTCGGAAACTTCACCCTTTGGTGTTGCATCTTCAACCTTGGGAGCTGCATCACCCGGCGGTGTTGCATCACCCTGGGATGTTGCATCACCCTGGGGTGTTGCGTCGGCCTGGGGTGTTGCATCAGCCTGGGGTGTTGCATCAGCTGCTGCTGCCTCTGTTGCGACCTCCTGGTCGACGGCAGCGCCTTCGGAAACCGTCATGATGTCAGGGCTCAAGGATGAAGGACAAAGAACTAACTTACCAGTTGCTTATGCCAAATCCCTCTGCAATCCTCAGGATCAAAGCCACAAGCAATCCTGCTTTTCGACATTGATGGCGTCATTAGGGACGTAGCAAGCAGTTACCGCCGTGCTCTCCAGGCCACCGTTCATCACTACTGCGGGTGGGAACCTGGTCACGAGACGGTTGATGCACTGAAAGGAGAAGGCCGCTGGAACAATGACTGGGACGCAAGCCTTGAACTGATCCGTCGGCACTCACTGGTTGATCCCCCAACGCCCCCTTCCTCAAATTCAGCTGTCCTACCAAGTCGCGCTGATCTGATCGATATTTTCAGCAGCTTTTACTTCGGATCCGATCCAGAGGGAGATCCCTTTGCTTGGGATGGTTTCATTTGCGATGAACCCCTCCTAGTCGATCCAAACTTTTTTGCTGCCTTAGATGATCGAGACATCCTTTGGGGATTTGTGAGTGGTGCAGAGCCTCCATCCGCGCGCTTTCTTCTCGAGCAACGTCTCGGCTTGCAGAACCCTCCCCTGATTGCGATGGGGGATGCACCAGACAAGCCAGATCCCGAAGGACTTATCAGGCTGGCAAGCACCCTTATGGATTGCAGCCTCGGTTCTGACGCCCCACTGATTGCCTATCTCGGTGACACCGTGGCGGACGTCAACACAGTGATGCGAGCCCGGGAGCAGGTCCCTCAGCAGCGTTGGATGAGCTTGGCTGTTGTTCCGCCCCACCTACAAAGCTCAGAGCAATCTGAGGCGCGAGCCCACTACGAAGAAAACTTACGAGCCGCAGGAGCAGAGGTGATTTTCAGCGATATCAAGGAAGCACTCAACTGGGATCCGGATCAAATTTGATTCGCAAAGAATGGCCCTTGCTTCTTGGAGCGGTCGTCCTGATCGGCCTTCAAACCACCCATCTTCTGGGTTGGCTCTTACTGCAATCGGCAACGCTGGTTCTAGGAGGATTAGGGGCGCTCAGCCTCTTGATTTTGCTGTTGGCAAGGCGCATTGCAAGCCAAGCCGATCAACTCGCAGAAAAGCTCGGTGAACCGATTGGCACACTTGTGCTGACAGGTTCCGTAATCCTGATCGAGCTGGCTCTCGTCACCAGCACCATGTTGAGCGGTGAAAGCAATCCCACGTTGGCGAGGGATTCAATGTTCTCGGTGTTGATGATTGTTCTCACCGGGGTTAAGGGAATCACCTTGATCTTGGCGTCACGATTTCAGACATCGGGAATCACGGAACCCTTCCGGCCAGAAGACATGGCCACCGTTAATCAGAGCGGTGCTTCCACTTACATCAACTTGATCACGACGATGAGCGTGCTTGTGTTAGTTCTCCCCAATTTCAGCTCTGATAGCTCGGAAGCCAACTTTTCCCTTCCGATCAACTGGCTTGTCACCGTTGTGGCCATTGGGCTCTATACAGCTTTCCTGCGCTTCCAAACCGGCTCCTACCGCAATCTGTTTCTTGAAGCCTCCAAGCAGCTTGAGTTACCAGAAAACCAGGCATCAGAAGGGTTGCACGAAACATCAGAGGGCGGCAACGACTCATTGATGCGTAGCGGCATTCTCATGGCGATCGGCTTGTTGGTCTTGGTCCTGATTGCAGAATCGATGGGAAGCCTGATCGAAGTTGGTATTACCGACCTTGGACTCCCAAGCTCCCTAGGTGGTGTGCTGGTTGGCCTCCTCGTCGTGGCTCCGGAAGCTCTCAATGCGTTCCAGGCCGCCAATCGAGGAGAGGTGCAACGGTCTCTCAATACGCTCTATGGATCGTCCTTATCAACCCTTTGCCTCACCGTTCCAGCCGTGCTCTTCATTGGAGAACTGACCAACACCAACGTGATTCTCGGGCTCAATCCAATGGAATCCGTGTTGCTTATTCTCACCCTGATCCTGGTCCGGCCCCTCAGTAGCCGGGTCAGCGAACTCGATGGCCTGATGCTCTTGTCCGTCGGTTTGGTCTGGATCTCCCTCCAAGTGGTGAGCTGAACGTCAGCAACGCTCCATCGAGGCAACATCCTTCAAAGCCGTAGCCGTTAAAACCTCATAGCCATCCTTGAGAACGGCCACATCATCTTCAATGCGAATACCAATTCCTTTCCAACGTTCATCGACTTCAGGCTGACCATCTGGAACCGGTAGCCGGTCGCTGATATAGAGACCAGGTTCCACCGTGAGCACCATCCCTGGATCAAGCTCCACGTGATGCTCTCCAAGCCTGTAGGCACCAACGTCGTGCACATCCAAACCAAGCCAGTGCCCGGTGCGGTGCATATAAAGATGGCGATAGGCACCCTGCTCGATGATGCCGTCTGCTTCCCCAGCCAAAAGTCCGAGATGCAGCAAACCATCCACAAGACGTCGTAAAGCGGTTTGATGCACCTCCTCAGCCGTTCCTCCAGGCCTGACGGTGGCAATGGCCGACTCCTGAGCACTCAGAACAAGTTCATAGAGAGCTCGCTGTTCACCGCTGAAGCGCCCATTCACGGGAAAAGTGCGGGTGATATCTCCGTTGTAATAATCACCGATTGAGCACCCGGCATCAATCAGCAACAGATCACCGTCATTGAGCAAGTCTTGATTATCGATGTAATGCAAGACGCAAGCGTTATCACCTCCTGCAACGATTGAGCCATAGGCCGGTCCACGGGTCCCTTGATCTAGAAAGTGAAACTCGATGAGGGCCTGCACCTGCCGCTCGCTCATCCCCGGCTTCACAGCGGCACGTGCCAACTCATGTGCCTCGGCTGAGATGCGACACGCTTCACGCATAAGATCCAGCTCCGCTGGATCTTTGCGCAAGCGAAGTTCATGCAACACCGGGCAGGGCGCGACCAAACCAAGCGCCGCTGCTCCCCGTCGCGAGGCGCGATCCAACTGTTCAGACCAAACCTCAAGCACCACAGACTCCACCGCCGGATGATGACCGGTGCGGAAGGCGATGCCTTCAGCATCTTTTAAGTACCCACGCAGGCGATCGGCCAACTCAGAACGGGGATGGGCAAGATCAGCACCGAACTTCTCAACAGCACCTTCCGTGCCCCAACGTCGTCCTGTCCAAACCTCGGCCGCTGGCTCACGTGGGTTCACAAACAACACGTATTGCTCTCCCTTCGGTCTGTGCGGCAAAAACAGAGCAACGGCATCGGGCTCATCGAACCCTGTGAGATACCAAAAGTCGCTGTTCTGGCGAAAGGGCCACTCGCAGTCGGCATGGTGTGTCACCAGCGTTGATGCTGGGATTACAGCGGCAGCACCGCCAAGATGGGTCATGAACCGCTGACGCCGCTCGGCGTAGCCATGAGCATCAATTGGAAGCGAACTATGAACCACGACGGAGACAGTGCACCAGATAAACGTCAGGATGGCAGGCAAAGCATCCAGGCATGACTCACGACCTGCTGATCCTGATTCTGCTGGTGGTCGTGGTCCTCACCGGATCCGCCTTGTGTTCAGGCGTTGAGGCGGCTCTGCTCTCCGTCAACCCTGTTCACGTTCTTGAACTCGCGGGTCGATCCAAACCGGTTGCCGGTGCGCGGAGATTGGCCCAGCTCCGTCAGCGACTCGGCCGAACCCTATCGGTGCTGGTGATTGCAAATAACGGCTTCAATATTTTCGGCAGTTTGATGCTGGGTGGCTACGCCGCTTGGCTATTCGAAGAACAGGGGATCAGCGCTGTGGCTCTCCCCCTGTTCTCGATTGGTCTCACCGTGCTGGTGATTCTTTTGGGGGAGATCCTCCCTAAGGCGATCGGCACCCGACTAGCGCTTTCTGTCTCCCTCGCTAGTGCACCGGTCTTGCACCTGCTTGGCGTTGTGATGCGTCCGCTCGTCCTTCTGCTGGAGAGACTGCTGCCGGCCATTACTCAGGAAAGCGAACTCAATACTGACGAAGAGGAGATTCGACTGCTGGCCCGGATGGGATCCCAAACCGGCCAAATCGAAGCGGATGAAGCGGCGATGATCGCCAAGGTGTTTCAGCTCAACGACCTCACCGCAAGGGATTTGATGACACCAAGGGTTGCTGCTCCAACACTGGACGGCGCGAGCACGTTGATGAAGCTGAAGTCTGCCTTACTCGAAAACGAAGCCCAATGGTGGGTCGTCCTAGGTGATGCTGTGGATAAGGTCTTGGGTGTCGCAAGTCGAGATCGATTGTTGGCGGCACTCGTCCAAAATCAAGGCCAACTCACCCCAGCAGATCTGAGCGAGCCCGTCGAATTTGTGCCTGAAATGATTCGTGCCGATCGACTTCTAACGGCGTTTCGTCGCGACAACAGCGGGGTCAGGGTTGTGGTCGATGAATTCGGAGGGTTTGTCGGCGTCATTGGCCCTGATGCGGTTCTGGCCGTGCTCGCTGGCTGGTGGCGCAAGTCAGCAGGAGCCAATGGGGCGTCATGACGGCGTCCTCGGCTCCATCTACTACGGAGCGGTGCCTCTCACTGCTGAAAACCTGGCGATCTCAGCTCCAGCTCAATCGCCGAGAACAAACCGTTTTGTCTGGTGCGCTCAAGAGCTTTGACCAGCAATTGGACCGCTTATCGAATCGCAACCTGCGCGTCGCAGTGTTCGGCCGCGTGGGAGTGGGGAAATCAAGCCTCGTCAATGCCCTGATCGGCCAAGACCTCCTAGCCACTGATGTAGCTCATGGCTGCACCAGACAGCAACAAGTTTTGCCTTGGACGATTTCCATTCCTGGGCTCAACACAATCGAACTCGTCGACACGCCAGGAATCGATGAAGTTGCAGCAGCGGCG
Source organism: Synechococcus sp. ChBW.bin.23 (assembly GCA_037620855.1). Classification (GTDB taxonomy): domain Bacteria; phylum Cyanobacteriota; class Cyanobacteriia; order PCC-6307; family Cyanobiaceae; genus Synechococcus_C. Next base: position 223 of record JASJLK010000062.1, on the reverse strand, counting down.
CGTGCGCGACTGGCAGCGCGGGTAGCGCTGCAATCCGATCTAGTGCTTCTCGTGTTGGATGCCGACATCAGCAGGGTTGAACTGGATGCCCTGGAAACATTGATGAACAGTGGCAAACCCGTGCTTCCCGTACTGAACCGCAGTGATTGTTGTCCTCCAGAGCAGCTCGCCAGCCTCCTGCAAAGCATCAGCGAAAGGATCCAAGAGCGGTGTTACCGCAACC
>JASJLK010000061.1:0-7494 GCA_037620855.1 Synechococcus sp. ChBW.bin.23 | reverse complement strand
GTGGTTCCTGACCAGCAAAAGCGCCGCTGTCTCTGGGGATCAACCAGAATTTGGCCTTGCCATTGGGGTTGGACGTGAGGCATTGAGCCGCTCCTTTTTGTCCGAGCACAAAGGGGAGCGGGTTGAAATTAATCGCATTTTGCAGAAACACCGCCCAATTCGGAGTGATGGCGAAGTCATGCAGGAAGGCGAAGCCGGCAAACGAATCCCGGCGATCACTGAGCAGATCACCGGCTCGAATTCCAGCAGCAGCATTATCTGCGGTCGCAAATTCCATCAAGCGAACCGTGCTGCGCGGACCTGTTTTCACTCCGAAGGTCACCATCCGCGGGTCACCGTGATGGCCAGGGTCGAAACGGGGATGAGCACTAAAGGCCTCACCTTTCTTGAGCACACCACCAAGAAGAGAAATACCTCTTGTCTCCAGGGTTTGTGGATCTAAAGCGTGGGGCTCAGCGGCTTCCCACAAAGCCAAAAGATCATCTCCAAGCCGAACCACGCTGGTGTTGGCAATATTTTTTAGCCGTAGATCAAATGCATTCGCCAGCGGACCCCCTGGTTTTTGGCTCCCAAAAACACCACGAAACAGCACCTTGCCTGCAGCCTCCTCAGCTTTCCAGCCACTGGTGCGCACAAAGCGGTTGCTGCAACGCACGCCTTCCGCATCAAAGTGCAGGGCTGTGATCATTCCATCACCATCGAACGGATGATGCACGCGCTGACCATCCCGTTCCATACGGCCAGGTCCATTGCGATACAGCGAACCGCGCAAAGCATCCGGCACCTCGCCACGCACCGGCTTCAAGGGCACGTTTGTGAGTTCTTCGTCCACGTTGCGGAAGGCACTGGACCATTCCGAGCGATTGAAACGAGCAGAGGTGGGTGCAACGGTCACTGGGCTACCCAGACGCAATCACTATCCTCTCGTAACAGACCATGAAGCGTGGCCCTAGGGGAAGATCCGCTGGCTAGCTGCCACCCGCTTGCTCCAACACCCCCTTGCTGCTGGGCACCGATCCAGATCGGCGAGGGTCAATCTCAGTTGCCATCCGCAGCGCCCTTGCGAAGGCCTTGAAACAGGCCTCAACGATGTGGTGGGAGTTCACCCCATCCAACTGGCGAATGTGCAAGGTGAGGCCTGAGTTATTAACGACAGCCGCAAAAAACTCTTTGACCAGTTCGGTGTCATAGGTCCCGATCTTCTGCGTTGGGATCGTGAGCCCCCAACTGAGATGAGGGCGTCCGGAGCAATCCAGAACCACCTGCACCAACGCCTCATCCAGCGGTGCAACAAAGTGGCCAAAGCGGTAGATCCCGCGACGATCACCCAGGGCCTTCGAGAGCGCCTGACCAACCGCAATCCCAACGTCCTCATTGGTGTGATGGTCATCAATATGCGTGTCGCCACTCGCCTTGATCTCTAAGTCGATCAGGCCATGGCTGCTGATCTGATGAAGCATGTGATCGAGAAAAGGCACACCTGTGCTGGCCTGACAGCGGCCGCTGCCGTCAAGTCCGAGCCGAACCCTGACATCGGTCTCGCCTGTAACGCGGTGAATCTCCCCAGTGCGCATGCGTTTGGCGCCGCTCGACGCCCCGTGACTGACTTGATCATCGCGAATCACGTTCAGCGCAGCCAGGGGCCCTTGGTGGGGGAAGGCTGAGCCAATGGATCGGAGGCCCCCAGAAGATCGAGGCTGATCAGGGCACAAAACCGATCCATGGGCAGGGCGAACCGTGCATCAAGGAATGGATGCTCGAGGAAAGTGCCAATCCGCTCCGCCATCAGAAAAACGAGAAACACCAGCCACCCCACGAGCGCTGACGTGGAGAGGCCAATGGCATCCAACTTGAGGAACACCAAATAGCCATACACCCATGTCAACGCCCGGATGAAAAAAGTCGAGGACGCAGGTAGGGGCTGGTGACGGATCCGTTCCAAACCACCAAGCGCATTGGCGATCTCCTGCTGCACGCGTCCAAACTCACGGCTTTCAACGCTGTCCAACCAACCGTGCTGATGCAGCTTGAACTGCTCCTTTGCCATTTGCTGCAGCAGAAGTTGAACGCATGGATTTTTGAATCCAAGCTTCAGAGCGAGCTCATGGGTTTGTGGAGCCAGCAGAGCCGCTTCACGATCAGAGCCGCGCAACTCAGCATTCAGGCACCACATCAGCAGCACCACTTGCTGCAGAAGACGACGCCTCAACGACAGCGGCAACTGGCTGGGTAAAACACGCGTGAGCAAATCACGCCAGTTGCGACTCTCATTTACCAACCCCCCCCAGAGCACTCGCGCTTCCCACCAGCGGTTGTAGGCCTGGCTGTAACGGAAACCAAGGAAAAGGCTGAGAAGCAAGCCAAGAACCTGCACCAACGTTTCCGGAAGCAACGTCCTCGCAACCGTTGCATTCAAAGGAAGGCTGAGCATGCATAGCAACGTCGCCAGCAACAAACTTCTCCCCTGGCGTCTCATCAACCACCAGGAGAGCTGCAGGTAATCAAGACATCCGCGCGGCCTAATCACATGCCATTGATGCAGTAACCAGCATCCACGTAAATAGTTTGGCCAGAAATGCCACTCGACAAATCACTGAGCAAGAACGCAGCTGTGTTCCCCACTTCTATTTGAGTGACCGTACGGCGCAGCGGCGCCTTCTCCTCCACGTTGTGGATCATGTCGAGGATCCCTCCGATCGCAGAACTCGCCAGCGTGCGGATCGGGCCAGCACTGATCGCATTCACTCGTACCTGCTTTTCGGGTCCAAGCTCAGCGGAGAGATAGCGAACGGAGGCTTCTAGAGCCGCCTTGGCCACACCCATCACGTTGTAATTGGGGATCGCCCGCTCAGCGCCGAGGTAGGTCAAGGTCACCACACCCGCTTTCTCACTGAACAACGGTTTGGCGTGATGGCACAAAGGAGCAAGGGAATAGGCGCTGATCTCTAAAGCACGTGCAAAACCCTCAGCGGTAGTAGCACTGAAGTCGCCCACTAGTTCTTCCTTTCCCGCAAACGCCAAACAGTGCACGAGGCCATCGAGCTGCCCCCACTTGTCTTTGATTTCGGCAAATACCATCTCCATTTGAGCGGCATCCTGAACATTGAGAGGCAAAAACAACGAAGGCTCTAACGGAGCCGTGAGCTCACGAACCTTGGTTTCAAATCGGCCCTTCTCATCAGGCAAATAGGTGATCCCGAGCTCGGCTCCAGCCGCACTGAGCTGTTGCGCAATACCCCAGGCAATGGAGCGATTGTTGGCGATGCCAGTAACAAGGATCTTCTTACCAGTGAGATCAAGAAGCATCAGGCGGCATCCCGGAGTGGTTGATTCGAGCGATTCTCTCCCATGCCGGGGCACTCACGCTCACAACGACACATCGTCAGCATGGTGTTGCGTTTTTTTGACATGCACCGGTGTCCAGGCTGCCGCACGCTGCGCCGCTCAGTTGGCCGAGCGAATCCACAGATCTGCCCCGAGATCTTCCCGAGCGCAAGGCGCTGAATTCCCTGTTAGCGCAAGAGTTTCCAAACGCATCCGGGGAGCTCAGTCCGATCGCAGGTGGTCGAGCAGCGGCTGAACGGCAGCTCAATGGGATGGATGCCAAGCGCTATGGCGGCAGTCGCAACCACCTCAACGGCTCGGTCACACGCCTCTCGCCCTACATCCGCCACGGAATTCTCACGCTTGGGGAAGTGCGAGATGCCGTCTTTTCACAGCTGAAACAAAACAACCAAGGAAGGGATGAGGGCGGAAAACTGATCAACGAGCTGGGATGGCGCGATTTCTGGCAGCGAATGTGGCTCGATCTCGGCGATCGCATTCATGACGATCAGGAAGATCACAAAACCGGCTATGCCACCAGTGAATATCAGCACGATCTCCCCAATGACATCCGGGAGGGACGAACACAACTGGCCTGCATGGATGGCTTCAGGAACGAACTAGTCACCCACGGATGGCTGCATAACCACGCGCGGATGTGGATGGCGGCCTATCTCGTGCACTGGAGACGGGTGCACTGGCGTGCGGGGGCTGACTGGTTCCTTGAGCACCTTCTGGATGGCGACCCCGCCAGCAACCACCTCAGCTGGCAGTGGGTGGCCAGCAGCTTCAGTCACAAGCCCTATTTCTTCAATCGCCAAAACCTCGAGCGCTTCAGCAACGGGCGGTATTGCCAGGAGTGTCCAAGCAACGAATCCTGTCCCTTTGACCTGAGTTACGAGCAGTTGGAACAACAGTTGTTCAAGGTTCAGCCAGCCATCCGTGAGGGGACCGCCCGTCGCTCATCCCGGTCCAGCTCCCGCTCAAGCCAACGCCCCAACTCAAAGCCCAGCACCCAGCGATTTTGATGGACCCACGCAAACCAATCCTCTGGGTGCATGAAGAAGCCCTGGGACCAGCCAACCCTGCTCTTCAGGACTATCCCAACGCACCAGGTCTGTTCGTGTTCGACGACGCCTGGATTCAAGACCAGTCCATCAGCCGCAAACGCATCGGGTTTTTATACGAATCCGCCTTGAGCCTTCCGCTCACCCTCCGGCGAGGCGATGTAGCGACTGAAGTGCTGCATTTTGCGCAACGCCATGAAGCCGATGCTGTGATCTCCAGCACCGCGGTGGATCCCCGTCTCCAACGCATCGCTGCGGCCATTGACCGGGAACTTCCCCTCTGGATGCTCGATCCTGATCCTTTTGTTGAGTTAGCCAAATCACCGCGGCTGGGGCGCTTTAGCCGCTATTGGCGAGAGGCGGAACCTGTGGTCTGGGAGGGGTTTTAGTTCTCCTTCAAAAGCTTGTCCTCGCGCTCTTGTTCTTCAACAGGATCGGTGAGAAGGTCTGGGTATTCCAAGGCGGGAAGGCTTACAGGCGTGAGCCCTGATGGCTTCAAAGGCGGTTCCAGCCATTGCCAACGCGCCTTAGGAGCGCGGAGCTTGCACAGCGCCTCGAGCTCCTGCTTCAAGGTGTTGCGAACCTCTCTCCGATTCACTGCTGCGAAGAACTCTGAACGGGGTGCCAAGCCCGAACTAAATGGAGCACTGCCGTTGCCATTGAATAATCGTGCCGGGTCTGGAAGCCAGCGCGGAAAACAGACGGCTGGATCGCTGGTATCGGTTTCCAAGTACAGATGAACCCCATAGCCATCGGGTTGACTGACGACAGCGAGTCCATCGTGGGGCGTATTGCGCTGCAGGGGAAAGACTTTCCAGGTGGTTGTTTTCTTCTGCGCGCAGGCGCTCAACAGACCTGCCATGACAACCATTGTCAGCACCCGCACCATCAACTCGATCCCTTTTTGACAGGACATTCTCACCGGCCCAGGATGGCGAGATCCAGCATCGCTTGAGGCCATGGTCCTGACACCATCCACGATGCTTCCTCTTCAGCATCCTCTGCCTCAATTTTCACTGCCCTTGGTGTCGGGGCATGCGCCCTGGTCCTCGCTGGATGACGTGGTGAGTAGCGGGGATCTGCCAGGGCGCCCTTTGTTGGTGATGCTGATCTGCGCTCATTGCCCATTCGTGAAACATGTGGAGCCAGAGATCAGCCGTTTGGAGGCTGATTTCGGTGACCAGATGACCCTGCTCGCGATCTCCAGCAATAGCCTCACAACCCATCCGCAAGACGGTCGAGATGGGCTGCGTCAACAGGCCGAGCAGCAGGTTTGGCGCTTCCCATATCTCCTCGATGAGCAGCAAACGCTGGCCAAAGACCTGCGGGGCGCCTGCACCCCTGAGTTCTATGCCTTCGCACCCGATGCCGATAGCACGCAAACCCTTCGCTATCGAGGCCAACTCGATGCGAGTCGGCCAGGGAATGACCAGCCTCTCGACGGAGCTGACCTACGAGCTGCCCTCACAAATATCTTGACTGGAATTCCTGTAAGCGAAACACAGCTGCCTTCGGTGGGCTGCAACATCAAGTGGGACCCGGGCCAAGAACCCCCGTGGTTTAGCTAGTCCACTTAAGGTGCCCGCCATGCAGGTGCCTCCGTTCAGCCTCACAGATCAGCTTGCCGACCTCGGATCGGAGCTCGATGATGCCGTCTTGCGTGTGTTGCGTAGTGGGCAATACATCGGTGGCGCCGAGATCAAGACATTTGAGGCCGCGTTTGCAGCAAGCGTGAAATGTCGCCATGCCGTTGGTTGCAACAGCGGTACCGATGCCTTGGTCCTGGCGTTACGAGGCCTGGGTATCGGCTCTGGCGATGAGGTGATCACCGCATCCTTCAGCTTCTTCGCAACCGCTGAAGCGATCAGTGCCGTGGGAGCGACGCCCGTGTTCGTGGACGTGGACCCTGGGACCTATCTGATCGACCTGGATCTGATTGAAGCCGCGATCACACCGGCCACCAAGGTGCTCCTACCTGTCCACCTGTTTGGCCGTCCGGTGGACATGGCCCGCATTACAGAGATCGCTCATCGCCATGGACTCAAGGTGGTTGAGGACTGCGCGCAGGCCACCGGAGCCAGCTGGGATTCCAAACCCGTTGGCAGTTGGGGCGATGTGGGCTGCTTCAGCTTTTTCCCCACCAAAAATCTTGGGGCTGCTGGCGATGGCGGCGCCATGACCTGCCAAGACGATGATTTGGCGCAACGCATGCGTGAACTCGCGGTACACGGCATGCCCCGCCGCTACCTTCACACCTCTTTGGGCTACAACAGCCGCCTGGATTCAATTCAGGCCGCTGTTCTCAACGTCAAACTGCCTCACCTCAACGAATGGGTCGAGAAGCGTGCAGAGATTGCCAAGCGCTACCTCGACGCTCTTCAAGACCTCCCTGGCGTTCAGCTACCCGATTCCGCCGCTGAGGCAAGCGTTGGCCATGGTTGGAACCAGTTTGTGGTGCGCATGCGTCTATGCCCAGACCATCAGCCCTCGTGCGGTGGAACCTGTTCGGAAGTAGCCAGCCCCTTGGGCCTGCCCACCAGTCGTTGCCGGGACTGGCTTAAGCAAAGCCTTCAAGAGCAGGGCGTGAACACGATCATCTACTACCCCATCCCCATCCATCGCCAGCCGGCTTACGACGACCAAAAGCACGCTAAAGACAACCTTCCCATCACAGATCAACTGTGCAGCGAGGTGCTGAGTCTGCCGATCTTCCCGGAGCTAATGCCTGAACAACAGGAACGCGTGATCGCTGTGTTGCGCGAACAACTCGTTGCGCAAAGTCAAGAGCGGATGGTGGCGTAAAGCGCCTTGAACTTGGCCTGCTGCACTTTGTGATTAATCAGCAGCTCTGGATAACCCCTGCGCTCTAAAGCAGCGATCTCACCACTGATCAAATCCTTTGTACTGACGTGCCGCAATTCAGGCACCCATTCACGGATGTACTCGCCTTCTGCATCAAATTTCGACGCCTGAGTGGCCGGATTGAAGATCCGCAACGGCTTGGGATCCATGCCACTGCTTGCGCTCCATTGCCAGCCGCCGTTGTTGGCAGCCAGATCTCCATCCACCTCCAGCTCCATGAAGGCACGCTCGCCCCAGCGCC
>JASJLK010000060.1:0-6035 GCA_037620855.1 Synechococcus sp. ChBW.bin.23 | reverse complement strand
TGGAGAAACGCAATCCAGATTTTTCCGACACCCCATGGCTGCCTTAGCCACAGAAGTCGCTCAAAATGGTTGCCTGTTTCGCCTCGTCTGATGCGTTGTTCAAAGCTTGACCTGAAGCTTGCTCAAACAATGCGTCTGCGTGCTGTGCTGCTTACCGCCTCACTGCCTCTGCTCGTTGGAGGTGCTGTATTTGGAGGTGCAGGCCTTGGTGGAGCACGCATTGCCTCAGCGCAGGAGGTTCAGCGAACCTTTCAAAGAGAGATTCAAACCCAGATTTTGGTGGAGGATCCAGAGGAAGTTTCTAAACGCAAATCCGATCCAATCCCGCCCCTGGCAGTCCCATTGAGCGATGCGGCCTCGCTGGCCCGAGTGCCTGACGATGTAATTGACCGCGAGGGGTTACAGCTAGTGCTTGACCGCAAGCACCATCAACTGCTGGTACTGAGAGATGGCCGGATGACGCGACGATTTCCAGCCGCGGTTGGGACCACAGGCTGGGAGACCCCTGCCGGACGCTTCAGGGTCTTTGAAAAGGTGAAGGAACCGGTGTGGACCCATCCGGTGAGCGGTGATCTTGTGGATGCTGAAAGTGAGGAAAATCCCTTGGGTTCACGCTGGATTGGCTTCTACCGCGACTGCAATGGACGCTCGGGTTGGGACGGCGAGCAATACCTAGACATCAATGGCTGCACCGTGGCCGGATTCCATGGCACCCCGTACCGCTGGACGGTTGGACGGGCCGTTTCCCATGGCTGCGTGCGTCTGTATGAGGAGAACGTTCAGGAAGTGTTCGATCTCGTCAAGGTTGGAACTCAGGTGACCGTGGTCCCGTGAAAGCGATACCAACGCAGTAATGCGTCTACAGTCGCGCGGCTTACAGGTTTGATCGTCCATGCGCGTGCTCTTTGCCGCCGCAGAATGCGCCCCCATGGTGAAAGTCGGTGGGATGGGCGATGTGGTGGGATCTCTTCCCCCTGCCCTAAAGGCTCTGGGGCACGACGTTCGCTTGATCATGCCGGGATACGGCAAGCTCTGGTCTCGATTGGAGATCCCTACAGAACCCATCTGGCGAGGCCAGACCATGGGAACCGATTTTGCGGTCTTTGAGACCCGACATCCCACCAATGGGCTCACCATTTATTTAGTTGGTCACCCCGTCTTTGACCCTGAACGGATTTATGGCGGAGAAGATGAAGATTGGCGCTTCACCTTTTTTGCAAGTGCTGCGGCTGAATTTTCCTGGAACGTCTGGAAGCCGAATGTGCTCCATTGCCATGACTGGCACACCGGCATGATTCCGGTCTGGATGCACCAAGACCCAGAGATCAGAACCGTTTACACGATCCACAACCTCAAATATCAAGGACCCTGGCGCTGGAAGCTAGACAAGATGGCTTGGTGCCCCTGGTACATGCAGGGCGACCACACCATGGCTACCGCCCTGCTCTTCGCCGATGGCGTGAATGCGGTGTCCCCCACCTACGCCAGAGAAATCCTCACCGCGGAATACGGCGAAAAGCTGGATGGGTTGCTCAATTACGTCTCCGGCAAACTGCGCGGCATCCTCAACGGGATTGATCTAGAGGCCTGGAATCCAGCCACCGATCGGGCCTTACCCGCAACCTTTAGTGCCGATGATTTGTCAGGTCGCGCCCGCAACAAGCAGGTGCTCCAGGAACGCATGGGTCTCGAGGTCAGATCTGATGCCTATCTACTGGGCATGGTGAGCCGTCTGGTGGATCAAAAAGGCGTCGATCTGCTGTTGCAAGTGGCGGATCGATTGCTCGCTTACACCGACACCCAAATCGTGGTGCTTGGCACCGGTGATCGCGGCTTGGAGTCAGCTCTTTGGCAGATGGCCTCACGCTATCCAGGTCGCGTTTCTGTTTTCCTCACCTACGACGACGACCTCTCACGTTTGATCTACGCCGGCAGTGACTCCTTCCTAATGCCCAGTCGGTTTGAGCCCTGTGGCATCAGTCAATTGCTCGCCATGCGCTACGGATGCGTACCTGTGGTGAGAAAAGTGGGTGGTCTGGTCGATACGGTTCAACCGCACGATCCTGCCCATCAAAGCGGCACTGGGTTCTGCTTCGATCGTTTCGATCCCGTTGACTTTTACACCGCCCTCGTTCGCTCCTGGGAAGCCTTCCGCCATCAAGACAGCTGGCGTGAGCTCCAGAGAAGGGGCATGCAACAGGACTACAGCTGGGCGCGTTCAGCCTTGGAATACGACCAGATGTACCGAGAGGTCTGTGGACTCAAAGAGCCAGGACCCGATGCCGATGCCGTTGAAAAGTTTTCCCAAGGCCAGGATGCAGATCCCTCCTTGGTCCCAGACCAACGCGGAGCCCCAACCAGCCCCCCTGAACAACCCACCGAAGACCTGTCAAAAGGACCGGACTCACGCAACCCGCTAGCCAGACTGTTTGGCGTTCAGCGACGCTAATGCTGCAGGCAACCACGAATGCAGGATTCCTTCGAACCGCAGCCATCCGATAACGACAGCGACCTCCCGGCTCCTTACAACAGTCCCTGGAAAGCCCTTGGCCAGGATCTGAGGGCCGTGAGCGCCGATCTGCGTCTTCGCAGCCAAGAGCTCTGGCGCCGAAACCGCGAAGGAGATCTGTCGGTTCCGGCGTTCTGGCCAGAGCCATTCGCAGCGTTGTTTTGGCCTGCGCTGCTGGGAATCAGCATCGCAGTGCTGATCCTGGGTGGCATTCAATTGCGTCAGGCCCTTCAAGGCCAGTCACCATCCTCACCTCCAGAGGTGGAGCGCGCTCGCACCACTCCTTTCCCAGAGGCACGCCCCCTACCCATCACCACCAGCGTCGATTCCGTTCTCGACGACCAAGGGCTGGCGGATGCTCCAGCAGAACCAATCACCACCGGACTGAAGAGTTCTGAACAACTCATGGCGGCTGAGGGATCCCCACCGCTAAGCAACCTGGATGGTGAGCCGGCTTCAGCAGAAACATCCGCAGACCTGTTGCGCTTTGATCCTCTCCTCGAGCTTTTGGCGGAAGAAGGAAGCACAGATAGCGGCCATGGATCAGCTCTGATTGTTGCGGCCCAACCCCAACCAGAGCGCAACGCTGTGATTCTGCAAATCAATGGTGCCGCTTGGAGGCAACGGTCTCCAGAGCAACGCCAACATCTAGCCGAAACCTGGTGGACCCGACTGGAAGACCAGGGCTATGCCGATCTGCGTCTTGTCAATGAACAACAAGACCTCTTGGCTCGACCCGCCAGGATCGGTGGCGGCATGATCGTGTTTGATCCAAAGAGGGTTTAAACGTGCTGGATCTGGCTGATCTCGTTTCGCTCTGGGGGCCACCACAACGAGGTGATGGCGCAGCTCCCAACCTCCAACAACGCTTAGGCCCTGTCTGCACAGATAGCCGATTACTAACGTCAGACGCTTTTTTTGTCCCTTTACGTGGTGAACGCTTTGATGGCCATCGCTTCCTCGCTAATGCCACGGAACAAGGCGTCCAGGCCGCCGTGGTCGCCCGTGATAGTGACATCCCAGTACCGCCAGACTTGCTGCACTGGACCGTGGATGACACGCTCGAGGCCTACCAACAGATCGCTTGTTTAGTGAGGCGCAACCTCAGCAGCGCTGTTGTGGCCGTAACCGGGTCCGCCGGTAAGACCACCACAAGAGAGCTGATTCGTGCAGCGCTGGCGCCCCTTGGAGACGTCCAAGCCAGTATCGGCAACAACAACAACGACATTGGTGTGCCACTCACTTTGCTCGGGGTAGGCGAGCACCACGCCGCTGTCGTGGTGGAGATGGGGATGCGCGGACCCGGTGAAATTGAACGCTTATCGCGTTGTGCGGAACCAGAGATTGCCGTGATCACCAATATCGGCACAGCGCATATTGGCCGCTTGGGTAGCCGCGAAGCGATTGCCGCAGCGAAGTGTGAAATCACGGCGGCCCTCTCAGCCGATGGCCTTGTAGTCATTCCAGCTGGACACCCTCTCTTGGATGCAGCCCTCGCACGATGCTGGAGTGGTCGTGTGCGGCGTGTTGCACTTGTAGGCGATACCAACAACTCTGATCAAACAGCTGATGATTTCGGCGACTACAACCCTGCAACAGGGCTGATCCAACTGGGGGAACACACCTACCACTGCCCCCTGGAAGGGAGACATAATGCACGCAATTTCATGCTGGCACTCGCCGTTGCCAACACCCTCGGCGTTTCACCCTCAGACCTTAAACAGCTGGATGTAGAGGTACCGGGAGGTCGCAATCGCCGGCGGCAAATCGGTGCATTAACCATTCTCGATGAGACGTACAACGCATCCCCGGAAGCCGTATTTGCGGCGTTAGAACTCCTAGCGGCTCAGCCAGGTCGACGTTTTGCAGTGCTCGGCACCATGCTGGAGCTCGGAGCAGACAGTATTCGATTGCATAAGGCGGTCGTCGACCATGCCGCAACCTTGAAGCTTGATGGACTGGTGGCTGTGGCCAACGGCTTGGAGGCCACAGCCATGACCGAAGCCAGTGCAGCATTGCCACGGTTTCGGCAGGTGGAAACACCCGAACAGGCCGCTGAGCCGCTAATTGAGTGGCTCAGGCCTGGGGACAGCGTGCTCTTAAAAGCCAGTCGCGGGATTGCACTGGAACGGTTGCTTCCCTTATTGCCACAGCTGTAGCTCAGGCGGCTCTCAGCGCATCCTCTGGGTCTTCGCAGCGGATCAAATCAATCGCATGGGGATGATCATGGATGTAGGGAATTTCCTCCATCGCCAAAACCCGCGCTTCAAAGGCATCACCTGCATAGAAACATTCTTCTTGATGATCACTGGTGGCATCGCGATAGCGAACAGTGAACCTCTTGTGATCAGTCATGGAACTAACTCCTATCGCACTACGCTTACGCACCGATGAGCGCAGGCAAGGCCAAGCTGTGAAAAAAGTCTGTTGATTCAGCTCATTTGGCGTTGCGATCCCACCCTTCTTTGATGAGTTGCTTCGCACGACCGATCGCAAGGGCACCATCAGGAACGGCTTTGGTAATGGTGGAACCCGCTCCGATCGTGACATTTTTTCCAATCACAACAGGCGCAACCAACACGGAGTTAGCCCCCGTTTTACTGCCCTCACCAATCACGGTGAGATGTTTATTCTTGCCGTCGAAATTGGCCGTAATCGTGCCAGCTCCCACATTCACATTGGCGCCTAATTCTGCATCACCGATGTAACTGAGGTGATTAACCTTGCTGCCAGCAGCGAGCACACTCTTTTTAATCTCAACAAAATTTCCAATCTTGCAGGAATCCCCAACGATGGTGGCAGGTCGGATATGGGCGAAGGGACCAATCGCTACATCATTACCAACGCGTGCATCGCGCACAACGGAATGCACAACCGAAACATCACAACCGAGTTCGGCATTGTCCAGCAAACTGCATGGACCTATGCGGCAGTTGTCGCCAATACGGCAGGCGCCACGCAGATGGGTTTGGGGTTCAATCACCACGTCACAGCCAAAGCTGCAATCCTCACTCAGGGTGCAACTGGCCGGATCCACAAAGGTCACACCCTCATCCATCCAGTGATCACGCAACCGCTGTTGGAAGACACCCTCACACTGAGCCAATTGTCTCCGATTGTTGATTCCATTCACCTCATCGGGATCGCTCACCTCCATCTGCATCGCCACGTCTAAGAGCTGAACCGTGTCAGTGAGATAAAGCTCGCCCTGATCGTTGTCAGTACTCAATTTCGGCAACACCTCAGCAAGTTTTTCCCAGTTGAAGCAATAGATCCCCGCATTGGTGAGGTTGTTGGCCCGTTGCTCATCGCTGCAATCGCGATGTTCAATGATTCCGCTCACCCGACCCTTGGCATCCGCAAAGACACGGCCATAACCAGTGGGGTCATCGAGCCTTGCTGTTAACAAGGTCACATCCGCCTTGCTGCTGCGGTGCGTACTCACCAACGCATCAATCGTCTCGGCCTGCAGAAGTGGAACATCACCGTTCAGAACTAACAACTCGCCCTGAAAGCCCTGAAGGGG
>JASJLK010000059.1:0-13685 GCA_037620855.1 Synechococcus sp. ChBW.bin.23 | reverse complement strand
AATCCCGGTCATCGCCGAACAGCCAGAACTGAACGCACGCAAGATCAAGAACAGCCCTAATGGCTGCAAAGCGGCCTCCAGTGGAGGAGGCTCAGGGGTCCAGCCATGTTGAAAGCTGAGATCAGTCACCCCAACAAGTGTGAGCAGCAGGATCATCACCACAAAGACGTAGGTAGGAATCGCAAAAACCCGTCCCGCCTCACGAAGACCGCGCAAATTGGCCCAACCCACCAGGGCCAGCAGCAGAAGTGACAACGGCAACTCATGGGGCAGCAATGAGGGCAGCAAAGACGACAGGGCCTGAGTTCCAGCCATCAAGCTCACGGCAGCCGTGAGGGTGTAGTCGATCAAAAGGGCTGCCGCGGCCACAAGGCTGACGTTGCGTCCCAAGTTTTCACGAGCCACGACATAAGAGCCGCCGCCATTGGGATAGGCGGCGATCGCCTGCCGATAGGACAGCACCACAATCACGATCAAAGCGATGATCGCCAGGGTGATGGGGAGCGATTGCTTGAGGGCTGAACTACCCGCCAGGATCAGCACACCCAGGGATGCCTCTGTCGCGTAGGCCACGGAGGAGAGTGCATCCGACGACAGGATCGGCAAAGCCTGCAGATTGGGCAATCTCTCTTGGGCCGCACTAGCCCGAGGTAACGCTCGTCCGATCAGGCGTGAAAACAACGAAGCAGCAAACACAGCTTTGACTTACAGCGCCAAACTCTCCGGACGCGTGTCGATCAGTTCCGCCAGATCCTTCAGGAAGGCAGCACCATCGGCGCCATAAATCACGCGGTGGTCGGCGGTTAGGTTCACCTGCATCTGACGCTTCACGGCGATGGATCCGTCTTTGCCTGCCACCACGGTGGGACGAGACGCCGCAACCGCCAGGATTGCGCCTGTGCCAGGGGGCAGGATGGCATCAAATCGATCCACTCCGAACATTCCAAGGTTGGAGAGGGTGAAGGTGCCGGTGCTGTATTCCTCAGGCTGCAGTTGCTTGCTGCGAGAACGCTTCACCAAATCCCCCCACTGACGCGACAACTCATACAGATCTGTGCGATCGGCATTACGCAACACCGGCGTAATCAAGCCTCCGTCTTCCATCGCCACTGCGACAGCCACATTCACCTCAGCGGGGTAGCTCATGCCAGAAGCCGTGGTGGCGGCATTCACCTGGGGATGGCGAGCCAAGGTCACGGCCACAGCTTTGGCCAGAAGGGCCGTCATCGTGACGCCTTTGGGTTTTACCTGCTTGTAAAACGCATCGAGCTTGTCGGTGGTGATCGTGTATCCAACACGGAAGCAGGGAACCGCAAGGCTGGCTTCCATGTTGCGGTTCACTGCCGCCTGGAGCGTGTTGAAGGCCACGGTGTCGCCAGGCGCACCAAAACTGTTGCCGGAAGGAGCCGACAGTGAAGCCGCAACTGCGGCGGCGCCAACGACAGCGGCCGAGGTACCTTCACCCACCCGTGGTGGGGTAACAGGACGACCGGCTGCCTTTTCAACGTCTTCCGCCTGAATCCGGCCATTGGGGCCAGTGCCGCGAAGACCAGCAAGGTCTACGCCCATTTGGGAGGCCAGCTTGCGGGCGCGCGGGCTCACGATCAAACGTCCGTTGCTCGCCGGTGCAGCCACCGGAGCTGAGACGGGAGTTGGAACCGCCACAGGAGCGGGGGGGGGGACAGGAGCAGAAAGAGGTGCCGCTTCAGCAGGAGCGGGAGACGCTGGAGCAGCAGGGGATGCGGCTGCCCCAGGAGCGGTTGGTGCTACAGAAGGAGCGTTGGCCTTCACATCAGCGATCTCCGCTTCCGTCTCAACGATCAAGCCGATGGTTTCACCCACGGGGGCAGTGCTCCCCGCAGGCATAAGAACTGCAGCCAAGTACCCCTCCTGAAAGGACTCCACATCCATATCGGCTTTATCCGACTCAACAACGAGAACGGACTCGCCTCGCGCCACCTTGTCTCCAGGCTGCTTGAGCCACTCCACGATTTTGCCCTCCGTCATGGTGGAGCTGAGGGCAGGCATAAAAATATCGTGGGTTGCCAAAACCGTCTCCAGACGAGCGAATCAAATAAACTTTACGGCCCAGATCAGCCCTGTTCGATCGACTCGATCACGCCATCACGCACCACGACAGAAACTTGCATCTTGCTGACTAAATTGTCGCCGACTTTGATGTCGCAAAAGCTATCGAGTTGGCCCTGTTCGACAATCTGATCCATCTCAAGCTCACGCACTTGAGCCTGTTGCTGCAACAGGTTTCGCTTTTGTTCCTCTAACTCAGAGCGCTTTACCGCCACCTGTTGCTGGACCTGAGCCACCTGGTCCTGAACCCTTGGATCGAGCGGATTTGCACTCTGACGACGAACTTGATCAGCCACCTCCTGGCCCTCTTGCTCTAACTGTGCAAGCTGCTGATCAGTCGTCGCGATTCCGTTGCTCAACTCGCGCTCAGCTTCCTCCTTCCAGGCCGGAGTCACCACTGCACGAATGGTGATAGAACGCTTGATGGTGAGTGAAGAATTTTCAGACACTTAAAAATCGCAACTTAACCGCAAGTAATAATACCCAAGACGAAGCCGAAGTCATGGCTCTAGCCATTGCAAATTCCAAAACAAAGCCCTGCACGACCACACACAAACTTCAACAAGACAGAGCACGGAGAAAAGCAGTACTGGATTTTGATCTCTGCAGAAAACCGAACAGGCAGAAATCACGAAATCCTGGACATGTCAAGAACAAAGCAATCAAGACGCAATTGCGTCAACATGCAAGAACCAAGCGAAGGAATAGCCAATTGCTAAAATAAAAAGGGCAAGGCAACCAATAAAAAGTGAAGCCTCTTGTAAGACTAAGCCGATTACTTTTAACCTGTACATTGCTATTTACGGCAAATATTTTCAATCAAGCAGTCTCGCAAAATCAGGAAGAAGATAACTTCGGCAACCAGAAAGGTGACAGCAGACAATACCTAGATTGCCAGTACGGACAAGGAAAATGGATTTCGCTCATGTTTTCTCCAGGCTCTAGTTTGGCCGTTGGCCAAATCAATGACGGTGCCCCAGTATTTTTCACTTCACTACAAAGCGGAAGCAGACTAACGCTCACTCCCAGACAACCAGGAAAAAACTTACTATTAATCTAAACTCTTTGATTATTCATAGAGAGTGGTACTTACGCGACGGAGCCGGTAGCGCTGGCACTGGAGAATGCGTTAAAGCGAAAGTTGCAGACTCGACATTTTCAGATGATGACTTCTAAGTCCATCATTCAAGCAGAACGAATCTTCAAGAAAAGGCACCTAACTCTCTACAGAAATCAAGTAGCTCAGATATCAATAATAAACATCAAAATCGCCATTCCAAGGCAATTCAAAATTTTCAAATTCCCCTTCATCAATTGGAAGCATCGTGGCAGTAGTGAAGTTAAATTCGTCACTGCTTACAAACGAAAAAGTCTCAGACTGTAAAAAAGATGGCGATCCTGTTTCAATGTCGAGCAATAAATATGTTGATGACGATCAATTCTCGATAACAGGAACAGTAACGATTACTGAACAAAATTATGACATGACAGAGATGGTGGAAGAAGAAATATTGATAGAGCGGCGTGATGCATTCAGCTCCACAAGCAATACTCAATCATTTTCTACAGGATCAGGGTTCAGCGGAAAATTCTAAAATCAAATGCATAGATTTAGATTGCCCAAGAAGGCAGGAAGGATCCAGTTTACATTTACACAATAAAATCAATAAATACTCTCAATAGCATTCACATTTTTAATGCAAATCTCATTTCTTTTTTGCTTTAAAGTTTGTGTTAATAAACCATTTTCAATCGTAAAGGGTTCAACAAATGCGACCCCACATAATCTTTCCTCTGACCTTGATCCCGAACGTAATTGAAGATCAAGGTTAAAATTTCTTTTCAAAAGATCTAACAACTTTATTTGATCTTGCGTCAGCAATCCAGACCAAGAGTCGAAACCTTCCACTCCTTTGTCTTTCGCAAACTGCATTAAACCATCTTGACTCGGAACAATCAAAGCAGCAAGTTGTTTCTTGTCTTGACCAACAAGTAAGACTTGCTCAACCACTGGATTCATCAACAAATGAGCTTCAAGAGGACCTGGCTCAATATTTTCACCGCTGCTTAAAACAATGGTGTCTTTCGCTCTGCCCGTTAACACCACAGAACCATCTGGAAGAAGCATTCCCAAATCGCCGGTGTCGAACCATCCATCAACATCCAGAACTTTTGCAGTGGCTTCAGGTTTCCCCAAGTATCCCTGCATGACCTGAGGTCCACGCACAAGCACCAAACCACGTTCTCGAAACCTGAGAGGAGCTCGGGATTCAGGATCCACAATCCTGAATTCCGTCTGAGGCATTGGCTGCCCTGAACTTCCACGAATGTTGCGCCATGGACGCCGGCAACTCACAACCGGACTGGTTTCAGTGAGGCCGTAGCCCACCAACAACTCGATTCCCACCGCTTCAAAGAAGGAATCCACATGAGGCGCGATTGCACCTCCTCCATTGATGGGGAAGCGCAGCTGACCACCACTGAGCTGCAACCTCAGCTTTGGCCAGATCAGCTTGGACGCCAGAGCATGGCCGGGCCAGCGCCCGGCGGATTTCAGGCGCGCAATCAAGCGCTGACGGCGCCCCAAGGGCATCAGCATCAGGTTGCGTCGCTGACGCCGGGCCAAGCAATAGGCACTGCTATTAGCGAGTGCCGCGCGCAAAAGGCGCTGCCTGGATGCAGGGAATGTTTTCAGGACATCTTCAAACCCTGCTTGCACCGCCTCCCACAGGCGCGGCACCGTGACCATCACCACAGGCTTCACCCTGGGCAAATCACGTTTGAGCTGTTTAATCGTGGTGTAGCTCTGCGAACAGGCGCAGGAGAAGAAGTAATACTCCGCACTGCGTTCATAGGCATGCCAGATCGGCAACACGCTGAGCACAGGTGCGCCAGGGGCTGGACGAGCAACGCAACTCAAGCTGCGCATCTGATGCAGCAGGTTGGCGTGGCTGAGCGGAACTCCCTTCGGCTGACCGGTGGTCCCTGAGGTGTAAAGAATGGTGGCTGTTGTATTGGCAGCACTAGCTGCATCTCGACCAAGATCTGGATCCGGAGCCTGTTGCTCGGCGCCAGCCGCCAAAAAATCAGCCCAAGAGATCACGTCTGAATCCACAGCATCACCCTCAAGCTGGAGGACAAAGCGCAATTGCCTGCGCAGCTGCGCAGGCAATTGGAGCCGTTGCCAAAGGTCCGCGTTTTGCACCACCAGGGCCACCGCCTTGGCGTCTTCAAGGATGTAACGCAGCTCCTCTACGGGGGCTGAGGAGCCACGCACCGCATCAGCCGCACCTGTGCGCATCAAACCTTGATCTGCCATGAGCCAGCGGGGACTGTTTTCTGCAAACAGTCCCACCACATCGCCTTCACGAATCCCCAAGGAACGGAACCCTGCAGCCGCTGTCGTGATCCGTTGCGACAACTCGCGATAAGTGAAATGCTCCGGATGAGCCGCATGGGGAGCATCCACAGCCATGAGCGCACCATGACGTTGCTCAAGCCAGGGCCAGAGCTGATCCACTCTCCCCAGGCCTTGCACATGCTGCTGACGGGCAAGTGATTTCAACTCCCACGGCGTTGGTCGCCAGCTGGCCTGCGCAAACGAATCCACAACATTGTTTTCAGCTTGCGCTTAGGAGTACCACCCAGAATCAAGACCAGCAAGGTCGCACCAGCTGATTGACAGGCGCTGGGCCAGTGCATCCCGCAGGATTGGCTGCACAACAGCAGGCGTGATGCCAGGAATCCAGCGCTGCAAACGAGCCACAGGACGATCAGAAATTCCACATGGCACAACCTGCGCAAAACCTTCCATGGCGCACGACACGTTGAGAGCAAGGCCGTGCTGAGTGATCCAACGACGACATCCCACCCCGATAGCCGCCACTTTTCGCCCCTCCAGCCAAACCCCCGTAAGGCCTGGGATGCGTTGGCCCTTCAAGTCCAATGCCTCCAGCACATCGATCACCACCTGTTCGAGCTGGCGCATATACCAATGAAGGTCTGGTTCGCGCCGGCGAAGGTCCAACACCGGATAGGCCACCAACTGCCCGGGTGCATGATGGGTGACCTCACCGCCACGGTCGATGCGATGCAAGGGAGCTGGGGGATTTTCGGGATCAAAACGCAAGTGATCTTCCGTCGCTCCGCGACCAAGAGTGAAGCAAGCCGGATGTTGAAGAATCCAAACCGCTTCCCTGTCTGAGCCTGCCTCAGCGAGTAATTTTTTCTGCCATCCACGTTGCCACTCCCAGGCCTGGGAGAACGGAACGGGCGCAACCGGCTCAAAAAGAAATGCCGCAGACCGCTCTCCTGCGTCTGAGGCAGTTAGTAGGTTGCCGGTAGAACCAGGCAAAGGGGACCGCCATGAAGCTTCTGATCCATGGTCGCAATTTGGATGTGACGCCCGCACTGCGGGAATACACCGAAACAAAACTGGAACGGGCTATCCATCACTTCGACGACCTCGTCAAGGAAGCGGATGTGCACTTATCAGTTGCTCGGAACCCCAGGGTTCCGCAACAAACAGCGGAAGTCACTGTGTTCGCCAATGGCACGGTAATTCGCGCCCAGGAGAGAAGCGAAAACCTTTACGCCAGCATCGATCTGGTCGCAGATAAGTTGGCGCGGCAGCTGCGTCGGTTCAAGGAACGCCACAGCGACCATGGCCATCGGACCACCCCAACTTCAGAAAATGACGTCCTTCTCACGGAACGTCCCACAGAAGACTCTCTGCTCGAGGGCAAAGAAGCGCAGCTTCCTAGCCCAGGGGTTCGGCGCAAATACTTCGCAATGCCAGCGATGAGCCTTGAAGAGGCGCGCCATCAGCTTGAAGTGATCGACCATGACTTCTACCTGTTTCGAGACAAAGAAAGCGGTGAACTCCAGGTGATTTATCACCGCAATCATGGTGGCTTTGGCGTGATCCAA
This sequence comes from Synechococcus sp. ChBW.bin.23, assembly GCA_037620855.1. GTDB lineage: Bacteria > Cyanobacteriota > Cyanobacteriia > PCC-6307 > Cyanobiaceae > Synechococcus_C. The sequence goes on along the minus strand of JASJLK010000059.1, from coordinate 6,668 downwards.
GCGCGGAACTAAGACCAGTGCTTGCCCCTCAACAATGACCGCGTCGCCGCGTCAGCGGGAGCTTCCAGAGCTCCCGCCCTTGATTCATCAAGCCGTTTTAGATCCACTTTTAGAAGAGGAGGCTCTGCACAACCTCTGTGATGCGGCGCGACTTCTCGGCTTCGGGGGGCTCTGCACCAGCCTCTGCCACCTAGAAGCGGTGCGAAATCGCATCGGACCAAGTGGGCGCCTTCGCTTGTTTGCTGTTGTGGACTTCCCCTTCGGGACGATTCCAGCGGAGCTCAAACGGGCGCAAGCGGAATGGGCCGCAGCCAGAGGAGCAGATGCCCTCGATGTAGTTCCCAATCTCGCTGCCATCACGGCGGGGCGGGCGGAAGCCTATGCGGAAGAACTCGCGCAGATCTGCGATCTCGGCCTACCTGTAACGGTGATTTTAGATGTGAACCGCTTGCAGCCAGAGCGCCTGAGCTTGGCCGTAGAAGCCGCGATCGATGCCGGTGCTGCGTTCTTGCAAGCGGGCAATGGATTTGGGTCCGCCACCACTCCTCTGCAAGTGCGCAAGCTCAAAGAGCTTGCAAGGGGGAATTGCGCGATCAAGGCGGCAGGGGGCATTCAACGATTGGAAACGGCGCTGGACCTGGTGGAAGAGGGCGCCACGGCCCTGGGAACCAGCCATGGTCCAGCTTTGATTCAGGCCCTCCGGCATCCGCAATGAGCCCGGAACGGCGGATCGAAGGGTTGGCTTTAAAGGTGGGCCCCCTCGGGGAGCACGACAGGCTGCTCACCCTGCTCAGTGATGACGTGGGCCTGATTCGCCTGGCCGTACCAGGGGCACGTAAGCCACGCAGCAGCCTGGCCGCGGCGGTTCCTCTCACAACCCTGGAACTGCAAGTGGGGGGTCGGAGCGGCCTGCTTCGGGTGCGGCAACTTCAGGTCCAACACAATTTCGGCAACGTGGGGCAGCGATTGGAAACGCTGGCAGCCGCCCAAGCCCTATCTGAGCTCTCGATCTCGTTGGTCGCTGGAGATGATCCCGTACCCGGAATGCTCAGTGCAGTCTTGATGCATCTCGAGCGGCTCGAGCTACTGGCGCGAAGGCAGCGTGAATCTGAGCTTGAAAGCTCTGAAGGAGAACGTGTTGATCGCACCTTGGCAACCCTTGTTCAGGCCTGTGTTCATCTGCTCGCTCTCGGCGGCTATGGCCTCCCTCTCCAAACGTGTTGCCGCAGTGGAGCTGCCCTATCTCCACCGATCGGGAATTGGGACTGGCGCTGCAGCCTGCTGGCCGACGAAGGTCTGGCCATCGGTGCTCAAGCTGGAGCAGCCATTCAGATCAACCCTTCCGAACTCGCCCTGCTTCAGCGGTTAACGCGGCTTGAATTACCGGAACGTCGAGACGGTGGATTGATGGGACCCAGACCGGCTTGGCTCCGCCTTTTTACCCTTATGGAGTGCTGGTGCCGAGTGCATCTCCCAAGGCCCATTCGCTCATTTGCCATGGTGAGAGAGGCTGTCGCTAGCACTTAACCACCCAGCGAGTCTAAGGGTTTTCACGTTAAGGCCTGTAGTGGGCGATCATGATCTCGCGAATGAACACGTTTTGAGCGGTCCTCCCCTAAACAGCCCGGACCCGGCCCTGCCCACCAGCGCCAATCCAGAAGGCCGGCGCGGACTTCAAGCCGTGATCCATCTCGATGGCTTCCGACGCCTCTGGGTCGGGCAGATCTTCTCCCAACTCGCGGACAAGTTCTACATCGTGTTGATGGTGTATTTGATCGCCCAATACTGGGTGACCAACACACCGGATAGCAATGGAGCGCTTGCTGAAATCGCCTCTGCGATTCGCATGGATTTCGAGACGCGAGCCCAACGCATCACCTTGCTGGCTACCGGCATCTACGTGGCCAACACCATCCCAGCGATGGTGCTCGGATCCGTTGCGGGTGTGTGGGTCGACCGCTGGCCTAAACGCAGGGTGATGGTGGCCTCCAACGGCCTGCGGGCACTGCTTGTGCTGTGCACCCCTCTATTCCTGATCCCTGGCCCCCACTGGTTTGGTCTGAGCTGGGGATATTGGGCTCTGCTGGTCATGACCTTTCTTGAATCGGTTCTGACCCAGTTTTTCGCCCCCGCTGAACAGGCGACGATCCCATTACTGGTACCAAGAGAACACCTTCTAGCCGCCAATTCCCTGTATCAAGCCACGAGCATGGGCGCCACGATCGTTGGCTTTGCCTTGGGCGATCCAATCCTGAGAGGACTCAACCACCTGCTTCAAATGGTTGGAATCAGCGGTGGCGAATTTCTTCTGCTTCCGTTCTGTTACGGCATGGCGGCCATCAGTCTGAGCACCATTCAGATGCGCGAACCACCGAGAAAAGACAGCAGCGATTCGGTCTGGAAAGAAATCTTGGCGGGGATACAAGTGCTTCGAGAGCAGGCATCCGTCCGTGGAGCCATGGTGCATCTCGTGGTGCTTTACAGCCTCCTAGCCGCGCTTTATGTGCTGGCGATCAGCCTGGCATCAGCCATCCAAGGGCTGGGGCCAACAGGTTTCGGCACCCTGCTAGCGATGAGCGGACTAGGCATGGCCATTGGCGCTGTGCTGGTGGCTCAAATGGGCCATCGCTTTAGCCGTCGGCGACTCGCCGCAGCCGGACTGGGCGCGATCACCTGGTGTCTGATCATGCTCGGGCAACTGCGAGGAAATCTCAGCATCACCTTGGTGTTGTGCGGCATCCTCGGCATTGGTGCCGCTCTTGTAGCCATTCCGGCTCAGACCACGATTCAGGAAGACACTCCTGAATCCCAGCGAGGAAGGGTCTTCGGGCTTCAGAACAACCTGATCAACATTGCTCTCAGCCTGCCCCTGGTTCTTGCCGGCGCCCTAGTCAGCAGCATTGGCTTGATCCCTGTGCTGTGGGTGCTTGCGGCACTTTCTTTAGCTGCCGCTTTGTGGGAGCGACCTTGGGAGCGCTGCTAACTTCAGACTCGGCTTCGCAACGGTGCCAGTGGCCCACATTGCCTGGCTCGGCAAAAAAACTCCGTTCTGCGGCAATGTCACCTACGGGCTGAGCACTACAGAGGCCCTAAAGAAACGCGGCCATCAAACCAGCTTCATTCATTTCGATAACCCTGGTGCTCCCGGCAGCAGCAACACAACATTGCTGGCACACGATCCAGATGTGAGCCTGCCGTATTTGCTGAAGTCTCAGGTGTACACGATTCCCTCCCTTAGGGCGCAGAGGGAGTTGCGTGAGTCCTTAAAGAGGCTTCAGCCCGATGTCGTGCATGCCAGCCTCACCCTTTCCCCCCTCGACTTCAGACTTCCGGAGCTTTGCCAGCCGTTAGGCATTCCGCTGGTCGCGACCTTTCATCCCCCGTTTGATGCAGGCTTGCGCAACCTCACAGCGGGCACGCAACAGCTCGGCTATCAGCTCTATGCGCCTGCTCTCTCCCGGTACGACCGCGTCATCGTCTTTTCCGATCTTCAGGCGGATGTTCTGAACCGTTTGGGGGTCCACGAAACTCGCCTTGCCGTCATTCCCAATGGCGTGGATCCCAACCGCTGGTCTCCTGCCCCAAGCCATCCCGCCTCGATGAGCAAGGAGTTGCATGACGTCCGCTCACGCCTTGGTGATCAGCGGATTTTTCTGTACATGGGTCGGATCGCAACCGAGAAGAATGTGGAAGCGTTACTGCGGGCCTGGCGACTGGTCAAGCCAGCGGGATGCCGACTCGTGATCGTGGGTGACGGCCCCCTGCGCAGCACACTTCAAAACGTTTATGGCAATGGGATCGGGGATCTGTTGTGGTGGGGCTATGAACCCAATCTCAACACGCGCGTCGCCCTGCTCCAGTGCGCTGAGGTGTTTGTGCTGCCATCACTGGTGGAGGGCCTCTCCATCGCCCTACTCGAGGCCATGGCCTGCCAATGCGCCTGCGTCGCCACAGATGCTGGTGCTGATGGAGAAGTGCTCGCAGGTGGGGCAGGCATCGTTCTCAGCACGCAAGGGGTCACCACCCAGCTACGCACCCTGCTGCCCGTTCTCCGTGATCAACCTTTACTCACGCAGGAGCTAGGCCGGCGAGCGCGTGAGCGAGTTATGGAGCGCTACCGGATGGTGTCCAACATCGATGCTCTGGAAGAGCTTTATGAGACCCTGATCGCCAAAAAAGCCTCAACGTTTTAAAGCTGGGCTAATTCGCCATCCTCTTACCATGTTGCGTGGCGGCAATAACGGCTTCGATCAAGGCTGAACGCAAGCCCGCTTTTTCGAGCTGTCGCAACGCCGCCATGGTGGTGCCACCAGGGGAGGCCACCATGTCTTTGAGTTCGCCAGGATGCAGCTCTTGTTCCTTAAGTAAGGCCGCGGTTCCAGCGAGGGTTCGATGGGCCAAATGATGGGCTTGAGCCCGAGGCATTCCCACGGCAACGGCACCGTCGGCCATCGCTTCTGCGATTAAAGCCACATAAGCAGGACCAGAGGAGGTGAGCGCAAGAAAAGCATCTAACCGTTCTTCGGGGAGCTCGAGAACCTCACTTACGGGCTCAAAAAAGGAGCGCACTTGCTGCATCTGTTGATCAGAGATGCCATTCCCCCAAGCCAAGCCCGTGAGTCCCTGACCCACCAGGCAGGGGGTATTAGGCACGGCACGCACACAGATCCGGCCAGGAAATAAACTTTGAAGCCGCGCCAAGGGAACCCCTGCAAGCACGGAGATCAAAAGGCTTGAACCCAGCGCAGGCATGGCTGTTGCAGGTGGAGCAGAAGAGGCCGCAACCGAATCGAGCATTTGGGGTTTAACGGCCAAGAGTTGAACCGATGCCCCCCAAGCCTCCTGTGCAGCGGGATCACTGGCAGCAACGACCTTGACTTCGGAGGGCAGTCGCGCAGACACCGTTGCAACAGAGTCCTGACGGCCAACGACAGCGATCACCTCACCAGCGGGGATGAGTCCCTGCTCAATCAAGGGAATCACAAGGGCCTGAGCCATCCGGCCCAGACCAATTACACCAAAGGCAAACGACACTGATGGTTCAAAGTGCGGTGGCGTTTGTGGCACTCCAAGCGGGAGTCGGAGCAATGCTGGCCTCAGAAGAGGCTTGCTCAACATCCTTAGAAACGTGGGTCGGAACGGAGGTTTCGTCCTGTGTGGCGTTGGTGACCGTTACGCAGCTGGGCGCGAACAGAAAAATGCTTTCGCCAACGCGCTCTTGATGACCATCAATGGCAAAGGTGCCACCTGCTACGAAGTCCACAGCTCGTTGCGCTTGATCCGGCTCCATCATCGTGAGATTAAGGATCACCGTTTTGCGCTCACGCAGGGCTTGGATCGCTCCGGGCATTTCATCAAAACTGCGAGGCTCCATCAAAGAGACCTCAGCAGTGCCTGTACTGATACCAGGCATCCCGATCACATTGGATCCAGTGAAAGAATGCTCACTTTGAAAGGGATTGCTGGAATCAAGAGTTGCCAAAGCACTCGACATGGAGTGAGAAGGTCCTTCTTCGACTTCGTCCTGTTCGCCAGTGTCGTAATCGAGGTCGTCATAATCACCATCGAGGTAATCATCACCCGCAACGACAGCACGAAGACGAGAAATCAGCGACACCGGAAACTAAATCAAACCGGAACCCTTATTAGCGCTCTACAGAGTTGTGAGCAAGAGTGACTGGGCGATTTGAACATCTTCACAACAGGCTGCCCTGACAAGTGGGGGTCAAACCAAGCGTTCAGGCCGTGGTCCAAACAATCCAGACCCCACTCGAACCCAGGTTGCACCTGCATCAGCAGCCTGCTTCCAGTCTCCGCTCATCCCCATCGAGCATTCGGGCAAAGCGAGTTCATCCGCGAGGGTTCTGCAGTCATGGAAGAGAGTTTGACGGTCTTCAAGCCCTAAGCCAAATGGGGCCAAAGTCATCAGCCCAATGGGCTTCAAACCTGGTAACGAGTGCAGCTGTGGCCAAACCTCTCGCAAGGCATCCGGCTCCCAGCCACCCTTCGACGGGTCATCGCGAAGCTTGACCTGAAAAAACACCTCCGGATTTTTGTTTTCCTCTACCGCAATCCTTGACGTGCGTTCTGCAAGTCCCTGAGAGTCGATCGAATGAATCACGGGAAAGGCCCGCACGACAGCCCGCACTTTGTTGGCCTGCAGGCGTCCAATGAAATGCCAACGCAAACCGCAGAGGTCGTCTAAGTCTTTTTGTTTGGGGAGTGCTTCCTGCACCCTGCTCTCACCAAAATCAACTTGCCCTAAGGCGGCCAGCTCGCGCACCGCCATGGCCGGGTGGCCTTTACTGACAGCCAGCAAGTGAACAGCGTCTGGACACTCAGCGTGAATCGCCTGCCAGCGAGACTGAATCGTCACAGATTCCGAGCTACTGGAGGCCATCAAATGAAGGTTTGATCGAACAGCTGCTTCCAATCGGCAAAATCGTCAGCGCGATCACGGCGACAGCGCGACAGGTGGAGCTCTGCATGATGCCGGGCGTCCTGGTAAGGAATCACCTCAAACTGAGCCCCTCTGGGTTGCAGCGTCACCAAGAAAAACATGCGCTGGGCATAAAGAGTGGCGTACAGATCCCGTCCTTCGCCCGCAGTTGACACCTGATAGAGCATTCCAAAGGTGGGGTGATTGAGATAACGCTCCGCTCCCACAA
>JASJLK010000058.1:0-8611 GCA_037620855.1 Synechococcus sp. ChBW.bin.23 | reverse complement strand
GAGCGTGCAGCAATGATGATCATTGACGCAGAACTCAGGGAAGAAAAAGCAAAACCAGCAAAGCTTCAGTCATAAGTTCCGCTATAAGAAGTATGCAAACAAAAGTTTGATGACCTCTATTCATAGTTTAAGATTGAACGCCTAAAACTGACTAGCCCCGCCTAAAGCGGGGTTTTTTATTGCCTGTTGAATATCAGCAAAGCTAAACCACCCTGACTTCCTTACCTGCCGACTTTCACTAACACGGTTTTACCGACTCTGATCGACGCTTCACAATCCCCACTTTCTACATTCTCGATAACCCATAAGTGTGTGGAATAAGACTGAATATCTGTATAGCCGCCTGGTTGTATCACTTCCCATTCCTGTCGTGTTCCTTGGAAGTTAATCCATGACAGACGCACGGGAGAATTACCAACATTTCCAACTTGAAGATTGGCGACTTGATTGGAGCTTAAAGACGATCCTTGGACAATGCATTCCTCTGCCTTGAGTGCAGCTGAAGAGAATGTCGTTAGCAAGCAAAAGCCAGACAAAGTACCTATGAGCAGGATTAAACCTTTTACATTGTTGCGCATTTGTTGAGGAGCTCCTTTTCGGACTTTATAGCAACGTGTCCTTCAACCCAATACCCCGGGTTGCATACTGCCAGCAATGCTGTAGATACATACTGAAGCGGGCAGCAGCAGTAAAAGCAAGGCATTCTGCGTTTAATAAATCATTTTCAATGCAGCGTTCCCTGCGCCTGTCGTTATCGCTGAGTGGTGTTGCTGCACTGGCACTCGCCAATACTCCTCTTCAGCCAGTAGCTGCGCAAGAAGGCAGTGCTGATGATCTTGGTGTGATGAGCATCAGCCTTAAGGATGTCGTCAAACCCACCATTGGTTTTCAAGGTGCGTTGCAAGGAGCTGGAACACCAAACTAAGCCGGTATTGGCGGGTTCTCGCCCCTCTCTGGTGGCGAGAACAGTGTGTTCTTTGCGGATGTGCTGCTCAACGCCAACTTTGCTGATTACGAGAACAAAAGCAGCATCATCAATACCGATGTAGCTGGTACAACGATCAGCACCTCATCAAGGCTTGGTTATCGCTGGCTGAATGGTGACCGCAGCTGGATGTATGGGCTGAATGCTGGTTATGACAGCCGCCCGATGAATACAGGCGGAACCCACACCGGCATCAATGTCAGCGGCACAGAGGAGGGTGCATTCTTCCAGCAGGTGGCAGTCAATGCGGAAGCGGTTTCCAATGACTTGAACTTCAATGCCTATGCCTTGATTCCTGTTGGTGATAAAGAGCAAAAGATTAATTGGTTCTACTCAGCGGGCTCACTGGCAACTTATGGTCTTGATATTGGTTACTTCATCACTTCAGTCGTGAATGCTTCTGTTGGTTACTACTACCAGGATGGTGATGGGTCAGTAGCTGATAGTTCTGGCGTGCTCGGACGAGTTGTCTATGAAGTCAGCAATGGCTTAACAGCAGGAGTAAACATTTCCTATGACGAAGAGAGGCGATAGTTGCTACAAATACGTTTATAGAGGCTTGCGACAATAGCAATAATAGAAGTTCGCGGATTGGCTGTTTCTTCGACTACTTGTTTCCCTCTTCTTGTCAATGCGTATGTCGGAAAAGCCGGCAGCTTGCAAAAGATCTCTTAGCTCCTCCTCTGAGAAATGGTGAGTGACATAGAGAGCCCTGCCTTGATCGTCGCGTGAAAGGTAGGTATAAGGCTCCTTGGTGATTTCCAAGTCTGAACAGTAGAGCTCTGCATACATAGGGTTGAGGTCATCGGATACACCCGAGGCAGAAAGATAGAGATAACCGCCAGATCGAAGAGCATTGAATAAGTTTGTGAGCAGGACTGCTCGATCTTGGTCTGCTCCGATGATTGAGATGACGAGTTGACAAACGGCTCCGCTGAATGCGTTGGCTTGTATCACTGGGGAAGTCGGCCTGAGAATATCTGCGTAGGAAAAATTGAGATATCTTGTTGTGCATTCATCGGAAACCTTGATCAAGCCTGCTGTGGATTTTCGAGCGTTGTTTATTGCTGACTCATTGATATCGACCCCAACAACGGAAAAACCCCGGGAATACATGTATCTGCTGACAACTCCAACTCCACAGCCAGCGTCGAGAATCAAGGCTGGTCGCGCTTCCCCAAACGTCGTCTTGATGTCAGTCAAGACGATCTCAAGAGGGCCAAAATTTGTTTTTGTGGGAATCGCCTCCGCTGCAAAGGCTTTCCAATCAAATCGTGCATCTCGTGGGTGCATGTTCGGCGAAGGCAGTGTCAACAAGGGATTAATGCTGCCAGGTGGAGAAGGGTGGTATCCCTAAATTCGGCTTAAACATGTCACTATCTTCATTGTTATGTAGTAATAGTGATTTTCGTTGTTGTGGATCAGCTCAACCAGTTCCCGGACGGGGTGGTGGTGGTGAGCAGCGCCAGCCGTGGTATCGGTAGAGAGCTCGTGAATCTGTTGCTGGGCTCCGGATTCGACGTCGTGACACTATCTCGACAAGCCTGTAACCCTGCCGAGAATCTCACCGCGCTGGGCGTTGAACTCAGTGACGAGGTAGGGCTGCCGCGACGCTGAAGGATGTCCTCGATGGCCGGCCGCTGGCAGCACTGGTGAATGGGGCTGGAGCAGTTGAGCCGTTAGGAGCTCTGATCCACCAGTCCGCGTCTGATCTGCTGCGAGCCCTGTGCCTGATGGCCGTGGCGCCGGCACAGCTGGCCGCTGCGATCGCGCCCCACATGCCACCAGGCGGCAGGATTCTCAACCTGTCGAGTCGATCAGCGCAGGCCACGTTTCCAGGGCTCGGCGCTTATTGCATGAGCTAGAACGCTTTGCATGCGGTCACCGAAAGTCTGCGGCATGATTTATGACCAGAACTCGTGGTGGCTGAATTGATTCCCGGCGAGGTGGATACCGCTGTCAAAAGCAAAGGGTAATTTTTGCTGTCCTGGTGAAACCCATTTTAACTGTTCGCCCAGGCGCAGGGTTTTGCATATCGGCGACAGATCTCAGCGTGACCGCTGGTAACCAACTGCTTTTTGAAATTTGCCTCATCGGCAAACAGCTCAGCAACAGTGCGGCCATACCTATCGGTGTCGATCCGCCGGATGGTGATTGCCTTGCCTTTCAGGTAGTTGCGCAGATAATCCCGAGCACCCCTCGCTGGCACTGGATCAGAGTTTCGCCCGCGGAGTTCAGGGGTATCGATGCAAACCAGCCGGACCTTCTCGCCAGTGGTGGTGGTGCAGGTATCGCCGTCATAGCAATTGCGGATTGAGACAGCAGGCCAGGCAGACGCTGCCGAACATCCAACCAGTGCCAGAGCAATTAAAAGGTTGGGGGCCTCCGATCCTTCATATCTGCTTCGTCGCCACCACAGCGCATCCGCGCAGCGTTCGCCCTTACGGGCAGAGCCGACCCACTTCCAATTCTGAGTCATACGACGCCAGCTCCATGCAATTCATGCTGGCCTGCCAACTTCGACCGGGCCTCTCTTCAAAGCTGGGGAACGCGAGCCCGAGAGACAGATAGCTCCTCGCAAATGTCTTTGTGTTCAACACCCTCTAGCTTGCGTTGAACGACGATCGCTTCTTTTTTATTCAAGCGACCCATGCAGGAGAGGAGGCCAGCTGCTTTTCTAGCTGCGAAAGCTCAAGCTCCCGCCCTTGACTGTTCCCTTGATTGGGGATCAACTCAATTAACGGGGTGCATTCCTCTCCTATCCTCTGATCTAGCGAAGAGATCAATTTAATCCCGCCAATCTCTGCTCTTTGAGCAATTTTGTATTCATTCAACCCAGTCATCTCAGAATGGATTTCTGGAGTGGATTTGATATTTTTCTCCCTCAACTCAGTAATAGCTAGTCTGAGGTTTTTGTACTCCTGCAGCGCTTGGTCAGGGATACGGACCATTCGCCTCTGGCCGTCGCCTCTGATGATTGACTGCCTCAACCACCAGAAGGCATAAGTAGAAAATATATAACCTCTATCTGGGCTGAACTTTTCGATTGCTCTATTCAAACCAAGATAGCCATTTTGGATGGCGTCTTCAAACTCGTGGTCATTCAAGCTCAGACTATGTTTGTATTTACGAGCGCAGTGAACAACTAATCGAAGGTTACGCTCAAAAAGTGTTCTCTTTGCTTTCTTCCCAGCGCAAACAATTTCCTTCGGCGGATCACCTTCGGCTCAGTCAAGCCAAGTTCGCGCCTGATGTCCTAGATGGATCTCCTCGCTTGCTGCGGGGATTGGGAAGCGAGTGTAGGAGTTAAGAAGCGCTGTAACTCCTTAGCTGTTGTTCTTCATTTGGCACAAGCGGAGGGAGTCCCAGCCAGCATCACAGTTGGTTGAGTAAATATTACTTACCGGGCAAGCTTGCACCCCATAGACGTTGCTTTTTTTGCATCCTTTTGTCCAGTGATTATTTCAAGCTGAGGCCAGCCTTTTCATCTTTTAAGTAGCTAAAGTCCAAATGCTTTGCCATGCGAACGGCCTGCCTCAATTGCTCCTTTGTAAGAACATCTTGCAAGGGATCATGTCTCTTGGTTCGATTAGCAACGAGGGTGTGATTGCATGGTTCGGTCCAGACTATTGGTAAGCAAGAGCTTTGCTTTCGTTGGCAGAAAACCGTTTGTGCCAGCTGGCTGAAGCCCACAAAAAGGCTGCCCTTGCAGTAGCAAAAGAGCGACGACGGATTGCATCGCTCCCTGTTGAATTAGCAGTTATTGAACGGACACGTTCGCAGGCGGAATGGACGGAGTTCAAGCGTCGAGAAAAGTCAGAGGTCAAACGCCAGAAGGAGCTCATGGCCGATCTGCGAGATCTCAACGGGATGCCTTGGGATCTGCCGCCAAGATTTGTTTGAGGCGGAGCCCCAGCTCGTCGGCTTTCTTTTTTAGGGTCAAGGTTCTGCCCTCGCAGTAGCTAATTCCTTCCTCTATGAGAAGTATTGCCTTGAGCAGTTCAGGGTGATCCTTCAGCTCTGGGAAACGCTGGATGCAGGCTTCTTGGTCCTCGTCGCAAAGGACTTGGATTGCTTTGATGGTGAAGTCTTCAGCAGGTATGGATTCAGGTGTCATTGGGTTTAGTCGGACGGCCAGTTCTTGATCGTTGAACTGGCAAGCGAAAAGCATTGGTGAGCGGTGCATGGCGCTGCATGGCTCCGCGGCGCGGTGCGCTGCGCTGGTTCTGGGGCTTACAGGCAAGTCATGCCCAGAACTTATTACCCGGGCTCGAAGCGGTGAGCTGCCTCAACGGCATCTCGGATGATCCGCTGACGTGGTTACTGACCACCCCGAAGCGGTGATGTTTTCAGCGGGGGCATGGGCTTTAAGGAGTCCGCCCAGCTAGCGAGACGTTTCATGTGGCCACCTCAGATGTAAGTAAGGCCTCACACTTGGCCGCCCCTTCTTGCTGCCATCGCTGGTGCTTGCGAAGGAAGTTTCTGTACTGATTGCTATCGGTTGCCTCATCGGCGATAGCGATTGCTAGAAAAAAGCATCAAATCTTTCAGCCGAGATCTTGTATCTCTTGGCGAGAGATTCATCGAGCTCATATCTATCGATGGAATCCATCCTTGAAGATTCTATTTGACTCATCTAACCGAAGCGGTTTTCCATGCCGCGTTTGATGTAGCTGCTCAAAGATTGAAGATCAAGGTCCGTAATCACGTCCTTCTCAATGTGCTTGCGGATGACTTCAGCAACAGCTGGAACGCGATCTGGATCAGTTGGACCTCGCAGATTTTTTGTCCAGTTCTCAATCGAGCCAAGGCTGGTCTCTCGAATGCCGTCGCTGCCATTAGGGGTAGACCATTCCTTTGAGGCCCAGCATCTCCAATGAATGTCTCCAATGCCTTCGCCTGGACGTTCAAGCGACTCAATTCCTGGGCGACCAAGAATGCGAATTGCTGTTTTTGGTAGTGGCTTATCCATCAAAACCTTCCTGTAATTGATTGCGTAAAACTTTTGCTCTGGCGCGAGCATCGCTTGCCTCAACGAGACGCTGATTGTTGGCCAGATATTCAGCTCTCACTTCCTCCCACTGCAAAGCAAGGGAGAGTTCTTCAGAGCTGGTAAATCTTTTGGGTCTCAAGCTGCAACTTCCTGAGCAGCGCCAACTCGGACTCTTTGAGCAGGATCATCGTCCCAATCGTTAGTCAGGCCCTGGTCTTCGAGCGCCGTCACGAGAGCTTCATCAGTAATGACTCGCTGCCGGTATGGAACAGGATTGCCGTCTTCAGTGGTCGCGCCAAAAGCGATGTGGCAACTCCCATGTGCCTCAAGATCGCCGATGTCCTGGCTATGCAGAACCGCATAAGGGCAGCCATCAGGGATTTGAGCGAGTGCGCTGGATAGCGTTATCGAATTGATCCCAGCGAAGAACCCATTCATGCATTTCAAGTTACTCAAGGACGCCAGGATCCGGCTCATGCTGTCTGCAATCGGCAAGGGATGAACCTCTTGCAGCTCCCAAAGTTCCTCGGCCAATCGATGGGCCAGGAACATTGCGGCATCTTCTGGCGTCAGGCCAGCGCCTGTCGTCTTGTTCAGCCAATGCTCAATGATTTGGTCGCAACTGAGTTCCTCCGTGTTCGGGCCATACCCAAGAAGGAGGCCCAGCTCTTGAGCAACCGTTTCAAGACACTCGAAGACTTCTGACTCCTTCACTTGGAAGAACCCCAGACCCTCAAGGCCATGCGGATCTGGCCTGGGATTGTTCGTTCGTTCTCCTTCGCAGCAGCGAAGACAGCTCTCGCGATGTCGTTGGGTAGCTCGAAGCGATGGACGAAGAGGGGGTCTTGAGTCTCGAAGAGATCCTCAAGGACCTGCTGCCGATCCTCGGCCCTGTTGTTGCTTGCCACATCTCGTTAAACGAGTTGATGCAAGCCGATCAACAGCTACGCCTCTGGTTATGCAAAGACGTTGCGTTTTTCCACCATTCCGTTGCAAATGAACGAAAGCCTCTGCATTCCTTTGATTTGCGCAGTTTTTGAGCATTTGCAGCGCGGTCAGCGAGAACGCCATCAGCATCCACATGGGCGGACTTCGAAAAATCGTCGTAGTCCGTTGGCATTTGCACTGGATTCCACTACTGAATGATAAGTGTTACGTCCACTGAAGCCCCTCGCGTATGACGGCCAGCATTGACTGAAGGATCTCAAACGTAGCGAAGGTCTTGTATTGCATCCCAAACCTTTAATCCAAGTCCTTCCAAGGCAAGATCTTGTTGGATGTTCTCTAATGCCAAGGCCACTGGACAACGCAATTGTGGATCAACCTTGGAATAAAGGGTTCGGCCTAAAAAATTATTAGAACTGGCACAACCAATTTCAAACAGAGGCCTTGGTGAAACTCTGTTTAATGACACAAGGTCAAGTCCGCTGCACAATAAGGGCGTCTCAGCCCGGCTAGGTAATGCTGTGAGGGGAATACAAACAATGAGTCAAACAATGAGTCAAACAATGAGTCAAGCAATGAATTTGAATAGGTCCCTATCAACTTTGACGTTTTAGTTGTTCTATCAAGCATTGAAATAGAATCGGACATCATTGATTAAACGATCAAAGTTGATTGAAAATTCCATATTTCACCTGCCTCTTGCCATAATTCCCAAGAGTGCCGAGATCCGCCAATCACAATAAGTTGTCCAGCAAAACCGGCTGGTGAAGGTTGATAGAGATCGGTTAAATCCTGAACAGCTTCGCCATCCCTTGTCAAGATCTTGGTGACCCGCTTCCCAATCCGGCTAGACAGGTCTTGCTGGAACTCGTCAAGGTTCATGTGTATTTCCCATTATGATAAGCGAAGTGTTTAGAGGTTCACTGTTGAAACCAATCAAGGTTACCGCTTGCCATTGGTTGCGACTTGAGGATTCTTAAAAGGAATGTGTCCGTTCATTTAGCTAATGCTGCATTCGTGGTTGGAGAATAAAACAAACTTGATGGACTAAATGGTTTGGTTGAAAAAAGTTCATAAAATATAGCGTATATTGGGGAAAAAATTGATTAAATCTTAATCGATTAGTCTTTCAATATTGAAATAGATATTGAGCTGGCATGAGGTTGGGTCGGTTTGTTTTGATCATGAACCCTGATGGTCATTTTCTCGCTGTAATAGATCAACGCACACCGAGCATCAGGGTCATGAGGGCTGCAGCGCTTGAAGCGGAACTAACTGAATTAAAAAGTATTTCGTGGAGGGCATGATGCAACGGTAATGTTCCGGCAACGGCAGTGCACTTGTAAGGCAAGGTCTGTTGTCACCGCAGGGCCTATGGATCTAGACAATCCATTTAGTCAAGAGTGCATCGTTAATGCGCCAGGTGGATGGTGCACAACCGGCTCAATCCACAGTGCCTGTGAGGAGCGTTATACGTCAAATCGAATTTTAGGCGCGACATTGCCTTGGGTGGAGAACAATCGGCCATACACCGGGAAACGAGACTTTGAAACGATTCTCATTTTCATAAAAGTGAGCTATGTTTGTCGTACTGGTTTCTCAGGGGTCAGCCTGAGAAGGAAACGGGGAAAGAACGGTGTAATTCCGTCGCTGTCCCGCAGCTGTAATGCCCTTGCTTGTCAAAGCAA
>JASJLK010000057.1:0-21360 GCA_037620855.1 Synechococcus sp. ChBW.bin.23 | reverse complement strand
AGCCAATGGCGTTGCTGGAAGGAACAACAGCACCAGAAATGATGTTGTTGCCATAAAGCAAGGACCCAGCGACGGGCTCACGGATGCCATCGATATCAACCGGAGGTGCGGCGATGAAGGCGACGATGAAACAAGTGGTAGCTGCAAGCAGACAAGGGATCATCAACACACCGAACCAGCCCACATAGATGCGGTTGTTGGTATCTGTGACCCACTGACAAAAGTTTTGCCAGCTGCTTATGCGACCGCTGCGAACGGCAGTTGCCATGAGAAAAGAATAAGAACGGGATCCGATCAATCAATCCTCAAAAAAGGATCCATGATCAAAGTCAAGATGATGAAAAGCCATCCGCAATTCAAGTGAAACCAACGGATCTCATTATCTCGACAACATTTTTCATGACAACTTCATGAACAATTAATGAAGTATTGTCACGCGCCGGCGAATCCCTGCATCTTCAGCCATTCCGTTGCCTGATCAGCAAAACCAGGAAGATCCAATCGTTCACGCTCTGCCGCCTTCGCCACCAACAGCGGGGCCTGACGTTTGAGATCGTCTAGATCAGGCTGGGTAACACCGGCATTCAGGGCCATCCAATCAGCCATTGATGCCCCCACAACCCGGGTGAGATAAGCAGCGCTGAGGCCTTGGAGCATCCCTGCCGCCAACCAAGTACCACCGTCAAGCTTGGCCATGCCAAGCAATGCTTGACCACTCCACTCCACAACCCCCTGCCCAAGGGCTGCGGTCCCCAATTGGCGCGCCACAACCTGCAACACCTCAGAGCTCCAGGAGCAGCCCCAGATTTGAGCCATTTCCTTCACCATTAAGCCGTTCACCACAGCCACAGCAAGAAGATCAACGCTTGGAACAGGGGAGGCAATCACCACACCCGCCACAATCCACTGACTTCTTTGAAGCAGAGAACGGAATCGCTCACGACGCAACTGCTCCAGCTCTGCTTGCCAACGGCGATGAAGAGAGGTCAACAAGCGTTGCTTGGTGACCTCTCGGCTCCGAGAAGGCTGAGCAAAATGACGTCGCACAGGAAGCAAGCCCCTCCGTAGATCAGCTGACTCATCGCTCCAGAACAACAGTCGATCGCGCCATGGCTTGGGTAACTGACAGCTCAAGGCGTCCTGTCGTGCTTCGCGCGAGTCCTGGACAGAATCCTTAATGAGCAACCAAGCGGGGAGGTCCGTGGGCAGTTGTTCCAGCCGCAAAAGATCAGCTGCCCTTAGGGGCATTGGAAGTCCGTACAAGATCACATCAAGCTGCTCAAGCTCCTGAGGCCAGCTCCAGGCTTCAGCCACCACCGGCAACGGCTTGGCAATGCACAGCTCAAGTGAATTGGAACCCTCCAAAGCGGTATGAAGCTCTGAAGTGCTCGGATGGGTCCCGCCCTCACTGATAACCACACCCACACTGAGAGGTGAATGCTGAGCTTTCAAGAGATCAAGCTCCTGTTCGCGTGGACGTCGCAAACCATCGATACCCAACGACAGCTCCAGATCAGTGAACTGCGCAAGCACCGACTCACAACGACGGATCCATCCGGGGATGGAGGACGGCTCTGAAAATTGAGCAGCCCGAGAAGGACGGGACACCCACCAGAGGCCAGCCCCCAAGACCAGGAAGCCTGCGCCTCCACCAGGAAGGTGAACAAGGTCGCTGAACAGCCAACTCCCAAATGCCAGGGTCCCTCCAGCCAGGACAAGTTTCCCTGCAATGGATGGAATCAGCTTGATGGTGCTGAGTGATGGAACCGGCATCAGCACAACAAATCCATGACTTGGGGCTTTCCTAGCTCAACCTGTCCAGTCAGACCAGCGCTTGCACATGTATAAAAACTGGCAGCGCCGATTCCGTTCCTTACTT
The DNA here is from genome assembly GCA_037620855.1 of Synechococcus sp. ChBW.bin.23. GTDB lineage: Bacteria > Cyanobacteriota > Cyanobacteriia > PCC-6307 > Cyanobiaceae > Synechococcus_C. The sequence continues at coordinate 19,481 of JASJLK010000057.1, read as the reverse complement.
CAGGACCTCTCTGCTTGGAATTCATATCGTTAGGAGGCCTGTGCCTGACATCGATTGCCCGAGATACGCGTCATGAGGTCAAAAGGGTCTTAATGGTCGCCCTAAGCATCAACGTGGTTATGACGTTGCTCAAAATGGTGGTGGGTGTGACGAGTAGATCACTGGCTGTTATTGCTAATGCAATGCACAGCGCGACCGACGCGCTCTCAAGTTTGACAGGACTGGTCACCAATGGTCTCTCGGATCCCAAACCAGACCGAGATCATCCCTACGGCCATGACAAATACGAAGGGATTGGAGCGCTGGCGGTCGCCGGTTTCATTTTCTAAACAGCGATCGAAATTCTGATCACCTCAAGCGAACGACTCACTGAGGGCTTGCCTGAACTGCGGATCAACGCAACGGACCTTTTGCTTTTGCTGCTGGTGCTCGTCTTCAATCTTCTTCTTGCCAGCTAAGAGCGACGCGAGGGGCGCCGATTAAACAGTTCGCTTCTCCTAGCCGATGCCCACCACACCACGAGCGACATCTGGACCACGGTGATCGTGCTGGGGGGACTAACTGGAGCATGGCTACTCAGGATCAGCTGGCTGGACGTCGCCCTGGCCATGCCACTTGCAGTGTTCTTGATCCGTGACTGCTGGAAGGTTTTACGCGACAACCTCCCCTGGCTTGTGGATCAGATTGCAATTGCACCCGAAGCCATCAACGAACAGGCATTGGGTTTACCTGGAGTCCTTGATTGCCATGACATCGCCAGCAAAGGAGTCCTCGGCCAACAAGTGTTCATTGACATGCACAGGGTGGTGGATGTGGATGACCTGATTGCGACTGATCAAATCACTGAACGGGTTAAAGCGTCTGGAATCCCGCTTCGGGCCCGTTCGCTGCACCATTCATCTCGAGCCTCGGGACTATGCCGAACAGGTAATCACCTTCCGTGGAACCCACGGTTAAGCACGGAGATCAAGAAAGGAAGCTCCTAGAAGTTCGGTGATGCGTCACACTTGCGCCTGATTCCAGGCCTCGGGCCATGACTGATTCCAACAGCGATACCCGTCAACAGGGCAGACAAGGTGAGGGCGGCGGGGGCTCCCGTGGCGGCCGCAATTCCGGCAACAAAGAGGGGGGCGGATTCCGTATTCGACTCAGTGACAACGAAATGCGTGCAGTGAGAGCCCTTCAAGAGGCTTTCAATCTGCGTTCAACAGTTGCAGTGCTGGGTTTTGCCGTTCGCGCTCTTGCTCAGATGCTGGAGGATGGCCAGCTCACTGAGCTGATCGATCAGCAGCGAGCCCAAGGCGGCGGGCGACGATCCGAAGAAGGAGGCGGAGAAGGCAACCGGGGTGAACGTAATCGGACACCACGGCCTGATCCTTTTGCAAGACCAGCAAAGCCCCAACCTCCTGCCCCTGAGCCAGAGCCTTCAGCTGAGCCAGAGACTTCAGCTGAGCCAGAGGTTCTAGCTGAGCCAGAAGCATCAACAGACGCCAGCGCTAGCGATGGGACTTCCACGCCAGCAAGTGACGGAAACACCGAGACAGGAGCCTGATCGATGGGGCGGCCGAGGGTTCTCTCCGGAGTTCAACCAACAGGTGCTCTTCATTTGGGCAACTGGTTGGGCGCCATTCGTAATTGGGTGGATCTGCAGCACGACAACGACACATTTTTTTGTGTCGTTGATCTGCATGCCGTCACCGTTCCACACCAACCAAATCGTTTAGCGGAGGACACCCTCAGCACTGCAGCCCTTTACCTGGCTTGTGGTATCGACCCTGATCAATCCACCGTTTTTGTCCAAAGCCACGTCAAAGCTCACAGCGAGCTGTGCTGGTTACTGAACTGCGTCACTCCCTTGAACTGGCTGGAACGCATGATTCAGTTCAAAGAAAAAGCAGTTAAGCAAGGCGACAACGTCTCTGTGGGCCTTCTTGATTACCCAGTGCTGATGGCCGCAGACATCCTTCTCTATGACGCAGACCTTGTGCCTGTTGGGGAAGATCAAAAACAACATCTGGAATTAGCGCGCGACATCGCCCAACAACGCATCAACGCTCGCTTCGGCTCAGAGGATCAACCGCTCCTGCAGGTTCCCAAGCCATTGATCATGCGTGAGGGGGCAAGGGTGATGAGCCTGACGGATGGCCGCAACAAAATGAGCAAAAGCGATCCAAACGACAACAGTCGGATCACCTTGCTTGACCCACCTGCACTCATCACGAAAAAGATCAAGCGGGCCAAAACAGACCCTCAAATGGGTCTTGAATTCAGTAACCGAGATCGACCGGAAACCGACAACCTCCTCGGTCTTTATGCCCTGCTGAGCGGCAAGGGCCGAACAGCCGTTGCTGAGGAATGCGCAGTGATGGGCTGGGGAACCTTCAAGCCTCTATTGACAGAGGCCGCCGTGAGCGCTCTAGAGCCGATTCAAAGCCGATACAACCAGCTCATGGATGATCGGGCCGAATTAGAGAACGTGCTGCATCAAGGCCGTTTACGGGCTGAAGGCGTGGCAACAGCCACCGTGGATCGCGTACGCAAGGCCATGGGCTTTCTAACGACCTAATCATTGAGGAGGTCTTTGAAAAGATTCTCTAATACTTAAAGCTTCCTGAGATAGCTTGACGCCAGCCCCAAGAAATGCGAGCAAGAACCAGCTAAGACGGCGCGTCTCGCGAGTCTCGAGCAAAGATTGATCAAGTGTTTCTGCTTATGCACAACTGATACTCACTCGTCAAGACCGGTACCAAAGGACTCGCCAAAAGCTTCCCATCCTGACGAAAGTGGCGGTCTTGTTACGGAACGTCACCTTTTGCTGAGCTCCTTCGCCAAGCTGCCCATCGCCGTCTTGCCCGCTTTCCGTCAAGCCAGCGGCATCGGTGTTGTCAGCATGGGGCTCCTACTGGGCCTTGGACACAGCATCCACGCTGAACGCTCCAGCGAAAGGCTTGAACAAGCAGAAAGATTGGCATCAGCACTCCAACAAGACGTCAAGACTGATCAAAAAGCATCTCCCTACTCAATCACTCCTGAACGACGCGCCCTGCTCAATACCATTCGCTTTGCAGAAGGAACTTGGAAGGACGGTCACGACCTTGGGTATCGCACCCTCTACGGAGGTGGCCAGTTTGAAGATCTCTCCAAACATCCAGAAAGGGTGGTGGTGAAGCGTTACGTCAGCGCCGCGGCCGGGGCGTATCAATTTTTGCCAACCACGTGGCAAGAGGTTTCGGATCGTTTGGCCTTGCCTAGTTTCTCTCCAGAACACCAAGACCAAGCAGCTCTCCATCTAGTTAAAAGACGCGGAGCTCTCAACGAGGTTGATCAGAAAGGTCTAACGGCTGCAGCTATGAATAGCCTCGCCCCGGAATGGGCTTCTTTCCCCACCCACTCAGGACTTAGTGCCTACGGTCAACCCGTCAAAAGCCATGCTGAACTAGCAAGTTTTTATTCAAAAAATCTTCAGACGCTTCGTCAAGGCGCCTAAAGCAAGTTTTTCGCATTCGCCTCCGACACACGGGCTGCGAGACCCCAGACCTCTATCACGAGCTGGTGCCAAGGGGTCATTGCCTCCATCGAAATAGCCATTGCCGTAGGAGTGGCACTCACCAGGGCTCTTGTGGCAGTAATGGCCTTAAGGCCTTCATCAATTCGAACTGCCATCGCTTCACGTTCATCCGGATTCAAGACTGAATCTGGACAAGCCGCTAAAAGCTCCTGCCCACGCTTGAACCAATGGTTGAAGTCATTAAGCAACGAGTCCAACAACGACTCGAGCAACGCGTCCGCCTCTTGATTCATGACCTGTTCAACGCACCCCCATAGGATGGCGGGCCCTGAACAGGAAACGGTGAGCAGCGTCGCAGCAACCACCCCAGCCCCTACCGCGCCTGTGGTTCTGCCCAAGACCAGCGATAGCGAGACCCTGCTGAAGATTCGCCACTCGATGAGCCACGTGATGGCCATGGCAGTTCAGAAGCTGTTTCCGAAGGCCCAAGTGACCATTGGTCCCTGGACTGAAACTGGTTTTTATTACGACTTCGACAATCCGGAACCCTTCACGGAAGCCGATCTCAAGGCAATCAAGAAGGAGATGGGAAAAATTATTGGCCGCAAGCTCCCGTTGGAGCGCATTGAAGTCAGTCGTGACGAAGCAGAACGTCGAATCAAGGCTCAAAACGAACCCTACAAACTGGAAATTCTCGAAAGGCTGGTTGAGCCAATCACGCTCTACACCTTGGGTGAGCAGTGGTGGGATCTCTGCGCTGGACCTCATGTGGCCAACACAAGCGAACTCAATCCAAAAGCGTTTGAGCTCGAAAGTGTGGCAGGTGCGTACTGGCGTGGGGACGAAACAAAAGCTCAGCTGCAGCGCATTTATGGGACTGCCTGGGAGACCGCCGATCAACTGTCAGAGCACAGACGACGCAAAGAAGAAGCACTGCGTCGTGATCATCGCCGCCTCGGCAAAGACCTCGATCTGTTCTCCATCCAAGACGAAGCGGGCGCCGGGCTGGTGTTCTGGCATCCCCGAGGCGCACGCATGCGTCTTCTGATTGAAGACTTCTGGAGGCAAGCGCACTTTGAAGGGGAGTACGAGCTCCTCTACACACCCCACGTTGCGGACATCAGCCTCTGGAAGACCTCAGGACACTTGGACTTCTATGCGGAGAGCATGTTTGGCCCCATGGAGGTGGATGAGAGGCAATACCAGCTCAAGCCGATGAATTGTCCGTTCCACGTTCTGACCTACGCCAACAAACTTCGTAGCTACAGAGAACTTCCCATCAGATGGGCAGAACTTGGAACCGTTTACCGCTACGAGCGACCTGGGGTAATGCATGGGCTGATGAGAGTGCGTGGCTTCACGCAAGACGACGCCCACGTGTTTTGTTTACCCGAACAGATCAGTGATGAGATCTTGCGAATCCTTAATCTCACAGAACGGATCCTGTCAACATTCGATTTCAGCAACTACGAGATCAACCTTTCAACAAAACCAGACAAAGCCATCGGAGATGACGCTGTCTGGGAGCTCGCCACCAAAGGCCTGATCGAAGCCTTAGAGCGCAAGGGCTGGAACTACAAAATTGATGAGGGTGGAGGAGCGTTTTATGGACCCAAAATCGACCTGAAAATCGAGGATGCGATTGGTCGGATGTGGCAGTGCTCAACCATTCAGCTGGATTTCAACTTGCCTGAGCGCTTCAAACTGGACTACATCGCAGCTGATGGCAGCAAACAGCGCCCGATCATGATTCACCGGGCCATTTTCGGTTCACTGGAACGATTTTTCGGAATCATGACCGAAAACTATGCGGGAGATTTTCCGTTTTGGCTCGCCCCTGAACAGATCCGGCTGCTTCCGGTGACGGATGAAGTTCTGGGATACGCGGAAGAGCTTCAAAACCAGCTCAAAGCAGTTGGTATTCGCGCCACGATCGATCGAAGCGGGGATCGCTTAGGCAAAATCATTCGTAACGGGGAACAAATGAAGATTCCGGTTCTGGCGGTGATTGGTGCCAAAGAAGCCCAACAAAACGCTGTCAGCCTGCGCAGCCGCCGCGATGGTGATCTCGGGGTCCACTCAGTGGACGTGTTGCTCCAAGCTGCACAACTGGCAAACACCGAGCGGCAACCAGGACTCGGACTGAACTCATGAGCTCCCCGAGCATTCAGTCCCTCAAAGACTTGAGTCGACTGCGGGAGGCCCCAACCCTCGATCAGGGAATTGCGGATCAACTTCGCGAGGAGCTTCAGTTCGCACTGTCCCAATCAAGTTGGTTCACCATTGGCGTGATGGCCCCCTCCACCCATCAGGCTTTATCAAGTCTTCGATCCCTTGAGGAGAGTCAACAATGGACATCTCTCGAAGTCACAGAAACCACAACAGATGTTGGGCCCGTCTTCCTTAAAGCCAACCAACGCGGCGGCACTGTTCGAATCAGGATCGAACATGGCTTGGGTTCAGGGATTTTGATCAGTGGTCATGGTGACGATGTGGCTCAGCCAGTCACAACTTGGGGACCATTTCCCCTGGATTTCTTTGGCTAAACGCTTCGCGCGAGGCAATTGGTTGCCTGTCTTGTGAGATGTATTCAGGCTGGAATGAATTCCACCAGATTTCTTGCATGGGCTGCTCCACCCTGTTGGCCGGTGATATGGGAGGAACCAAAACCCTCCTAGCTCTTTACAGAATCAAGGACGGTCGGCTCGCGCAGCTTCACCAGCAGCGCTTCATCTCCAGCGAATGGACGTCGCTGGAACCGATGCTGGAGTTCTTTTTAAACCAGCGACCAAACGACATTGAAGCGCCTCAACACGGATGTATCGCCGTAGCCGGGCCGGTCAACAACCGCATTGCACGCATTACGAATCTTTCTTGGCAATTAAGAGAAGAGCAACTGGCCGCTGCAGCATCGATAAGCCAACTCGAACTCGTCAACGATTTCGGCGTCTTGATCTACGGGCTACCTCACTTCGATGAAACCCAACAAGTTGTGCTCCAGGCCGCTGGGCCAAAGGAGGGTCCGATCGCCATTCTCGGGGCTGGTACGGGGTTAGGCATGGCTCGCGGGATCCGCACTGAAGGAGGGCTCATAGCCCTTGCAAGCGAGGGCGGGCATCGGGAATTCGCCGCGCGAACCGAAGAGGAATGGCAATTGGCCTGCTGGTTGAAAGACGATCTCGGAGTGGATCGTTTGTCGGTGGAACGGATCGTAAGCGGAACCGGACTGGGACACATCGCGACTTGGTTGCTCCAAAACTCCAACACCAAAGAACACCCACTAAGACCAATCGCAGAGGAGTGGAGAACCAACAAATCCAATGACTTACCGGCCAAGGTGAGCATGGCGGCCGCAAAAGGAGACCTATTAATGGAACGGGCCCAAACGATTTGGCTGTCTGCCTATGGATCGGCAGCAGGGGACCTTGCACTCCAGGAACTTTGTACTGGAGGCCTTTGGGTTGGGGGGGGGACTGCGGCCAAACAACTTGCAGGATTGCAGTCAGCAGCCTTTCTGAAGGCCATGCGTCAAAAGGGTCGTTTTGAAGAGTTTTTGGATGGTTTAAGGGTCACCGCCGTCATCGACCCTGAAGCAGGTCTGTTCAGCGCAGCCTGTCGGGCAAGAATCTTGGCTGAGTCAAGTGGGACACTGACCTAAGTGGAATCGCACGGATGGCGCAGCCGCGTATCGGCCAAACAGTGGTGGTGGATGTTCCCGCTACCACCGCCAACATTGGACCAGGATTCGACTGTCTAGGCGCTGCTCTGGATCTCAATAACCGTTTCACCATGCGTCGAATCGATGGCGATGGAGAGCGTTTTGAACTGATCATCGAAGGGCAGGAAGGGTCTCATTTACGGGGAGGGCCCGACAACCTCGTGTATCGAGCAGCGCAGCGGGTCTGGAAAGCAGCCGGCCAAGAGCCCGTAGCCATAGAGGCTCGAGTGCGTCTGGCCGTTCCTCCAGCCAGGGGCCTAGGCAGCAGCGCCACAGCCATTGTGGCGGGACTCGTAGGTGCCAATGCCTTGGTGGGTGAACCGCTAAGTAGAGAAAAACTGCTGGAGCTCGCGATCGATATCGAAGGACACCCAGACAATGTTGTGCCTTCGCTCCTGGGGGGGCTTTGCATGACAGCAAAGGCTGCGTCGCAACGCTGGCGAGTGGTGCGTTGCGAATGGATGCACAGCATCAAGGCAGTCGTCGCGATCCCCGCCATGCGTCTCAGCACCAGCGAAGCGAGGCGGGCCATGCCCAAATCGGTTCCCGTTGGTGATGCAGTGGTCAACCTCGGCGCCCTCACCCTGCTGCTGCAAGGCCTGAGGACCGGAAACGGCGATTTGATCTCAGACGGAATGCATGACCGCCTACATGAGCCCTATCGCTGGAGGCTGATCAAAGGTGGACAGGAGGTCAAAGAAGCTGCTCTAGCCGCTGGAGCCTGGGGATGTGCCATCAGTGGCGCGGGGCCAAGCATTTTGGCGCTTTGCGCTGAAGAGCGAGGGCCAGCTGTTAGTCATGCCATGGTGAAGGCGTGGGAAGCCGCTGGCGTCGCTAGTCGCGCGCCACTGCTTAACCTTCAGACAGCTGGGAGCCACTGGTACCCCAAAGAAGCTGAGTAGAATTACTCAGTAGGGCCCCTAGGGCTGATAAGTTCAATCACAATCTTGCGAATGCCATGGACGCCAATTTGCCGCTGACGGCTGCGTCTCAGGCAGCGTTCCCATGGCTCTCGCTCATCGTTTTGCTCCCTGCGGCGATGGCTTTGTTAATGCCATTGCTTCCAGGTGATGACTCGCAGCAATCACCGTTGCCGCGAAATCTGGCCATCGGCGTTCTTCTTGTCGACCTTGTGCTGATGTTGGTTGTCTTCAGCCAGCATTTCGACCCGAGTGATAGCAGTCTCCAGCTTGTTGAACGGGTGAGCTGGGTTCCATCAATCGGCTTGGAATGGTCCCTGGGAGCCGATGGACTATCCGCTCCACTTGTCGTGCTGAGCGGATTGGTCACGCTTTTATCCGTTGCCGCCAGCTGGAACGTTCAACACAAGACCAAGTTGTACTTCGGTCTCCTACTAGTCCAAGCCTCCGCACAGGGGCTGGTATTCCTCTCCCAGGATTTTCTGCTGTTCTTTCTCGCTTGGGAGCTGGAACTCGTACCTGTGTATCTACTTATTGCGATTTGGGGTGGAAGCAATCGTCAATATGCGGCCACAAAATTCATTCTCTACACCGCTGTCGCATCCCTCCTGATTCTGATCAGCGGTCTTGCGCTAGCCCTATCTGGAGACACCTTCACGCTCAACCTGACTGAGCTCGCTGCGCGTTCGCCAGGCGGAACCTTTGGGTTGCTCTGTTATCTCGGCTTCTTGATTGGCTTTGGTGTGAAGTTACCGATGTTTCCTCTTCACACCTGGCTCCCAGACGCCCACGGAGAGGCCAATGCGCCGGTGTCGATGTTGCTAGCTGGCGTGCTCTTGAAAATGGGCGGCTATGCCCTGCTGCGCTTCAACGTTCAGATGCTTCCCGATGCGCATCTTGTTCTTGCGCCAGCACTCATCGTTCTTGGCATCGTCAACATTATTTACGGAGCGTTAAACGCTTTCGCTCAAGACAATGTCAAACGGCGTATCGCTTGCAGCTCAGTGAGCCATATGGGATTTGTGTTGGTTGGGATCGGTGCTGTCGATGCCCTCAGCCTGAGTGGTGCCATGCTCCAAATGATCAGTCATGGACTGATCGCAGCAGCCATGTTCTTCGTGACAGGCTGTTTTTATGAACGCACCAAAACACTGTCGATTCCGAACATGGGAGGCCTTGCAAAGGTCCTGCCGATCACCTTCGCTTTTTTTCTAGCCAGCTCCCTGGCCTCTCTCGCCCTTCCAGGCATGAGCGGTTTCATTAGTGAAATCACAATCTTCCTGGGCATCACAAGCCAGGAAAATTTCACCACCTTGTTCCGCGTTACCGCTGTTGCCATCGCAGCCATTGGCCTCGTGCTCACCCCGATGTATCTCCTCTCCATGTGCAGGCGAGTGTTCTTCGGCCCACGAATTCCAGCATTGGCCTTCATCGATGACATGCGCCCTCGAGAACTCTTGATCGGGCTCACCCTGATGGTTCCTACTTTGGTGATTGGAATTTGGCCTCGTATCGCCATGGATTTCTACGAAGCAGCTACCGATGCTCTCGCCAGTGATCTCGGCACTCATAGCCTGGTAGCACTCACAACCCTGCTGCCGGCGGGCTGACAGCGATGACCAACCCAGAACTCTTGCGCGGACACGGCCTTCCGCGCTTCGAGGCCATCGATGCATCCCAGGTAGAAGCTCATATCCCAGCACTGATCAAGGACTTGGGAGAACAGCTCAGCACGCTGGAATCCATGCTTCAACAACGCCTGTCTGACGACACAGCGCTGAGCTGGGATGAGGTGATGACTCCACTGCACAACCTTGGGGAACGATTGCGTTGGAGCTGGGGGGTAGTGAGCCATCTCAACGGCGTCTGCAACAGTTCCGAACTGCGCGACGCCCATGCGGCACAGCAACCGGAGGTAGTGCGTTTTAGCAATCGCGCTGGGCAGAGCCAAGTGATCCACCAAGCTCTGGAAAGCCTTCAAAGCAACCCCAGTCATCCGCTGGACTCCACTCAAATCCGCATCCTTGATGCCGAGCTGTTGTCGATGCGCCATCGGGGTGTGGGGTTGAGCGGAGCATCCAAAGAGTCCTTTAACGAAGCCAGCGAACAACTCGCTTCCCTTTCCACCCGATTCAGCAATCACGTTCTCGATGCGACCCAAGGCTGGACCCTGCTGGTTCATGACGCAGACCAACTCCGAGGCATCCCGGAACGGGCCCTACAAGCTTTGGCTGCTGCCGCCAAGGATGTTGGAGATCAGAATCGCGATGGTCAAGGTCCCACAGCCTTAGAAGGGCCTTGGCGTCTTGGGCTCGACATGCCCCGATACATTCCTGTATTAACCCATGCCGACAACCGCAATCTGAGAGAAACCGTTTACAGGGCACAGGTGAGTCGGGCGAGCTCAGGAGAGCTCGACAACACTCCTCTGATCGAGGAAATCCTGGACCTACGGAACCATCAGGCTGTACGCCTTGGCTATCAAAACTGGGCCGAACGAAGCCTGGCCTCAAAAATGGCTGACAACGTAGAAGCCGTTGAACAGCTTCTCGAAGAACTTCGCGTTGCAGCCCTGCCCGTCGCCGAACAAGAGATTGACGAACTTAGGGACTGTGCCCGTCGTCATGGTGCGACAGAAGCAGATGAGTTCAGCCCCTGGGATGTGAGCTACTGGGCGGAGAAACTTCGTCAAGAGCGGTTCAACCTCAATCAAGAGGAGTTGCGTCCATGGTTTCCACTTCCACAAGTTCTGGATGGCCTTTTCCATCTTTGCGAACGCTTGTTCTCCATCCAGATTGAAGCGGCTGATGGAGAAGCACCGATCTGGCATCAGGATGTGCGCTTTTTCAGGGTCAGCGATGAAGAAGGCCAGCCACTTGCAGCGTTTTATCTCGATCCTTTCAGCCGACCCGCCAGCAAACGAGGTGGGGCCTGGATGGATGAATGTCTGAACCGGTCTCGCAATTCTGAGGGTGAGCTCACCCACCCTGTGGCCTACCTGATTTGCAACCAGACACCACCGGCTGGAGACGTCCCAAGTCTGATGAGTTTTGAAGAGGTTGAGACCCTCTTTCATGAGTTTGGCCATGGGCTTCAACACATGCTCACCACGGTGGAACATCCTCAAGCCGCAGGAATCAACAATGTGGAATGGGACGCGGTGGAGCTTCCCAGTCAGTTCATGGAGAACTGGTGCCTTGATCGCCAGACCCTGATGGGAATGGCCCGTCATTGGAAAACAGGGGAACCATTGCCTGAAGAGGACTACAACAAACTGCGCAACAGCCGAACCTTCATGCAGGGATGCGGAACACTCCGCCAGGTTCATTTCGCTTTGACCGATTTACGTCTTCACAGCGCTTGGAGCCCCGAGCTTGGTCAATCCCCTGATGCCTTCAGGCGCTCGATCGCAGATAACACAACCGTGTTGGCACCGATCCCGGAAGACCGATTCCTCTGTGCCTTCGGCCATATTTTTGCTGGTGGCTACTCCGCTGGTTACTACTCCTACAAGTGGGCAGAGGTCTTAAGCGCCGATGCTTTTGCCGCTTTCGAGGAAATTGGCCTCGATCGAGAAGCGGACGTACAAGCCACCGGTCAACGCTTCCGCAACACTGTTCTCAGCCTCGGCGGAAGTGAGCGACCAGCTGATGTCTACAAGTCATTCAGGGGTCGAACAGCCAGCACTGACGCATTAATTCGCCATTCCGGACTGGCAGCAGCCCGTCGTTGAGCTTACGGACATGGACCATGAACTGCTTGCGCTGAGTTCCAGCTGGAACCGTTCTCAATCCGATCGATCAACGCATATTCCGCTGTTATCGCTGGAAGAAGCTCTCGAGCGCAGCAGTTTGAAAGGAGGGATTAGCCGTAGAGATTTTCTTGCGGAGCTCCTGAAAGATGTTCAGCATCAACGCCTGCTTCCTCTGCTCGCCATGCTTCCTCGCGGCTGGCTGCAGGAGCCAGCATCACTGCCGGAGCATATAAGAGGCCTAGGAATTTTGCTTGGAGAAGGCCTGATCAGTCCCCTACTCCTGGCTGCATTCGCTGATGACTTGCAGCACTTGCTCCCTCCTCGAACAAGCCACAAGCGCTCAGCTTTAGATCTTTGGTGCCAGCGCACTTACAAAGGTCCCGACCGCAGCCAATCACCACTGCCTGAGGGACTCGAAACATGGACGTTACAAGCAACGGCATCCCTCCAGTCGCAAAACAAACAAAGTGAGCCAAATCCTCGTACAGGGCTAGCGGGACTGACTTCACTCGGGGGGGAGATTGCCTGGAGCAATCATGGACTCTCCTATCTCCAATCCGCAGCGTCCAGACATCAGAACCAGCAGATGGCTCAAGTGTTCAATGTTCTTGGCAGCAATCTTTTGAGGGGACAGGGCCTCAACATCGAGACGTATCGGTTCGAAGGTCAATCCTGCGGAAAAGATCTCATCCACTGGCTTCAAGCCAAAGGTTGGATTTGTCAGGCAAGAGTGCGGACCAGCGTTGCCAGCTTCGGCCTTGGAGCCAGTACACCCAGTGCTGACAGCAATCAGTGGAATCAAATACCCCTCGCCGTTCCTTACCGAACAGGCTTGCAAGAGACGAACCAAAAAGAGATCAACGCCTTGCTCCCCCACGCCTGCCTGGAGATGGAATTACAACCGCCTGAAGGTGAAACCGTTCTCCTGCAGTACTACCAAGGCACAGAAGGTCTGAATGGCTGGGCCGCAATGAATGACTTGAATCGACCTTGGCAAAACGGACGGTCTAACGGCACCGTCCAATACTCCCCAACGGTTTTTCGCGATCAACAACTTTCTGATGCTGTAGATCTCTGCGAACTGATGGGCGCCATCCATAACAGCGAAGCAAACATGGAAAAGCTTCATCTCGGCGGCTACGGAGCGATCGGTTTCTGCATCGACTCCACCGCACTACTGGAGCAAGCGCTGACAGGCAGTACCAACCTGTTTCCACTCACGCTCGGAGGGTTATGGCGAGAACGACTAAGCGCACAACTGAATCATTTACTCAACCACAATATGAGGCCTAATGATGAAGCTGTTGATCGCTACAAGGGGGCAATTGAGGAGATGCCTCAAGACCTCTATCACAATTCAGAGACCCGAAAAGATGCAAGGCGGCGCCTTCTAGCTAGTCAACCAAGACATTCACCTTTCTTACTCATCCAACGTCTCAACCAGGAGAGGAGCTAGCCAAACTGCGTTCAAGTTCACGACAAATTGCTGCTACAACCTGTTGGCGGAAGTCCACACTAAAAGGCCCCGACGATCCATTATGGCTCATACGATCGATGAGATAACGTTGCAATGAATGAGTTCGCTTCCAACGATTCCAGTTCGTCAGAGGCAATAAACTCAAGCGACCGGGATAAGCAAGACAGCCAAAAGCAGCTACAGGATCCTTACTTCCAACCACCATGGCAACATCCTGAATGCTTTCAAGAGCAGCATTTCCACTAAAAACACCACAAATAGAAATAACTTGAACAGGACTACAACAGAGCTTTTGCAACATTTCCGCAGTACCGATGGCCATTTCAGCCCCTCCGCTATAACCAACTAAAACCACACGGGATGCATGCGAAGGATGAAAGCCTAATTTCTCCAATCGTCGTGCAATTTTTAAAGCTAATTCGTAATTCATAACAGGACCATAACGACGGTCAGACGAAATACCGACCTTAATGACATTATTTGCTTGAATGCAAAACGCACAAGTAAACTGCACAAAACCACTAGGGTGATGCTCTTGAAGAGCAAACAACCACTGCCAAAACCATCGAGAATAAGAAGCAGCACGGAGCCCAACATTCGTGATGGTATAGGCCTCAATACCTTTTACCAACAGGGAATCACTGTCAATTTCAGACTCTAAACAATTCAGAAACTCTTGAACTCTTGGCGGATGATTCTCTTCACTTTGATGAATACCATCGAGATACACCAAAAAATGACGATGCGATGACTGCTTCTCCTCATTCCCAACAAACAAACCACTGGCATCTGGAAAACTTTGCATCCAACCTTCCCAGAACACAAAATCAACCATCACCGAATACACACCTACCAAAGCCAGCACAACAACAATCGCTCCTCCCGATACTCCAAGCAGCTCCAAGAGAGATCCTGATTGCAAGAGAGAGGCTGCATCACGGCGAACCACACCGACACCGATCAGCATCAAGATGCCCACAAGAACCAACACACCAATCAAGACACGTGCCCCAAGGCGAATGCTGTGTCTATGGCCCTGAACGACGGCATTGCTTCTAGTCATCGTTGGATTTGAAGTGCAACTTCTTTAGCCAAAGTGTCATAACTCGATCGCCATCTTTGAGAGAACAAGGCTCCTACAAGTAGCAGAGCAATCATATAGCCAGGAAGGCAAACAAAGAGGGCATGAGAAAAAGGAATCCCGTACATCGCATTGACTAAAACCATCATATTGAGATGCATCCACGCCAAAATTGTGACGGCAATAAGATCACTTACGTAAGGCGCTGCAACTAGTACATAAAAAAGGCCTGGCCAAAGTGCCACAGCCATCCGATTACCGAAAGTAATGGGCTGCAATGGAACCCCTTCCATCAAGGCCAGCATCAGAGAGTGACAAACAAGGCAAAGCAGAAGAGCCAGGCTAAGGACCAGAGCATCTACCACCATATGAAGCAAGATTTGCCTGGGCGTGAGTCGATTAGCGAGCAAAGAAAACAGATGGGAGGCAGACATTGAAAACCCGACAGCCACAAGAAGGCCCACACCAATGTCAAGGGCCAGGAGAATCTGACCCATCGAAACAAGTTGCTCGCTAAGTTGCTGAATCATCAGCTCAGGAGCGCTGAACTTGGGGACGGTTTACAATCCATACCACCATGATTGAAAGCACGGCGCAGTAGAAGCACCAAACAGAATTAAATGTTGCGCTGTAAGTAATCCAAGTAAGGAAGATCGAGACAAAGATCAGCACACCAAATAGTTTCACAGCCTTATCACTCACAGCGACCAGTGGTAAAACAATAAATCCCCAGTAAGCAAGCTCACCCACAGGCTCGGTATTTACAAAATTATGGAAAATACTTTGGAGATTAGAAACGTCATACATCAATCGACCATTGCTGAATACAGAAGGCTGAAGTGCTGGTGGGTTCAGCAACAAAGGGAGATAGAAAGCGATTCCCATAACGGTTGCAACAATCGCCACCCATTTCAAACGTCTTTGTAAACCCGTTGAGTCTGTCGTTCGACTAATAGACCAGGCACTCCACGGAATCCAAATCATCCAAAAACAATAAGCAAAAAATAGGAATCCAAGCCCAGCCATTGATGTCAACGGCTCAATCTTTCCACCAACGATTCCTGTCCACTCCAGCCCCTCTACAAATTGCTGAAGACCAAAGAAGAAAGGCACGAGTGCTAATGGTTTGTATCCAGGCCGTTCAGCCTTAGATGCAAGGTGATGGGCATACAGACCCAATGGCATCAGGACCGCAGACGCAGTGAAACTCGCAGAAGCCGAGAAGCACATGAGCTCTAATTGAAACGAAGGAACAACCAAGCTTGGCCACGCACGCCAGCGTTGTCAGTTAATTAATAAGAAGTGATTCGATCAAAAGATCAAGCGACTTGGGATGTGACATCAATTGCTGATGCGTCCAAACGGGCACAGCTGTGCTCTTCCCTATTGGAAGCACGGCTTGCCACCCTGGGCAGACCATGAGATCCCAACGGCAGAAGAAGCTCAGGCACTCCACACCCTGCAACTCCGCGTAATCGCCATTCAAGGAGCGCAGCAGGGAACTACCTCTCTTCATATCTGCCAAACCAGCGAACAACCAGGCGGGAACGCACTGGGCTGTAAGCGTTCCCTGTTGGGGGCTTCCAACACTAATGAATCGATGCGTTCGCTTGGCACCATCCAATTCTTGGAGCCAAGTCCGCGCAATGACCCCACCCATTGAAAAACCAAGAAGGTCAATCGGCGTCTTCGATCCCCACCGTTCTCGAATAAGGCCATCCAGCTGATGAGCGAGTTTGCGGAGCGGAATCCCACCGAATCGATGGGGCAAATGAGGAGACAACACCGGACGGTTTTGTCCTTCAAGGCGACGCTCCAGGCGAGAGAACAACCGGGGAGTATCGAGAAGGCCATGCACCAAGACGAGGGGTCGGCTAGCAGCTTCAGATTCCATCAAAAACCCTGCTGAGCTGACCAATTACGCCGCCGCTCAATGGAAACTGTTCCTGTAAAACCAGCAATAGGAGGGTGACACTTTTGCAAGAGCAGATGCATTGGCAAAGGGCCATAGAGACGTTCCAGCACCTCAAAAACCTCCTCACTGAAACGTTCAATGGTGAGGCAACATAGCTCTCTCACCAACGCCTGAAGCACCAGCACTGCCCGGCTGTAATCGGCGGTCGCGCTGAGATCATCGGACTTGGCCGATTCACTCAGATCTAAACCCAACGTGATGTCGAGTTGAAACCATTGGCCATCCCGTCGTTCATGTTCCAGCACTCCAACATGAGCCCAGAGGTGCAGATCATGGATATGAATCAAATCCATGGGAGTTACCTCGTACCGGTAGGTAGGTCGCGATGGCTGAACTGTTCACGTCCCTCAGCAAAATCAGCAGCGATATGCCCCTCTCCGCGTAACCGGTAGCGATAGGTAACCAATCCTTCCAGCCCGACAGGCCCACGCGGCGGCAAGGTTTGGGTGCTGATGCCAACCTCTGCACCAAAGCCATAGCGAAAACCGTCAGCAAAACGGGTTGAGCAGTTGTGATACACACCGGCGCTATCCACTGCCCGCAAGAACCGTTCTGCAGTGCCTTGATTAACCGTTGCAATGGCCTCGGTATGGCGTGAGCCATACCTCCTTATGTGTTCGAGGGCTTCGTCCAAATCCTTCACCACTCGCACAGCAAGCACGAGATCTAGATATTCCTGGCTCCAATCATCACTGGTTGCGACCTGCTCCACCCCTAAGCCCCTACTCGCCTCATCACCGCGCAAGCACACACCAGCATTTTCAAAGGCAGGAACAGCCTCTTTTAGAAAGGTCGGCGCAATCTGCTCATGAAGCAGGAGCGTCTCGATCGCATTACAAGCCGCCGGATATTGGGTCTTGCTATCGATCGCAATGCGCAAAGCCTGCGCACAATCGACCTCCTTATCCACATACAAATGGCAAACACCATCGGCATGGCCAAGGACCGGAATTCTGGTGTTGTCCTGAATGAAACGGACCAGCTCGTTGCTACCCCGAGGAATAATTAAGTCCACAAGACCATCGAGCCGGAGCAGAGCCAAGCTCTCCGCTCGGGTCGTCAGCAGATCCAAGGCATCGGAAGACACCGATGTTTCAGCAAGGCCCTCTTTCAACGACTGCATCACAGCGTGATTGGTGCACTTGGCCTCTCTTCCACCCTTCAGGATTGCACCGTTGCCTGAACGAATCGCCAGTGCAGCGATTTGGATCACAGCGTCAGGCCTCGCCTCAAAAATTACCCCTAAAACCCCGAGAGGGACCGTGACGCGCTCCAACACCAAGCCATCGGCAAGCTCGCGATGCAACTGCCTCTCACCCAAAGGGTCATGCAGTGCCGACAATTGACGGACGCCATCAATGGCTCCAGCCAGCTTGCCCGCATCCAATTTGAGACGAGCAACCAAGGCAGTAGCTAAACCACTAGCGGAGGCCTGAGCGAGATCTTCTGCATTCGCGGCAACAATGCGATCAGCATGGGCCTCGAGTGAAGAGGCCATGGACAACAGCGCCTGTTGGCGCTGTTGATTTGAGCTCTGTCCCAAGCCAACAGCAGCACGCCGAACCGCTGTAGCTAGAAGCAATAGATCTGCTGATGGTTCGGGCACAGCCTGACTGTTCATAGTCGCACGCTTGTTCTTTGGTTCATCATCTCGTTTCCCCTCACGTCAAGCGTTCGATAGCCAGTCGTGCAGCCCCGAGACGACCTGCACCATTGCCTAGAGCACAGGCTTCAATGCGCAGCCCTTCACGACTCACGGCCTGGACCCGTTGCTGGATTTCCTTGCGCAGCGAAGGAAGAAAATGGGAGGAAGCTCCTGAAATTCCGCCTCCAAGCAAAACCAATTGTGGCGTGAACATGTACACCAACGAGCTGATCCCTACACCGAGTGTGGTCCCGTAACTGGACCACACTGCTCGCGCGTCGGTATCGCCATTAGCAGCAAGGGCTGCCAACTCAGCCGGATCTCCATCCCACAATCTTCTCAGCGCCGAAATGCTGGCAAATTGTTCAAGGCTGCCGTTATTGCCGCTGTTGCAGGGTGGTCCGTTGGGATCGAGACCAATCAAACCCGGTTCAGCAGCGGCCCCGTTGTAACCAGTGAATAAATGGCCAGAAAGCATCACACCTCCGCCCACGCCCGTCCCGAGAGTGAGCATCACCACATCGGAATAACCCTGCGCCGCCCCCTTCCACGCCTCTCCGACTAGGGCACAGTTGCCATCATTGGCAAGGGTGACACGACGCTTAAGACGAGGCTCCAACCAATCAGCAAGAGGCACCTCCTCCCAACCGGGCAGGTTGATACAAACTCTTGCCATACGTGCGCCCACATCCATCGGACCGGGCAAACCGATCCCAACGACCAAGGCGCGGCGATCAGGATCCAAAGCTTCAATCGCTTCGACCAAGGCGATACAAACAGCACCTGGTGTTGCTGGCTGAGGGGTTTGTACTTGCTGCTCCTGAAGAAGATTGCCATCTGCTGTGAAGCGACCCAGCTTGATCGCCGTTCCACCCAAATCAACTCCGATTACCTCCAGGGAATGCATGACCTAAAACCGGAAGAAAAGCTGTAATTGACTTTGCCAAGTGCCTTGCGAATCAACAGAACCTGAAACGCTTAAACTTTGATCTATTTGGTAAGTAAGACTTCCCTGAGGAGAAATATCATTGCGATTAGGTGCAGCCAAGACAGACAAATCAAAACGGTCCGTAATATTCACGCCAAAATCGGTCACAATTGCCAATTGCGGCGGAACACGGCCTGATACTCGCTCGCCATTATTATCTACTGTAGGCGTGACATAAGTTGGATAGAGAGCAAATTGAATCCTCTGATTAAAAACATCGGTGAACGTTCCTAACACTGGCGAAAGCAAAGACTGGCCTAGCACCGCTGCTATTGCAGTGCCTGCACCTGCACCAGTGAGTCCAGCTAACGAGTTACCACCAATCAGACCAAGTAACTGAGGCTGTGGCATGGGAGGAGAGCTACGAAGTTGAATGCTGTCGGCAAGGCGATTGGCAGGGCCTTCAGCCTGGAGA
>JASJLK010000056.1:0-13852 GCA_037620855.1 Synechococcus sp. ChBW.bin.23 | reverse complement strand
ACGGCTAAATCAGCAATGGTTGTGTCTTCTGTTTCGCCGCTGCGGTGGCTAATCACGCTGGTGTACCCAGACCGACCGGCTAGGTCGATGGCTTGAAGCGTTTCGGTCAATGAGCCGATTTGATTCACTTTGATCAGGATCGAATTGGCGGTATTGGCATCGATGCCCCGTTGCAGGCGTTTGGTATTGGTGACAAACAGGTCATCTCCAACGAGTTGAACGCGTTTGCCGAGGCGCTCGGTCAGCAGGGCCCAACCGTCCCAGTCGTCTTCTGCGAGGCCGTCCTCAATCGAAATGATCGGGAAGCGATTCACGAGTTGTTCCAGCTGGTCCACCATCTCGGCACTGGAATAACTGCCACCACTGAAGGCATAGCGGCCATCGCTGTAAAACTCGGTGCTCGCTACATCGAGCGCCAGCGAAATTTGTTCCCCTGGCTTGTATCCAGCTTTCTCGATGGCCTGGACCAGAATTTCACCGGCTTCCTCATTGCCGAGATCAGGAGCGAAGCCGCCTTCATCGCCCACGGAGGTACTCATGCCACGCTCGCTGAGCAGGTTTTTCAGGGTGTGAAACACCTCAGTGCCCATCCGCAACGCCTCTCTGAAATTGGGTGCGCCATGCGGAACGAGCATGAACTCTTGGAAATCCAAGTTGTTGGCGGCATGGGCGCCCCCATTGATCACATTCATCAAAGGCACTGGCAGCAGCGTTGCCATCGGGCCTCCGAGATAGCGATAGAGAGGCAGGCCTAAGCCATTGGCTGCGGCACGAGCCGTTGCCATGCTCACCGCGAGAATGGCATTGGCGCCCAGGCCCGATTTGTTGTCGCTGCCGTCGAGTTCAATCATGGCTGCGTCCACGCTGGCCTGATCCAGAGCCGAAAGGCCACAGAGCGCTGGAGCAATTCGATCTTCGATGTGATCCACCGCCTTGGTGACGCCTTTACCCATGTAGCGGTCTCCACCGTCCCTCAGCTCATGGGCTTCATGGGCGCCGGTACTGGCTCCACTGGGGACAATGGCGCGGCCACTGGCACCGCCTTCCAGCAAGACCTCTGCTTCCACCGTTGGGTTTCCACGGGAATCCAAGACCTCCCTGGCCACGATGGTGTCGATGACGAGATCGAGGGAATCGAGCACGGGCGGTGGAGATAAGACTGAACAGATCCTATGGAACGCCCGCTGCCGTGTCTCTTTGCGTTTTGGCAGCATGTGGATAGAACAGGCGGAATCATCAGCATGCGCATGCTTCACACCATGCTCAGAGTGGGCGATTTAGAGCGATCAATCCGCTTCTACACTGAGGTCTTGGGGATGCAATTGCTGCGTCGTAAGGACTATCCATCCGGTCGTTTCACGCTTGCGTTTGTGGGATATGGGGATGAGCGCGACAACACCGTTCTTGAGCTGACCCACAACTGGGATACAGAGGAATATGAAATTGGTGATGGCTATGGCCACATCGCCCTTGGTCTCGATGACATTTATTCGGCTTGCACTGCGATTGCAGAAAAAGGAGGTCGGGTTGTCCGTGAGCCTGGTCCGATGAAGCATGGCAACACCGTGATTGCTTTCGTAGCCGATCCAGATGGTTACAAGGTGGAACTCATTCAGCGCTCCTCCCGATCAGAAGCGGCCTAATCGCGCCCAAACCCAATGACTTCGACCTCCCGCACCAGCCTTGAGCCTCAGAGCAGCCTGACTTCTGAGCCTGATCGTTTCAGTGACGATGCTTGGGAGCTATTGCTGTCTGGGCAGGATGTGGCCCGTCGTTGGCGTCACGAGGATCTCAATGTTGAGCATCTTCTGCAGGTGCTCTTCAGCGATGAGCGTTATCGCCGGGTTGCTGGGGCCTTGCCTTTGCCGATGGACCGGCTGCTCGATCGACTCGAGGGCTTTCTGGCTGAGCAGCCCATGGCTCGGGGCGAGGATCTGTTCGTGGGCGAGGATCTCGAATCCTTGCTGGAGGAGGCGGATCGGGTGCGCTCGCTCTGGGGCTCCCGCTTGATCGATGTCTCCCATCTCTTGATTGCTATGGGGCGAGACCCTCGCGTAGGCGCAGAGTTATTTGCTCAATTTGGACTGCCCGCCGATCGCCTTGAAGCAGAACTGACTCGAGCTCCCGATCGGTCAACTTCAAGCGTTATCGCGCCTCCTCCTCCAAAACTTCGTCCTCCGGCAGCGTCCCCTGCCCCGGCGTCCATGCCTTCTGCGCAGATACCGCCAGTTCAACAGCCTTCAGCTCAGTTACAGCAAGGGCAAACGGCTGCATCGCCTCTGGCTCAGGGCGATGGAATGGATCGGTCTGATGAGCTGATCAGCGAGCCGACCGCGCTGGAGAGCTACGGCCGTGACCTCACCGCTGCTGCGGCCGCTGGACTGCTTGATCCAGTGATCGGCAGGGATGGCGAGATTCGCAGCTTGATCAAGGTGCTGTCGCGACGCGGCAAAAACAACCCTGTGCTGATTGGTGCGCCTGGCGTGGGTAAAACCGCGGTGGCAGAGCTCCTGGCTCAAAGGATCGTTGCTGGTGAGGTACCTGAATCACTGCAGGGCTTGCGGCTTGTTGCCCTAGATGGAGGTGCCTTGATCGCCGGTGCAAAGTTCCGCGGTCAGTTCGAGGAACGTCTGCGCGCTGTTCTCGATGAGGTGAGCGATCCGGAAGCGGCCGTTGTGCTGTTCATTGATGAACTCCACACGGTGGTGAACAGTGATCGATCCAGTGCTGATGCTGCCAGTTTGTTGAAACCAGCCCTGGCACGCGGGGAGTTGCGTTGTATCGCCGCCACCACTCCAGAGGACTATCGCCGCACCGTGGAGAAGGATCCGGCTTTGAACAGGCGCTTTCAGAAGGTGCCGATTCAGGAGCCATCGATTGAACTCAGCGTGGATATCCTCCGTGGCTTGAAGGAGCGCTACGAGTTGCATCACGGCGTGACCATCACCGATGAGGCGGTGCTGGCGGCAGCACGGTTAGCGGATCGCTACATCACTGACCGCTGTTTGCCGGATAAGGCGATCGATTTGATCGATGAAGCTGCCGCGCAGTTGAAAATGGATGTGACCTCTAAGCCTCAAGTGGTTGAGGATGCAGAGGCTGATCTACGCCGAGTGGAGTTGGCGGTTCTCGCTGCGGAGCATGCTCCGGAAGGGGAACGGGTTCAGCTTCAGCGCAATCGTCTTGAGGCGTCTGACCGACTGAGTCAGCTTCGGGAGCGTTGGCAGGCGGAACGAGAGCAGCTGGAGGAGTTGCGTCAGTTGCTTCAGGACGATGAAGACCTCCGACATGCCATGGCGGAAGCAGAACGAGACGGAAATTTGGAGGAGGCTGCCCGTCTTCAGTACGACCAATTGCATCGTGTCCAGCAACGCCGCGCCGATCTTGAACAGTCGCTAAATGAGGCACAGGAGGAAGGTTCTGCCCTGTTGCGAGAACAGGTGGAGGCGGCTGATATCGCCGATGTTGTGGCGCGTTGGACTGGGATTCCGATCCAGCGTCTTCTCGCTGGTGAGCGTCAAAAGCTGTTGGAACTTGAGCAGCTTCTTGCTGAACGGGTGATTGGCCAGCCGGAGGCGGTGCAGGCTGTTGCAGCGGCCATTCGTCGTGCCCGTGCTGGCATGAAAGATCCACGCCGTCCGGTGGGCTCATTCTTGTTTTTAGGACCGACAGGAGTGGGCAAGACGGAGTTGGCGAAAGCGCTTGGAGCGCTGTTGTTCGACGAGGAGGAGGCCCTCATTCGTCTGGATATGAGTGAGTTCATGGAGCGCAATGCCGTGGCTCGCTTGCTTGGCGCTCCTCCGGGGTATGTGGGCTATGAGGAGGGCGGCCAACTCACCGAGGCGGTGCGGCGTCGTCCCTACGCGCTGTTGCTGCTGGATGAAGTGGAGAAAGCCCATCCGGATGTGTTCAATGTGCTGCTGCAAGTGCTGGACGATGGCCGGCTCACCGACTCGCAGGGCCGCACTGTTGACTTTCGCCACACCGTGGTTGTGATGACTAGCAATTTGGCCAGCAGGGCCATTCTCGATTCGGCCAGGCAAGCCCAATCGGGGGATGAGTCCGGAGCCGCGCAGGCGCTCGACGCCGCAGTGGAGAGTGCATTGGCTCACCATTTCAGACCAGAATTTTTGAATCGGATCGATGAAGTGATTCGCTTCCGCCCGCTTGGCGTGGAAGACCTGGAACGGATTGTGCGTTTGCATCTCGCCGATCTAGCCCGATTGCTGGCAGAACAAGGACTTGAACTGCGGGTGGATGATGCGGTGGCGCATGAATTGGCGACCCTGGGCTATGAGCCGGAATATGGGGCCAGGCCATTGCGTCGGGTGCTGCGCCGTCGCATCGAAAATCCGCTGGCGACCGAATTGCTTGAAGAGCGATTCAACGGGGCTCAGGCGGTTCGGGTGTATTCAGGCGATACCTCGACGGAATCGTTTCGATTCGAAGCTGAATGATCCCTTGATAAGCGTCCAGTAGGATGCTTGTTTGCCGTCTCGTGCCCAAGGCACCGGCGTCAGTTCCGGCATCGCAAGATTCGTGACCAGCCCTACTTCCGAGGACACCGAAACAGCTTCCCCGCAAACACCGGCTGAAACAGGCCGAAGGGGTGGTTTTTTAGCTGCCACTTTCGAAGAGCTGAAGTTGGTGGTCTGGCCCAGTCGTCAGCAGCTATTCAGTGAATCAGTGGCTGTGATCTTGATGGTGAGTCTTTCGGCCGCGGCTATCTCAGCCCTCAGCCGTTTCTACGGTTGGGCCGCTTCTCAGGTGTTCCGTTGATCTGTTGCTTTCACAGCAGATCGCATTTGTCCCAATTGTTCGTCCGCATCCGTGTCTGACCTCGAAACCACCCAGCAGGAGAGCACCGAGTTGCTTGATCTGCCAGCACCCAATGAGGGAGAGGAAGGCACGCTCGAGTCGATTCCTGCGCGCACATCGGTCGCCCGGTGGTACGCGATTCAGGTGGCCTCAAGCTGTGAGAAAAAGGTCAAGGCCACCCTCGAGCAGCGCGCCGTCACGCTTGGGGTGAGTACTCGCATCCTTGAGATCGAAATTCCCGAGACACCGGCGATAAAAGTCAAAAAAGATGGAAGCCGTCAATCCACCGAGGAGAAGGTATTCCCGGGATATGTGTTGGTCAGGATGGTCCTTGATGAAGACACGATGATGGCGGTGAGAAGCACGCCAAACGTCATCAATTTTGTTGGTGCGGAAGACCGTCGTGCCACCGGCAAGGCCCGTGGCCACATCAAGCCCCGTCCCCTGAGTCGTCAGGAGGTGGATCGTATTTTCAAGCGCGCAGCCGAGAAGAAGACCGTTGTCAAAGTCGATCTCGCAGAGGGCGATCAAATTCTTGTGACTGCAGGACCTTTTAAAGACTTCCAAGGTGAGGTCATCGAGGTGTCCGGGGAACGCAGCAAGCTCAAAGCGTTGTTGTCGATCTTTGGTCGAGAAACCCCAGTTGAACTCGAGTTTTCTCAAATCAGTAAACAGAACTGATTGATTCGGCGGCCGTCTCCTGCGGAGGATGGCCTTAGAGATGGTTCGCCATTTCGCCGCACTGCCCCACGGGGTCGGTGATCCGCAGATGTTTAACTCCGCTTGTCGATGGCCAAGAAAGTCGTAGCTGTGATCAAGCTGGCCCTTCAGGCCGGCAAAGCCAACCCCGCACCGCCGGTGGGTCCTGCCCTCGGTCAGCACGGGGTCAACATCATGGCGTTTTGCAAGGAGTACAACGCTCGCACCCAGGACAAGGCCGGATACGTGATTCCGGTTGAAATTTCGGTTTTCGAAGACCGCAGTTTCACCTTCATCACCAAAACCCCTCCTGCCTCGGTTCTGATTACCAAGGCCGCTGGAATTCAAAAGGGTTCCGGTGAGTCCGCTAAGGGCAGTGTTGGCTCCATTAGTCGCTCCCAACTTGAGGAGATCGCCAAGACCAAGCTCCCCGACCTCAACTGCTCAAGTGTTGAGTCGGCGATGCGCATTATTGAAGGTACCGCCCGCAACATGGGTGTTGCCGTTAGCGACTGAACGCACTGCGTTCGTTGTTTGTTCCGTTCACTGATTTCGGGGGAGGCTTCAGCGCCGCTTGAACCCCACACCTGTTATGCCAAAACTTTCCAAACGCCTGGCCAGCCTCGTTACCAAAATCGAGGACCGTGCCTATCAGCCTCTTGAAGCCATTCAGTTGGTGAAAGAGAATGCCAACGCCAAATTTGACGAAACCATGGAGGCGCATGTGCGCCTTGGTATCGATCCCAAGTACACCGACCAGCAACTGCGTACGACAGTTGCTCTTCCTCAGGGAACGGGGCAGACCGTTCGTATCGCGGTGATTACTCGCGGTGAAAAAGTTGCTGAGGCCAAGGCCGCCGGCGCCGAGCTTTCTGGGGATGAGGACCTTGTTGAGGCCATCTCCAAGGGCGAAATGAATTTCGACCTTCTGATCGCGACCCCGGACATGATGCCGAAGGTGGCCAAGTTGGGTCGCGTTCTTGGTCCACGGGGCTTGATGCCAAATCCCAAAGCTGGAACGGTTACCACCGACTTGGCGTCTGCAATTCAGGAATTCAAGGCAGGCAAGCTTGAATTTCGTGCAGACCGCACCGGAATTGTTCATGTTCGCTTTGGCAAAGCGAGTTTTACTGCTGAGGCCTTGCTGGAAAACCTCAAGACCTTGCAGGAAACCATTGATCGCAACAGGCCCAGTGGCGCTAAAGGCCGTTACTGGAAAAGTCTGTACGTCACATCCACGATGGGACCTTCTGTCGAAGTCGATATCTCTTTGCTGCAGGACATTGAGCAAGAAGTTTGAGCACAATGATGTAAGTTTGTGGACTGGCAATAGCCAGTCCACGGGCACGCGCCCGGCCTAAGACAGCAGGTTGTTTCATCTCAACAGCGTTGAGCATGTTTCATAAGCCCTGCCGAGGAAAATGCGACGATTTTTTCCCATTGGGTTGGATCGACACGCGGCCTCGTCTCCCTAGGGAGCACTGAGACGTCCGCGTGTCCAGCTTGTTCCTCCGATCTAATCCCTATGGGCCGCACTCTGGAGAGCAAGCAACAGATCGTCGAGGAGCTTAAAAAGCTTCTTGGCGAGGCCGAAATGGCACTGGTCCTGGATTATCAGGGCCTCTCCATCAAGGAAATGTCTGACTTGCGGACTCGTCTGCAGGCCAGCAACGGCGTTTGCAAGGTGACTAAAAACACCTTGATGCGTCGTGCCATTGATGGCGACAGTGTCTGGTCAAGCCTCGACTCTCTTCTGAGTGGCACCAACGCTTTTATCCTTATTAAGGGTGATGTTGGCGGTGCTTGTAAAGCTGTTCAAGCTTTCCAGAAAGAGACTAAAAAATCCGAGACCAAGGGCGGCCTTTTTGAAGGCAAGCTTCTGTCTCAGGACGAGATCAAAGCTATTGGGGAGCTTCCTTCCAAGGAAGAGCTCATGGCCCAGATCGCCCGCGCCGTCAACGCAGTTACCACCAAGGTTGCTGTGGGTGTCAACGAGGTTCCATCCGGTCTTGCAAGAGCGCTCAAGCAGCACGCCGATAGCGGCGAAAGCTGAACGCCTTCGACCTCACTTTTTTTCCTGATCTGTTGCTGATTCCCAATCATGTCTGCAAAAACCGACGAAATTCTTGAATCACTGAAAAAGCTCTCATTGCTTGAAGCTTCCGAGCTTGTTAAGCAAATCGAGGACGCTTTTGGTGTGTCTGCTGCTGCATCTGCTGGTGTAGTGATGGCTGCTCCTGGCGCTGCCGGTGGTGGTGAAGTGGCTGAAGAGAAGACCGAATTTGATGTTGTGCTGGAAAGCTATGAAGCTGCAGCCAAGATCAAAGTTCTCAAGGCTGTTCGCGAAGCCACAGGTCTTGGCCTGGGCGATGCCAAGGCCATGGTCGAAGCTGCTCCAAAGGCCATTAAGGAAGGCGTCTCCAAGGATGATGCTGAAGCCTTGAAAAAGGCTATCGAAGAGGTGGGTGGCAAGGTCACCATCAAGTGATCTGTTGGATCCCCTGCTGCTAAGCAACAGGGGATCTATCCCTTCAATCGTCTTTAGCCGGTTCTCTGAACCGGCTTTTTGATGGCGTAATGCGCGCTGCTGTTCGCCAAAAAAAAACCCTGCCGAAGGCAAGGTTTTTTTAAGAACAACGCATTCAGGAGTCTTTCCTTGTTTCGACCCTGAAGAGGCGTAAAGCACTCCTCACAAAATGAACTTAGGCAGAATTTCTTGGCTGAGGTGATTGAAGGTTGTAGCTCATCCAACTGTCCTCAATGCTTTGTTCAGGGGCGGAATGGAATCACTTCGAGAGGGATGGGCCCTTTACCGGCGTATGTGGAAGGGGATCTTGGTGCCCTTGGAGCTTGGGCCACTGTCGACATCAGAACCGAACGGCCAGGACGCTTTGAGGCCTTCGCTCTTAATTGATTTAACGATTCACTGTTGGAGAAATAAACGTGGCTCAGGGTTCGCCCTTGATAGGCCCGACGCTCAAGTTGCCAGCCCGGTTCAAGGTTGAGTTTGACGAAAGCATTTTTGTTGCGTCTGGCTTGTTTGGCCGTGGCCACCACCACCGCTGTGTTGCGGTTGGGGTCTAGTGCGTGAAGCTCGAGTCCATTTCGCCCTTGCCGCAGACGTAAGCGAACGGATTTTTGTGTGTCTTCTCCTGCCGTACGCAGTGAATAGCCATTGCTGTCGAGATATCGGCTGCAAATGCCCGTGAAATCAAAGCTGTTCAGCGATGGTTCAACCAATCCATCGGCTTGATCTTTCCAACAAAGAGGACGAACTTTGATCTGCTCAAGAACCAAAAGTTTCCAACCGTCACGGCCAACGGCTCGGGCCAGGATCGCAAATTGGTCTTGCTTGAGTTGCTTGCTGTCAAACAACGAACGGGTCCACCCAGGCAGCGCAGAGGAACTTGCCGCCAACATCACTGCCGTTCCGGTCAGAAGGAGCCGCCGGAGGTAGGTTCGCCGCATAAACGTGGGCTCCAAATTGGAGAACAACGACCTGTTGTACCGAACATCCGGTGGTGGAATCAATGGCTGATGGACCTGATGGACGTGGTCGCGTCGTGGCTGCAGCTACCGATGGTGCCTGCAGCGGCAATCCAGGGCCAGGCGGATGGGGTGCGTTGATCCGTTTCGAAGACGGCAGCGTGGAGGAATTTGGCGGTGCGGATCCCGCTACTACTAACAACCGTATGGAGTTACAGGCGGCGCTTGCCACCTTGCAACGCTTGGCTGAATTGCCACTGCATCCGGATCTCACGCTCCGCACTGACAGCAAATATTTGATCGACGGACTCGGCAGTTGGATGGCCGGTTGGAAGCGCAAGGGCTGGCGCACTGCGGCAGGCAAGCCAGTGCTCAATCAGGATCTCTGGCAGGCGCTTGATCAAGCTCGGTTGACTGAGGTGCCGCTTAGTTATGTGAAAGGTCACAGCGGAGACCCTGACAACGACAGG
The DNA here is from genome assembly GCA_037620855.1 of Synechococcus sp. ChBW.bin.23. GTDB lineage: Bacteria > Cyanobacteriota > Cyanobacteriia > PCC-6307 > Cyanobiaceae > Synechococcus_C. The sequence goes on along the minus strand of JASJLK010000056.1, from coordinate 4,379 downwards.
GTGGATCAAATTGCGGTGGCTTACTCAAAAGGACGGAAGCACGCACCTCTCTCTTCAACTGCCCAACGTCCAGCGGCTGAACGTCAGACCTTGGTGGATTCGGCACCTGTTTCCTTGCAGAAGCTCCTCACACGGATGGAACTGGCTGATCGCTTGGCATCCGGGGGATATGCGTTGTCGGCTGTGGAGTTGGCTCAGTTGGTGGAGCAGCCCCTCAATCGTTTGTCAGAACGTCAAGGTTCTTGGCGTTGGCGTGACTGGATGGTTGAGCCTATGGAGAATGATCGTTGGCGGTTGCGACGCGACCCGGCAGGATCGAAACAGACCTAGGAGCCCAGATGGCTGATGCGTCATCCCCCGGGGTGTTATCCACCGCCGGCTTTTATCGGCGATGGTTAGCCCCGCAATTGGCTCGGGATGAGGGGGTGGATGCAGAACAACTCAGCCAGACGGCGTTGCAGGCCCTTGCTCAAGTCAGTCTGCGCCGCAGCTGGCCTGGGATCTCTTCCGTGCTTGAGGGAATTACCACCGAGCTTCAGCGACGGGATCTGCGGCTGGAGCAAGTTCTGTTTGGCTGTCGATTCAGCAATCCCGTGGGTTTGGCAGCGGGGTTCGATAAAAACGGAGTTGCAGCTGGGGTGTGGGATTGCTTTGGGTTCGGATTTGCTGAAGTGGGCACCGTTACTTGGCATGGTCAACCAGGCAACCCCAGGCCCCGTCTGTTTCGTCTCGCTGCTGAACGGGCTGCTCTCAATCGCATGGGGTTCAACAACAACGGTGCTGAGGCGATGCAACGCACTCTCGAGCGGCAGGCGTTGCCGGCACCAGGCCATCGTCCGGCGGTGCTTGGTATCAATTTCGGGAAGTCAAAACTCACGCCTCTGGACCAGGCCCCTGATGACTATGCAGCGTCATTGGAATGTCTTGCCCCCTGGGCGGACTACGCCGTGATCAATGTGAGTTCTCCAAATACCCCTGGCTTACGAGATCTTCAGGATTCGACCCAATTGCGTCGATTGGTCGAGCGGCTGCGCCGGTTACCAGCTTGCCCGCCCCTTCTGGTGAAGATCGCGCCTGATCTTGAGGACGAGGCCATTGATGCCATCGCTCGGTTGGCCTACGAGGAGGGTTTAGCTGGCGTCATCGCTGTGAACACCAGCCTGGATCGATTGGGTTTAGGGCAGAGGCTGATCGTCCAGACCGGACGAACCCTCGCGGAAGAGGCGGGTGGCCTCAGTGGTGACCCTCTGCGCCATCGCGCTGTAGAGGTGATCCGGCGACTGCGTGCCAGCGCCGGTCCGGCTTTGCCGTTGATTGGAGTGGGGGGAATCTCATCCGCCGAGGCGGCCTGGGAACGGATTGCTGCTGGCGCGTCCCTCGTGCAGCTTTACACCGGTTGGATTTTTGAAGGTCCCGATTTGGTTCCACGCATCCTTGAGGGTTTGATCAGCCAGCTTGATCTCCATGGCTTTCGCCATCTGAGTGATGCGATCGGAAGCGGCGCGCCCTGGAAGTAGTCGATACGCTTCCTGCACATCCTTTAAGACGCATCGAGGAGCAGAACTTGGAGCTGGCTGATCTGCGTGATCGCTTCCCTGCCCTCGATGGCCTGCTGGTTCAGATCACCGGCTTGCTCACTCGGCGGCGTGTGGTTCTTGCTGCTTCTGATCGTGTTCTGAGTTTGGCGTGGTGGGAACAGGGTGAGCAGCGCATCATCAATACCGACCTTCCTCCGGATCTTTGTCAGGGAGGGGTGCCGCTCCAACGCGAGGTGCTGGCTGAGATCGTTGCGGATCTGCTGATTGAACAGGGCATTTCTTCTGTGTCTGTGGAGTTGGAACTGTTGCTGCCTCTGCCGATTTGCGACTGGCGACTGTTGGAGGGTGCTGCTGGCCTGGGTGATGCCACTTCCCTGCGAGCGCTTGCGCCCGAGATGACCTGGCCGTTGCAATGGCAGGAGTCCTATGTCGCGTTGACCGTATTAAAAGACAGGGATCTGGCGATGGTGGTGGGTGCTGATCGGTTGATCCTGCAGGCCTGGATCGACACGGTGGCGTCAGCAGATCTCAATCTCTGCCAAGCGGAGTGGCTCTTGATTGCTGCTTGGCGAGCACTGCATGCTCTCAACGCATCACTTGAGGGAGAGTGGGCTTGGTTGATTGAGTCCGAAGGGATTTGGCGTCTTGTGTTGCTGCGCGAAGGACTGCCTGAACTTGATGTTGTATTGAAAGCCACGCAGCTCCCATCCGTCAGAGATGAGGCGCTGTTCCTTCTCGATGCATGGGACCAGAAACAAAGGCATGCGGGTGCACGGCGCAGCTGGTGGATTACAGCGGGGCCAAGTTGGAAGGGACGTTGGAAGGAAGGTCATGGTGCGGGTCTCCATGGCCCGCTTGTTTCCGATGGTGAGATGTCACTGCTTCAGTTGGCCTTGAAGGCTCCTCCCGCGGAGAGCAAGTCGTGAGTGGACGTGCAGAGCCCCCCGTTGATTTGCTCCGGGAGCGGCGCATCGAGTTGGGCTTGCCTGCTCAGCCCGCCCCGTTTGTTCCTGCCCACCTTTTGCTCAGGCGAGGTGCGTTGCTGGGTGGGGCTGCTCTTCTTGTAAGTCTTGTCTTGACAGCTGTCTTGAACTGGCGGGGACAGCAGCAGCAGCAGCAGCTGGAGGCGCTGGCGCCGACGGCACAACGGCTCACAGCGGCAGAAGCGCAGCTGCGGCGGCTGCGAACGAAGACCGCTGCAGTGAACAAGGAGACCATCAGAATTGCGCAACAGCTGGTGGCTTTCCCCGGCGGATCTCCCCTGTTGGAGCAGCTCAGACGCGTCACTCCTGTTGGCGTCCAATTGCAGGAGCTGTCGGTTGGTGAAGCCCAAATTCAAGTGTCTGGCCGGGTGCAGATTGGAGAGAATCCAGGGCCTCTGGAACGCATTAATGCCCTTGTGCTCTCCCTCTCTCAACTACCCATTACCAGAGAACAGGGCGTCAAGGTGATGAAGATCACGAGGGAGGACGGGGACGATCCTGCTGTGACCTTCAGCGTGGAGTGGGCGCTCAATCCGAAGGTGCGCTTATCCCTGATCCAACTTCAGGAGCTGGGGGCCATCGGCCTGTCAGAGCGCTACCGCCTGATCGAGCAGCGTGGAGTGAAGTTATGACGAACTTGAGTGGAACAGTCAGCCCTTGGCAGAACTACTTAACCCGTCAGCGGCTCTTGGTCGGCACCCCACTCCTCGTTGGTGTGCTGATCGGTGCTGGGTTGTTTGCTATTGCCGGACTTCCCCATTGGCTGGCATCAGGGGAGCGGACGCGTCGAATCACTGAGCTCAAAGTGCAGCAGCAGTCTCTGCCGTTGATCGAGGCTCGAGCGAAGCAAGAGCAGCAAAAGCTTGTGGCGGCCCAACAACAGCAAGATCTGGTGGTGACCTTGGTGGCGGGCCGCGGCCAGATCAAGACCTTCCTCACCCAGTTGAGTCGCACTGCTACTGAAACGGGTGTGATGGTCGAACGCTATGAGCCCGCTGCCGCGGCTCCTGGCGTAACGGATCCTCCCGAGCAAGGAAGCAAGAATCAGGACGAAGACGGCGAGGGCAAGACCAAAGCCCCTCCAGAGATGAAGGGATATGAGAAAACGGCGGTGCTGCTTCAGGTGCGTGGACCCTACGTAGGGGTGCTGCAGTTCTTGCGCGCCATGGAGAAATTAGAACTCCTGGTTCAGCCCAGCGACCTTGAGCTCAAGGCAGTCCCGCCGGAGACCAATGCTGATGGGGCCCCTGCGGGCCCACCGTTGACCGAGCTCAAGCTCAGGTTGAGCTTTTTTGACAAAACAACTGAGGGGGATCAGGACACCAAAGAACCCATTGAATCCGTGCCTCAGTCCAGGGTCAGGGCACCATCCTGAATCGTCTCAATGCTGTGTTTTGGGGCTAGCTCCTAAGGGTTTCGCTCGATACCATCCGCTCACAGTGTTTGCGAATCAGGCGTGGGCATCCCCTCGAGACCCTCCCGGCTGATTCCATTGGCGTTGATTGGCAGCCTCGCACTCGCTGAATGCGACGTAGTGTTTGGGCTTGGAGGTGCTGGGGCGATTAGAGCTCAGAGCCAGGGCTCCATGAACTTGCGCTTGCGTCGTGGCAACGCAGGCATGGAACTGGTGATTGAAGGAGTTGGCGATCAGCCAGTTCTGCAGCAGCGCATGAACGGCCAGGTCTGGGAGGGAAGTTTGCAGACCCAAGGCGCACCGGGGGTTCGCAATGGTCAGGTGCGGCTTACAGATCCAGTCATTGGAATTCAGTCCGCCACGTTGGTCGGTAGCGGCAGCTCCTATGCCGTGAAGGTCACGCCGAGTCCAGGTCGGCCTTTGCAAGATCCTGTGGTGAGCGCC
>JASJLK010000055.1:0-10009 GCA_037620855.1 Synechococcus sp. ChBW.bin.23 | reverse complement strand
CGCCTTGTGCTCAATCGGTCATTACGACCTTGGTTACGCAGCATTAGCAACTGGAGCTTCCAACACGCCAGTCATCCCATGCGGCAAACCTGGGCGAACAGCTACCGCCAATTTGTAGCCATAGCCGATCAGGAACTTTTCTCTGTGATGCCAAAAACACTCACAGATCTGTCAAGTGCAGTGCACTTTTGGATACCGGTATGGCTGGTCTACCAAAGCTGGCTAGAAACCAACGCTGGAGAAGAAAGCCTTCCCCCAATGATCTGCGACAACAACACATTGGTTCCCATAAATGCAAATATGAGCCATTTCTCGAAGGCATTCTTGCAACGTTTTGAGTTACTAATTCCAGCAATGCCAGATCTAACCATCTCAAGAGATCTTCATCGAAACTTTCGAGATGATCTACGCAACAAAATAATTAGGGCCTCTCCCTCAGTTACCAGAATTTGACAATCCTTCCACGCGGGCATCCCTCCTCATCTTCACTTGCAGCTTCAACCAGCCCATTCCTACAGGTAGAGCCGCTCCTAAGGGAAGTAAAGCCCAAAGTGGCCTAGAGCTAGCCCCCATCAAAGCGGCCGCCACGGCAAGGCCGCCAAGCAAAACCGATTGGCCGATCGAATGCTGGGCCGTGACCATTCTCCGGAACTGACGGTCCGATTCACCCATGCGGATCTGGAGTTGCAGATCCCCTTGCTCCAGGCGCTCAAGGCTTTCATCCAACCGACGAGGAAGTCCAACAGCCCTTGAGCTGATGGCACCGACCTGACGGCCAAATTCATTCAAAAGATCGTTAGAGCCAGATCCACTGGAAGTCATGAGCGGCAGCAAATAGGGCTTGGCAATCGCCACAAGGCTAAAGCCGGGATCAAGACTTTTGCCAACCCCTTCAAAGGTGGAAAGGGCACGCATCACAAAGATCAGCTCCACTGGCAAGCGAAACGGCTGCCCGTACACCAGTTCGTAAAGGTCGCCCGAGAGTTTTTCAATCACTGAGCTACTAAATGGCGGTGTGAGCGCCTCCTTCAGCATTAGACGCACCAAGCGGCGCACCGGCCCCACGTCAACACCAGTAGCGATCACTCCAGCCGCTTGCATCTCATCAACAAGCGACGCAGCATCCCTTGCAGCGGCAGCTCTCACCATCCCCCCCAAACGCCTGCGTAGTCGCTCGGAGAGTTGACCCATCATCCCGAAGTCGTAGTAAATCAGCGCTCCATCAGCCGCAACGGCCAAATTCCCTGGATGGGGATCGGCATGGAAAAAGCCGAAGCGCACGAGCTGCTGCAAGTAACTAGCCGAGCCGATCTCCGCCACCTTGGATGGATCAATTCCAGCGTCGAGAAGAGCCGCGCGATCGTTGATTTTGATCCCTGGCAAGTAATCGAGACACAGCACGCGCCTTGTACTGAGTTCCCAGACCACCCCAGGCACTCGGATGTTCGGATCATCAAGAAACTGCTGTCGAAACCGTGCGGCGTGCTGAGCTTCAAGACGGAAATCAAGCTCTCGGAGCAACACACGCCTGCACTCCTGCGCCATCGCCACCCAGTCACGCCCACGTCCCCATTTGGGATGGCGCTGCAGCACAGCAGCAACCTGCTGCATCACCTCTAGATCCAGCCGAAACACACTCTCCAATCCAGGGCGCTGAATCTTCAGCACCACCTGACGACCACTGCGAAGACTCGCCCGATGCACCTGGGCCAAGGAAGCCGCCGCGATGGGCTGCTCATCTAAATCAATGATTTCTGCGCAGCGAGCACCAAGCTCCTCCTCAAGAACAGACTGGGCACGGTCAAAGGAAAAAGAAGGAACACGGTCCTGCAGTGCCGCCAATTCAGAGACCCAACCGGCTGGCAACACATCAGGCCGAGCCGACAGCAACTGACCGAGCTTGATAAAAGCCGATCCGAGATAAAGCAGCTCCTGCGTCAGCCAGCGTGCACGCAACTGTTGGCGAGCTTCACGCCGCTCCGAAGTTGGTCCGCCCGGATAGCTGAAGTCTCTGGCATCCCACCACAGAAAAAACAGCAGGATCAAAACAGCACGCCAAATACGTAGTCCGCGGAACGCTCTACGCAGCAGGACCTTCAAGCGAGTGAACAGGATCACGACCGCTCCTCAATCCGCATCCCTAGTTCAGCGACCCGGGCTCGCAGCTGATCAATCTTGGTTTGCAAGCTCTCCTCTTCCACGGATAAAGCAGGAGAAGACACCGCCTCCGCGCCCAATCCATCTCCTTCTCGCCCAAGTCTCTCTGCTTCAGCCTTCACTTCTTCCTGAAATAAGTCCCATTCCTGGCGAACGCGATCGGGCGCATCTTGCACTAACACTGCCAGTCCAGCAGCGGCATCAGCCACACCGTGACCCATCCGAGCAATCACACGATGCATCGCCGCTCTGAGCAGAGCATCTCGGGAGGTCATGGCCATTCGTCTCAACCCTGGAACTGTGGCAGATACAGCCCCCGATCAGCGACGCTCGATCAAGGAGCGGGAGGCGCCTCAACTGGAGTGAAGAAGAGATCTGTTGCCTCCGGCGCGTCTTCAATAACAACGGAATCAATCACCACTTGAGCTTCCAGCTCTAACGCGGGGGTCGGCTGAGCTAACTCGGGGGCCTCGGTCGGCAACGCGTTTGGCGCCTCCAGAGGGAGCTCTGAGTCCATCAACGCAGGGGACGCTTCGGTCTCATTCAGAGTCGTTTCGTTCAGCGTTGGGGTGCCCTCAAGGGGACGGGCCGTGTTAAGCACGGCTTGCTGAGTGCGATCACGCTCCATCGCGGCTGCGGCGATGCGCTCAGCCTCCTCTTTCGCTTTTCGCTGCTTTAATTCCTCGGCGAGCTTGGCTTTTTTGAGCTCATTTGCCTGCTTGGATGCCTTGGCATCAGTTAATTCCTTAGCTGCAACATCAGCCTCAAGCGCCCCGGTGTCTCCATAGCGAAGCCGCAGCGCCTCAAGGCTTTCCCCGGGAAATGCACGTGCCTTAAAAGATTGAAGCTCAGATTGCTCTAAGCCAGATCGGATCAAAATAAAGCGCTGTGTAATGCCGTAACCGAGCGCGAAACATGCCCCTGCCACCAAAGGGCCGACCCAGAAGCGCGGACGAGCCTGACGCTTGGTCTTCGCCGTAGAGGAGGCATTGGTCTCAGCTGGCATCTGTAGGTCTTCCTCAGCGCAACCATTCTCGCAGCGCTGTCCAGGCCTCAGGTTGTGTAGTCGGCATTAATACGAACGTACTGATCGGAAAGATCGCATCCCCAGGCGATTGCCTGACCAGCGCCATCACCAAGAGAAAGGCGAATCTGCACCGTGTCATCCACGAGATAACCACCACAAGCGCGTTCACTGAGATACGCAGACGCTGCAGCCCGATCAAATGGCAAGGGCTGTCCATCTGACATCAGCTGATGCGGTCCGATCCAAAGAGCCACGGCCTCGGCAGAAAACTCCACACCAGCACGACCAGCTGCCGCCACGATGCGTCCCCAATTGGGATCCCTTCCGTGAACCGCCGTCTTCACCAGCGACGAGCCACAAATGGTGCGCGCGATCTGTCTCGCCTCCGTCTCTAAATCGGTGCCCTCCACCTGCACTTCCATCAGGCAGGTGGCGCCCTCACCATCTCGAGCAATCGAGCGAGCCAAATGCTGGGCCACCAAGGTCAGCCCCTCCTCCAGTGCCTCGAGCTGATCCTCTGGCAGCACATCACCTGCCGCAAAAGCCAAGAAGGTGTCATTAGTGCTGGTGTCGCCGTCCACAGTGATGGCGTTAAACGAACGATTCACCGCCCTGCAAACCATGTCTTGCCACAGGTCACAAGCGACAGCGACATCACAGCTGAGATATCCGAGCATCGTGGCCATGTTGGGGTGAATCATCCCGGACCCCTTCGCCATCCCGCCGATCCGCACCCTGCGCCCAGCCAACACAGCCTCTAAGGCGATCTGCTTCTCCACCAGATCCGTGGTGAGGATGGCCTTAGCAGCTGCAGCGCCCCCATCAGGGTCCAAGGCGCTCACCAAAGGATCCACCGCGGCAAGAAGGGGATCGATCACGATCGGCACACCGATCACCCCGGTGGAGCAAATCAAGACTTCGTCCTGGGAGCAACCCAGACGATCTGCAACCGCTTCTGTAATCAGAAGGCTGTCAGCCAGACCCCGATCGCCGGTGCAGGCATTGGCCTGCCCTGAATTGGTCACCACGGCACGAACGCGACCGGACGTCACCTGCAGACGATCCGCACAAAGATCCACGCATGCGGCACGAACGACTGATGTGGTGAAGGTGCCAGCACAGACCGCATCGTCTGGCGCCAGCAAAAGGGAGAGGTCAGGTTTTCCTGATGGCTTGAGGCCCGCACTTAAGCCCGCCGCCTGAAAGCCAATAGGTGCAGTGATTCCTCCAGAGATTGGAGACCAGATCAGAGATTGCGTCATTGATCAGGGTGCAAGGCCAACCGAGCAGCTCTTTCTACGCTTTTTACGACGGCAGCGCCCAGGTCTGAAAGAGACTGCAAGGTCATACTTTCAAGGGTGGGGCCTTATCCCTTGAGTGGAGTTCACCGCTGGCAAGGACTGCAACGGCGCATCGGCCTAACTGGTGGGATCGCTAGTGGCAAAAGCAGCGTTGGCCGTTTTCTAGAACAACAGGGCATTGCCGTTCTGGATGCAGATCTCTATGCCCATGAAGCTTTAGCTCCGGACACTCCGACGACTCGTGCGGTGCTGGAGCGCTACGGCGCAAAAGTGCAGAGCGCGCTCAGTAAGGGGCTGGACCGTGCGGCACTCGGCTCCATCGTGTTCAGTGATCCACAAGAACGGACTTGGCTGGAAGCTCAACTGCACCCGTTGGTACGACAACGTTTCGACCAGGAGCTGCAGACGCATGTTGGCGAGAGAGTCATGGCATTGATGATCCCTCTACTTTTTGAAGCTGGGCTGGAAAGTCTTTGCTCGGAGGTCTGGGTGGTGCACTGCTCGCCAACCCAGCAAAGACAGCGACTAATGACGCGTAATCGGCTCTCTCCTGAGGAGGCCGAGCAACGCATCAGAGCCCAATGGCCTATGGATCGCAAAACTGAACTTGCCGACTGTGTCATCAAAAACGGGGGCATGCCGCTGAGCTGGACGTCACAGGTCCGTGAACTCCTCAGTGCAACTCCGTCACTTGATTGATCAGATCCGTTCAACGAAAACCAAATTCCAGACAACGACCAAAGCGGCAGCGAACGCCAGGCAACAGGAGGCGCAGAGATCAAGCGACCTATCGGCAGAGCATGAACATCACGCGTGACTCCTTAGTCGGACCCTGTCACATCAGATGCCTTGACCAATCGACAAAAAGCTCACTACGTTCCAAGGCTTAGATGCACCAGGTGGCCATGAAACGGTTGGCTTGCTCACTGGGATGGACAACCCTGCTAGTGCTCACAGCGCAGTCTGCACAGAGCGACCCAGTCGAATATCAATGTTTTGAGAGGAGCACGCGACGTCCGGTGGCGGCAAGCCTTGTCGACCTCAGCACGTCTGAAGTGAGCTGCGAGCCCACCACACTGAAACCCCCAAGCGTTGCAACCCCCGAGCAAGAGAGCGGCGCCAAACAAAACCTGCCTCCTGCAGATCCAGAGGTCAGCACCGGCCCCAGCCCTTACGTCGAAATCACACCCGACCCCGAGTTCGTGAATCTGTTTGTCCGCGACAACCCCCTCGCTGCAAGGCGTGCCCTAAATCTGGCTAGAGGGGCAGCAATCCAGCGAAACGGCGGCCTCAGAATCTATCGACCGGGAAGCTGCATGTATGCCAGTGCGAGCAAGAATCCCTGCCTAATCCATGCGGGTCCAGAAGGATTTGAATTCAAGATTCCTGGCGGTACACCCGGCTGGGAACAGGCCGGAGATCCTCCAGCCCTGACAACGCGGATCCTGGTCGCAGCCGATGGCCGCGAATTACTGCAGAGCGACCAATCAGAAGCCGTTATCCCTTGAGCTTTTGACTCAGAATCTGATTGGCCAATTTGGGATCAGCCTTGCCGCCGGTTTTCTTCATCAGCTGACCAACAAAGAAGCCCTGAAGTTTATTTTTCCCGCCACGAAATGCCTCTACCTCATCAGGATGGGCAGCTAGAAGTTCTTCCACGATCGCGGTGATCGCTGCAGGATCACTGATCATCCCCAGTCCACGTTCATCCACAATCGCCTTGGGGGAACCACCCTTCTCAAGAAGCTCGGGAAGAATCTCCTTGGCAATCTTTCCGCTGATCTTGCCGCCATCAATCAGCTTGACCATCTCCGCGAGCTGTTCAGGTCTGAAGGCCAATTCAACGAAGTTCAAACGATTGCTGTTCACATAAGCAGCGATATCACCCGTAATCCAATTCGCTGAAAGCTTGGCGTCTGCCCCGGCAGCCACGACGGTTTCAAAGTACTGCGCCATCGAACGTTCGTCCGTCAGCACACGCGCGTCGTACTGAGATAGCCCAAGGGCATCGGCATAACGATGACGCTTGGCCGATGGCAGCTCAGGCAGTTCACTCCTCCAGGCTTCGCGCTGTTCAACACTCACCTCAATCGGACCAAGATCCGGATCAGGGAAATAGCGGTAATCGCTTGCTCCCTCCTTGCTTCGCATGCTCTTGGTGAGTTGTTTGCTCTCGTCCCAGAGGCGTGTTTCCTGAACGATCGGCTCACCGGTTTCGTAGGCCTTGATCTGACGCTGAATCTCGTATTCGCAAGCCTTCTGGATGGCAGAGAAAGAGTTCATGTTCTTGATCTCAACCTTCGTGCCAAAGGGTGCGTCGGGGCCCCGACGCACTGAGATGTTGACGTCGCAGCGCAGGGAGCCCTCCTGCATATTTCCATCACTCACGCCCAGATAGCGCATGATCCTGCGGATCTCAGATGCGTATTCCGCCGCTTCCCTGCCGTTGCGCAAATCGGGCTTGCTCACGATCTCGGCTAAAGCCACACCTGCTCGGTTGTAATCCACCAACGAATGCGTAGAGCCCGCCAAGCGATCGCTTCCGGCATGCACCAACTTGCCGGCGTCCTCCTCCATATGCAGGCGCTCGATTCCGATCTTTTTCAGATATGTGTCTTTCCCTTTCTCTGCAACTTCCACCTCTATCCAACCTTCTTCTGCAATCGGCTGATCGAATTGAGTGATTTGATAGTTCTTCGGAAGGTCTGGATAGAAATATTGCTTGCGATCGAATTTGCAGTGTTCAGCAATGTTCAGGTTCAGTCCCATCGCAGCCTTAACGGCGTACTCGAGAACTTTTCGATTCAAAACCGGAAGCGTTCCAGGAAGGCCACACACCACGGGATCAATGTGGGTGTTGGGGTCATCCCCGTAAGCAGTGGAGGCGGACGTGAAGATCTTGCTGTTAGTACCCAACTGAACATGGGTCTCTAGACCGATCACGGCCTCCCAAGCCAGTTCCGTTGCTGCAGGTGCCGCCATCAGCTTTGAGCGCTATCAAACCACTCCAATCCTATGAAATAAATGGAGACGCCATCCTGTTGAGAGAACTTCGGAGTGGAGAAGCTGCTGAATCAACCATGAGCAATGAGCAAGTGCTGATCCTTGGCGGCGGACTGATGGGCCTGGCAATCGCTCATCAGCTGGCCCGGCGTGGCCGTTCCGTGACCGTGCTGAGCCGGCGACGCAGCGAAGCCGCAGGTTTTGTCGCAGCTGGCATGCTGGCCCCCCATGCCGAAGGATTGCGTGGCGACCTATTGCAACTTGGCCAACTGAGCCTGGAGCGGATTCCACGCTGGGTGGCACAGATTGAAGCCGATAGTGGATTGCCATGCGGGCTTCGCGCCACAGGGATTGTGGTGCCCTTCAAGGATAAAGAGGAAAGGGATCGGTATCCAACCGCCGCCTATGGAGAAGCCTTGAACAGTCAACGGCTTGAGCAACTACTGCCTGGTATCGCTCCGGCCTGGCAGGCCGGTCTGCTGTTTGACCAAGACGGGCAAATAGACAATCGCCGCCAACTCATGCGCGCCTTAGAGAGTGCTTGCGTAGACAGGGGAGTGCACTTCCAGGAAGGAGTGGAAGTTCTTGAGCTGCTGAAACAAGACGGACAGCTCACAGGGGTTCGAACCCGAGATTCAGAGGGAATCCTTTCGACTCTTAACTGCGATACAGCAGTCCTCTGCAGCGGAGCATGGAGTGCCCAACTTCTTCCTGAATTGCCGGTGTTTCCCGTGAAAGGGCAGATGGTGTCACTACAGACTCCAAGAGGCGCCCTCAGGCACGTGATTTTCGGTCCTGGCACTTATCTAGTCCCTCGTGAGGATGGTCTCGTGGTCGCAGGAGCGACCTCAGAGCCAGAAGCTGGCTTCAATGAAGGATTGACACCCCAAGGACAACAAAGTCTCAACCAAGGGATCGCAGCACTGCTTCCCGATGCTGTGAACTGGCCACCGATGGAACGTTGGTGGGGATTTCGTCCCTGCACTCCAGACGAGGGCCCACTGCTAGGGCAAGGGCCAATCTCTGGGCTTTGGCTGGCCTGCGGCCATCACCGTAATGGCGTGTTGTTAGCAGCAATCACAACAGAATTGTTGGCTGACGCCATGACAGGCCATGCCACAAGTTCTGAAGCCATCAGGCTGCTCAGCGCCTTCCGCTGGGACCGATTCAGTGACTGAATCGCTAAAAAAAGCCCCCGAAGATGCATCTCGAGGGCAAACAGGCAAGAAACCTATGGGAACGAGGAACGATCAGCCCTCGACGCGCCAGCTTTGATCAGAAGGAGTCCAATCGCTCAATTCAGAAGGCTGGAACCAAAGCCCAATTTCAAATGCAGCCGTCTCTGGTGCATCAGAGCCATGAATCACATTGCGGCCAATGTTGATCGCCAAGTCGCCGCGAATGGTGCCGGGCTCAGCCTCCAAAGGCTTGGTAGCACCAATCATTTTGCGCGCACTAGTGATCACACCATCACCTTCCCAAACCATGGCCACCACTGGGCCTGAGGTGATGAAGTCGACCAAACCCGAAAAGAAGGGGCGCTCTTTGTGCACTCCGTAGTGCTGTTCAGCCAGCTCACGGCTTGGGGTGAGCTGCTTCATACCCACCAGCTTGAAGCCCTTGCGCTCAAAGCGACCCAGGATCTCGCCCACAAGACCGCGTTGAACGCCGTCGGGCTTGATAGCAATAAAAGAGCGTTCGGCAGCCATAACGTTGAAAAAACCGACGTCATCGTCAATGCCAGATGCCCTAATTGGCAAGCACCGGTGTGGCAATGGGGGTGAAGCTCCTTAGATTCCCCCCATCTGATCAATCTCTGTTTCCATGGTGCTCGCCGACTCCATCACCTGGACGGGGAGCGATAGCGCCCAGCTTTATGGGCTGGAACGCTGGGGTGATCCTTACTTCTCCATCAACCCACGCGGGCATGTGAGCGTGCAACCACGCGGAGACCGTGGCGGAAGCCTTGACCTAATGGAGCTGGTGGCGGGACTGCAGGACCGCAGTCTTGGACTACCTCTACTGATCCGCTTCGACGACATTCTCGAAGACAGACTGGAACGCCTGCACGCTGCATTCGAACGGGCGATTACCCGCTACGACTACGAGGGGCGCTATCAGGGCGTCTTCCCGGTGAAGTGCAACCAACAGCGCCACGTAGTGGAAGAGCTTGTGACCTGCGGGAGGCGCTGGCATTTCGGTTTAGAGGCAGGCAGCAAGGCCGAACTCCTGATCGCTCTCTCCTTGATGGATGACCCTGAGGCCCTTCTGATCTGCAACGGCTACAAAGATCAGCGGTATATCGAAACCGCAATTTTGGCCAGACGGCTTGGCAGAAAGCCAGTAGTCGTGATCGAACAACCAGACGAAGTGCAGCGCATCATTGATGCAAGCCAGGAGCTTGGAGCCGCACCGCTCATCGGCATTCGCGCTCGACTCTCCAGCCGCAGCACTGGACGTTGGGGTAACTCCATTGGAGACAAAGCGAAATTTGGTCTCCCCGCCCCCGAAATCATTAGAG
>JASJLK010000054.1:0-4313 GCA_037620855.1 Synechococcus sp. ChBW.bin.23 | reverse complement strand
ACTTGCCAGACGGGAGCACCTGGAGGTGGACAACCTCCCTGTTCAACAATTCCGGCAAGGTCGCGAAGGACAACACAACACCGATGCTGGCGTTCTTCAAGCATTAGAGGACTCTCTACAACCACGCACCAAAGTTGTGGTGCTGTCCCATCTGCTTTGGAACACCGGACAACTGATGCCAATCCGTGCGGTAGCAGACCAGCTTCTTCAGCATGCTCAGCAACCGTTTCTGCTCGTGGATGCAGCCCAAAGCATGGGGCAAATTCCTGTAGAAACTGCAGCGCAGGCGGCTGATATTTATGCATTTACTGGGCACAAATGGACCTGCGGACCCGAGGGATTAGGAGGCGTGGCCTTATCAGAAAGAATCCTCAATCAAGCCAACCCAACACTGATTGGATGGCGCAGCCTGCGCGATGAAACACGCGCCGTCATGAACGATCCAGACCCCTTTCATCACGACAGCCGACGCTTTGAAATCGCAACGAGCTGTGTGCCACTGATGGCAGGGCTGCGTCAATCGTTGGGCTTGTTAGCGAAAGAGGGAAACGAGCAAGAGCGTCTCCAAACCATCCAATCCCTCAGCAGTGAGCTCTGGAGGCAAATCAATGAGCATCCAGGAACCACTCCCCTGCTTGAAGGGGAACCACCCGCAGGTTTGGTGAGCTTCCAACTCAACGATCCATGTGGGCGAACTCCAGCTGAGATCGTTCAAATCCTCGGCAGCAAAGGAATCTGGATCCGCAACCTGGAAGAGCCCATCTGCCTAAGAGCCTGTACCCACATCACCACCGAAGCAAATGAACTCAGGCGATTGGTGGCTGCTCTTGAAGAGCTGACATGCTCATGATTAAGCCCCGGCAGGGAACAAAACCAGGCAGTCACAGCAGCAAAAGAACAACACAGCTATGGATGCAAAATTCAATTGGTTAGAAGGTATTTTGCGTCTAGGGATGTTTTCAATTTTTGGAGCAGCTTTTTACCATTATCCAAGTAAAAAATTTATCAAGTGAGCTTGTTATTCAGAGCCTTCAGAGCTTGTTCACGGTCATCAAAATGAACTTTTTGGGTCCCCAGAATTTGATAATCCTCATGCCCCTTTCCGGCAATAAGGACAAGATCTTGAGACCCTGCACCCTCAATCGCACCAGCAATGGCTTCAGCGCGATCCATTGTCACAACGAAATTAGTACCGCTAGGAATTCCCTTCACAACATCATCCAGGATTTGTTGAGGATCTTCCGTGCGTGGATTATCAGAGGTCACCACCACACCATCAGCAATCTCTGCCGCAATCGCAGCCATCTGCGGACGCTTGCCTCGATCCCTATCACCACCACAACCAAACACACAAATCAGTTTGCCGTCCGCGAAGGGGCGACACGCCTTCAGTGCACTGCTTAAGCCATCAGGAGTGTGGGCGTAATCCACCAAGACCGTGGGCAGCTCTTTTCCCTTCGCGTCCACAACAACCCGTTCCATCCGACCAGGAACGCCCCTGAATGTGCCGATGGCTTTGAGAAGAGACTCCAAAGGGAGACCTTGCTGAAGCAAGACCCCAACCGCCTGCAACAGGTTCATCACGTTGAAGCGACCCAGCAATGGGGAGTGGAACGTGCCCTCACCCAGAGGACTGGAAAGGCGCCCTTCAACCCCAGAAGAGCCCATCACCAGATCTGACATCGTCAGTTCTGCGTGCGCTGAGCCCGTAGATAACGAACTCCGCCAGCAGCGATCTCCTAACCGCTCTGCAAGTTGTTTGCCCCAAGGATCATCCACATTGACCACGAATTGAGCGCCATGATCAGTCACCAGAGGTGGTGCAAACAATCGTGCTTTGGCTTCGAAATAAGACGCCATCGTCTCGTGATAATCGAGATGGTCCTGGGTGAGATTGGTAAACACAGCGCCGGAAAAACGGCATCCAGCCACCCGATGCTGATCAAGTGCGTGGGAGCTCACCTCCATGGCTGTTAACTGTGCGCCAGCTGCATCAGCCTCAGCAAGCTGAGCCTGAAGCCGATCAGCCACAGCTGTGGTGTGTGTCGCCACCACGCTGTGGCCAGGCCAGCGATTCAGAAGCGTTCCAAACAGAGCGGAAGGACGTCCACAGACCGAACCCAAATGTTCAATGAGATGGGTGGTAGTGGTTTTGCCGTTGGTGCCCGTGACCCCAATCAAACCGATGCGATCACTGGGGTGGTTCCAAAAAGCTGCAGCTAACTCACCAGCCCATTTAGCGACAGGATCAGGCACAACAACAACGGCATCGCCGGATTCAGGAGGCCTGGCAGCGGCGGCGGCGGCGCCAATCAGGACCACTGCAGCCCCATCCACAAGAGCTTTGGGCCAGAAGCTGCCTCCATCCACACGCCCACCGGGAAGACCGATGAACACACTCCCAGGGCTCACGCACCGGGAATCACAGGTGATCGATTCGATCACTGCATCAGCCAAGCCCAGAGGCACAGGCAAACCCACCGAATGCAGCAAAGCGTGGAGTGTCTGGGTCATCGCTGGGTCACCGCAGATGGGTTTTCTAATCCGAACCTGGCTCAGTGGCGCAAACAGTGGCGCAAACCTTCCGCAACCAAGTGCGCAATCCATCCCCACTCAATCTGGGGGACACGCGCGGAAGCTCCGTTTCCTCCAAAACCAGAACAGGCACTTCAAGGTCGTAACGCGCTCGCAAGGAAGCTGCACAATCGGGCGCGTCGATATCAACCACAACGAGTTTCAGGGGAAGGATGTCTTGTTCGAGGTGGAGATCTCGCAAGCGCTGTTCCAGCCCCTCACAGAGACAACAACCTGTCCTGCTGTAGAGCGACAATCGCCGGGAATCAATCGGGGACGGGGTCACAGCCGCAGGGGGTGAAGGGATGGCAGCGCAGCAACCGACGCAGGGTTAACCAACCGCCACGCCAAGGGCCATGGCGCTGAATCGCTTCCAAACCGTAGGCACTGCAGGTTGGAATGAATCGACAACGAGGGCCGATCAAGGGGGAAATCCAATTGCGATAAAAACCGATCAGCGCGAGCATCACCGCACCCACAAGCCGATTGAAGGGATTGGTGCTGCCGGCAGATAAGATGGTTGATTCGTGCATGCGATTCCGCGCTGCGGGCCACAAGCCCAGCATGACGGATTCTCGCTTGAGCGCGAACCCATTTCATTTCTTCTTTCCTATGTCCAGATACCGCGGCCCTCGCCTGAGGATCACGCGGCGCTTGGGAGACCTACCTGGTCTCACCCGGAAGGCCGCAAAACGGTCCTATCCACCCGGTCAGCACGGCCAAGCCCGTCGCAAGCGCTCCGAATACGCAATCCGCTTAGAAGAAAAGCAAAAGCTTCGCTTCAATTACGGCGTTTCTGAACGTCAACTTGTGCGCTACGTGAAGAAAGCGCGTGCTCAAGAAGGATCA
Organism: Synechococcus sp. ChBW.bin.23; assembly: GCA_037620855.1. GTDB lineage: Bacteria > Cyanobacteriota > Cyanobacteriia > PCC-6307 > Cyanobiaceae > Synechococcus_C. The sequence goes on along the minus strand of JASJLK010000054.1, from coordinate 890 downwards.
ACAGGAACAAACCTGCTGAAACTGCTCGAGAATCGTCTCGACAATGTTTGTTTCCGCATTGGATTTGGCCCAACCGTGCCAGGTGCACGTCAATTAGTGAATCATGGTCACGTCACCGTGAACGGAAGGGTCACCGACATCGCTAGTTATCAGTGCAAATCTGGTGATGTGATTGCCATTCGCGAACGCAAGTGCAGCAAACTGCTTGCCGAAGCGAATCTTCAATTTCCTGGCTTGGCCAACGTGCCTCCCCACCTTGAACTAGACAAACCCAAGCTCACTGCCAAAGTGATTGGCCGAGCTGAACGCGAGTGGGTCGCCCTTGAGATCAACGAACTCCTGGTGGTGGAGTACTACTCAAGAAAGGTCTGATATTCAGTCCCAGATTTCGACCTGGGACTGTTCTCAACCCATTTCAATTCCTGTTGGCCTTGGACATCAAGCCAGCAGGCTTTTTTATGCCCAGACTTACAGTGCAAATCAATTAAGCAATTTAGGTATAGGTCGCATGAAGCGGTTAGCCCTCCTCAGCAAGGCAAAAGCCAAAAAAAAATTCCTAAGAATCTCCGAATCCATTTGATTTTTTTGACGATTTCTTACTCTTTGCCTTTTTCACATCAGCAGGAAGCTTTTTGGGGGATTCATCATCCTTAAAAAAGACTCCATCCAACCATACAGTGATGACATAAACAACAATTAAAACAGGAATCAATACCGCCCATCGATTAGGAAATTCATAAGGTATCTTTTGAACGCCAAAAATCGCCAAATAACCAGTGATTAATGTAAATATAAAACGACGGATACTAGCTTGATTCAAAAGAAAATCTCAACACAGCAGAACTATAACGCTCCCCCGATAAGACTCTTCAATAATCTCAATTATTTTC
>JASJLK010000053.1:0-21809 GCA_037620855.1 Synechococcus sp. ChBW.bin.23 | reverse complement strand
GAGTGGAACTCAGCAATGGCGAGATGCTTCACGCTGACGTTGTAGTGAGCAACGCGGATGCCTGGGGTACAGCGGCTCTGTTACCCGAGACGGCTGCGAAGGCTTGGAGTCAGGAACGACTGTCAACGCCTGGTTGTCATTCCTTTCTGCACCTGCATCTGGGATTTGATGCGAGCGGTCTTGAGGATCTGCCGATCCATACCGTTTGGGTTGGTGACTGGGAACGGGGAATCGATGCGGACCGCAATGCAGTGGTGGTGTCGATTCCATCTGTGCTCGACTCCTCGATGGCTCCGGAAGGACATCATGTGCTCCATGCCTATACGCCGGCGAATGAACCTTGGTCAGAATGGTCTGGTCTTCAGCGGGGAACGGCGGCTTATCAGGAGAAACGCGGACAACGTTGCCAGGTGTTTTGGGACGTATTGGAGCAACGCATTCCCGATCTTCGCAGTCGTTGCCAAGTGGTGATGGAGGGAACTCCTCTCACCCATCGTCATTACCTATCCACGCATCAAGGCAGTTATGGGCCTGCGTTGTCAGCTGCGAAGGGGCTGTTCCCTGGAGTCACCACTCCCATTCAGGGATTGCTGCAATGTGGTTCAAGTTGTTTTCCTGGAATTGGTATTCCACCCGTTGCTGCGAGTGGTGCTATGGCAGCCCATGCCATCACAGGTCGCAAGGCTCAGCGAGACTTGCTCCGCGCGTTAGAACTGTAGGGGTTTTGTTTAATTAAAAACTCAAAAGATATGTTTTAAGTGTTAAAGAATGATTTGCGTGGCAAGAAATAATAATGTCAAATGAACTAACCTAAATCATTGACTATGTATTAACTATAAGAATTTATTTTAATGCCTAATAGTTATATTTGCATGGATTGAAATATTTTATTTTGTCATTGGCTTGGCGTAAAAAGTTGAGTTTAATATCAAGATTTTCTTGGCTTGTTGATCGGCGATTGATGATTAGCCGATGCTTTTGCGCGCAACAACTGCAAAAAAAGGATCGCCCTTCCCTCCCACTATTCCCATCAAACCCGCGGCTTTTGTCTCTTCCGCAAATACCCGTACGTCAGACCAGCCATTGGTTTGTAGCACTGTACCCACGTAGTCGAGATGCTGTTTGTCGTCGTTATCAGTCCAAACCTGTGGTGCCTTTGTAAAGAACATCCGATTCGAGAATGCAACGATCGCTGTTCCATTGGGCCTCGTGACTCGGAGCATCTCCGACGCGACATTTTCTGGTTGTGTCCAGTACTGCCATGCAGCAACGGCGAGACAGACATCAACGGATGCATCCTTTAAAGGAATCGTGGGGTCCAGGTTCATGTCTTGGACGTAGTGGCTGTCGAGCCTTGGGTTGGCTACGAGTTCTGCCTCATTCATGCCGTGGCCAATCACGCGCTCGTAATGAATTTCTTCTGGTAGGTGACTCACCCAAGACGACCCCAGGTCAAGCACAACAGCTCCAGACGGAATGTGCTCTCTGTAAAAACTGGTGAGACGTGTCCTAAATCCTTCATCTAAATGCTGGACGAAGCGTGGTTCTGAATAAAAGACCCGATCAGGCTCGCGGTCGAGCTTTTGTCGCTGGTCTTCCGTAAGAATTTGAACTGCCATCTATGCATTTTGGCGAATCTGATGGCTGCCCTGCGAGTGGGACACATCATGTTTAGGGGTTTGAAGTTCTGGGTACTTCCCATGCTCTCCAACCCGAGTTGGACGTCCTGAAAGTGCCAAGTTCTTACTCTTCCGGTGGAAGCTGTTGCCAACTGCTGGTCCAAAGCTCCTGGTTCTTGAGTTCGCTCCAGTCAATGCGTAGACGAACATTTGAATCAAGCACTGCTTCTAGCTCAACCCATCGGGATTGGCCTTTCCCTCCCTGAAGGATCAGGCGGAAATGCCGAAAACCCTCCTGAGGCTGCACGCTTGTCCAGGCTTTAGCAACAGTCCAGCTCATGTATGTAGTGCAGTGAGTTTCAGCAAATTTTTTAACTTTGGCTTGTCGATCGTGAGCTCTCAGCGTTGGTGTGTCATGAAAGTGTTTTGATTGTAAGACGATCAATGCTGGAGAGATTCTACTTGAGTTTATGATAAATACAATTGAATCGGCGCATTGGCAAAGTTAGCAGAAACCGGCGTCAAAAGTCTTCAGCAATTTAATACTGCCGGAGATGGTCGAATTGTCGCATTCCATAAATCTATTTTGAATAGATTGATAAGAACATTTGGCCTTTCGACGTATCAGCTTTTATGGCTTTCATTTTTAAAGGGAATCGCTCTCACCTTGATTGCGATTTGTCTTTACTATGAGCTCCGTTAAGACTTTTGCATTTATTTCTGGTTAGATAATAAATTTTGGAATAAAATTTTATCATTTGCTGGTAAAATTAATGGTTTTATGGCTTTTCTTTCTAGGATGATTTGCATCTATTTTGTTCAATTCTGAACGGTTAATTTATTCATACCAGTGGCTTTTACCCAAGCGGCAATTGCTTCAAGGTCATGGCGACTAGGAATGCATAGGCATCCACTTCCTGGATTGCAATTGTGGATGCCGAGTCCGCTTCGATCTGTTTTGAATTGTGGCTGTAGGTTCAACCAGATGTCTGCTCCCCATGGCTCCGGCTGCCCAAGCAGATAATCTCCAATGGGTAGAGCTGCACCATTTCCTGGACTCCAGCGTCGATCAGCAGTTGGATTGGTGTTGTGTCCGCTTATGGCAGGCCATAGGGCAAGGCGTTTGCTCCCTTGAAGTAATTCGACCACCCATTGGCCGTTGCTGGGGGTGCCGGTGCTGGTAAGACGCCTTGCTTTTAGCGAAAAACTATCGCGATGTCCCTTAAGAAGGGCGGAATTTGGACCTGTTTGGCCAGGATCAAGCTTTTTTGGTTTTTGTGTATTGCTTCGTTTGATTTCATGTTCGCTTGTGGACTGCTTTGCTGAAATCCCTGGATCACAGCTCATGATCAACAGCAATGGTGCTGACAAGAACAGTCCTTTTATGACTTGAAGCATTACTTTAAAATGCATTACTTTTCTGTTGTTTGCTCTGTACTTCATTAAAAAAATACTGCTTCATTGCTACGCTTTGACGCTTGTTAGTTAGTGAATTTGGTTTATTTGTGCCTTTGTGAATTATACCCTGTCTTTTGGGACTGGTTTGAATTCAGTTTATGGTCTTCTGTTGCTGTCACGTTAACTGATTTTTCTTCCCGCATTTGCTGCTTAGGACTAGCTGTTTTGGACCTAAGTATTGCTTGATCTTTTGCTAGCGCATGAATTTATGTTTATTCGGGTTTTGGCTGAGAACGAAAAGTCTTGCTACCAAGAAGTGGTGATCTTTTTTAATGATATGAAGCGTTTGGTTCGTTTTGGTGCTGTGGTGTCTGGAGTAGCCACTATTTCATCCCTGCAATTGTTATCGGCTCCTGCAATGGTCTCTGCCAAAACCATTGCGCGTGCTCAGGGCGTTTGCCGATTGATGAGTGGCGGTGCTACCGCATTTCAGGGTCATTGCGTCAGTCAACAAAAGGTCAATGCTGGCAACACTGTGTTGGTAATTCAGCTTGACAATGGCTCCACCTATCGCTTTCGCGGACCTTCCAAGCAAGCGCTGCAAATTGAAACGTCCTCTGGCTTACACAACGCGCAGTTTCGTGATGGTGGAAATAGCAATGTTTTTGTATGGAACGATGGAGGTCAAGCTCAGCGCCTTGCCGTCCGTTTAGAAACCGCTCATGATCCGAGTCCTCGCTATGAGAAGACTTCTTCGACGAGTACGGGGTCTGCAATTGGGGCGTTTGCAGGAGCTTTGATCGGAAGTTTGATTCAAGGTCACTCCGGTCATGGCGGTGCAAATCAGCGTCAGCATGCAGAGTCAACCTGTCTTCGCGCGGTATCGAATCAGGTTGGGCGCAGCCGTGATTCTCTGCAGATCCTTGGGACTGAACCCTACAAGGGAGGCTTTTCAGTTCGCGTCAATGTTCCTGGTGCCAAGGCACCCTGGCTTTGCCGTGTGAATAGTGATGGTCATGTGGTTCAAGTGGAACACACCCATCCCAATGGCTTCCTTTGATCCTGATTTGTGTCTTTGTATCGAGATGAACGACGATCTTCTTGAGCAATCACTATGTTTATGAAGTAGCAACTGCTACGCATTACATCGTTCACCTCGTTTTGCGAGGCGCAGACCAGCCCAAGCCAAGGAACGGGGACTTGGGCTTTCTCGAAGAACATTATGAGCACTCTTTTTTATAGAGGTCAGTCCTACGTAGCCCATCACCCTTCTGCGGATGAATCCTGTGTGGAGCTTACTTATCGACACGAGCATTACAACACTTGCCGTGAACAGGTCAGAGCCGAAATGCAAGAGCATCCAGTTTTAAGTTATAGGGGTATTCGCTACTTCAAGTAACTCAATGCTCATATCTACTGTTTTTGGTAGTTTGGTTATTTATTGCCCGTTTATTTATGCATCCGGGCTTTTGATTGGAATGTTCACAATGACTTAATTCTTATTTGTCCCAGACACTCTTGCAGTTTGCTTTTTTATATTGCGCTTTTGTTTTGCGGTAGCTTTTGTTTTGTTCTGATAGCTCCTTGCTAGCTTCTTTTGAGGCTTCGCGATCACTCTTGCTTGAAATGATGTAGCGATTGATGCTCATTTTTGAGCCAAGGCTATTCATGATTCTTGTTAGTAGCTCACATTCTGTTGTTGCTTTGCTTGGGCCTGCGTGCAAGCTCATAAGGGTCAGTATTGCTGCAGCTATTGAGATTCTCATGGTTTGATGCGTCAGTTTTGACGTTGATGTTGATGCGTTGCTGTTCGGTTCACCTTAGATCTCCCTTAACATCAGTTTGTAATTAATGTATTAACACCTTCACATGAGCCAGCGAACGATTGCGATTACTGGAGCCTCTGGAAAAACAGGGTTTCGGATTGCTGAGGAGTTGATTGCTTATGGAGACCGTCCGCGTTTGTTGCTTAGGTCTGAGTCGGTGATTCCCGAAACCCTCAGCAATGCTGAGCAAGTTCGGATCAGCTTGCAAGATCCAAGCGCTTTGGATGCAGCCTTAAAGGGTGTGGATGCCTTAGTGATTGCAACGGGTGCCAGGCCTTCGATTGATTTGTTAGGTCCGATGCGAGTTGACGCTTGGGGCGTGCGCTCTCAAGTGGAGAGTTGTCTGAGAGTGGGGGTGTCCAGGGTGGTTCTTGTGAGTTCTCTATGTGCGGGGCGTTGGCGTCACCCCCTGAACTTGTTTGGTCTGATTCTTGTCTGGAAACGAATTGGGGAGCAGGCTCTGGAGGACAGCGGGCTGGATTGGACGGTCATTAGGCCAGGTGGTCTTAGTGAAAGAGAGCAATCACTGGAGGAAGAGGGGGTGTATTGGACAGGTCCTAATCAGCAGGAGAAGGATTCCATTCCAAGGCGTCTTGTTGCCCGTTGTTGCGTGGAGGCATTGAATACTCCGGCCTCGATCGGGAAGATTCTGGAAGTGACAAGCAGTGCCTCTCGCCCACTGATCGCTCTTCCCGAAGCATTATTGAGTATTGATTCCTAGAGACCAGGTCCTCTAGATACGCAATAAATCCACCATCAGGGTTTGATCTCTGGTCGTTGCAATCAAGTTGTAAAGATGGGCCGCCACCTATCTTTTTTAATGCCACACGATTGTTTTTGTTGTTTTTATTTTAATCAAGCTCCGACAATGCTTTTGCTGTTGATAAATTCATGGATACCAAGGTTACCCAGTTCTCTGCCATAGCCACTGTCTTTAATCCCTCCAAAGGGAACTCGAGGATCACTTCTTACAAAATCATTGATTGCCACGCATCCTGCTTCAATGTCTTCGACGGCGATCCGCTTGGCATTGGCGGTGTTTGCTGAAAAAATTGCAGCTCCCAATCCAAAGCGAGTTTCGGAGGCAAGTTCAATCGCATGCTTTTCATTTTCTGCACGGACAAGGCTAAGCACTGGCCCAAAAATTTCATCATCAAATGCGGGCATCCCTGGTGTAACATTTTCGAGGACCGTGATTGGATACCACCAGCCTGGTTGTTCTGGTATTCTCCCACCTTTGCGAAGAGTGGCTCCCTGTTTAATGCTTTTTTCAACCTGCAGATGAATTTTTTGACGGAGATCTAATCTTGCTATTGGTCCAATATTAAATGCGGGATTCATTGGGTCTCCCATGGCGTAAGAATTCAGTTTTTCTTGCAGAAGGTTGAAAAATTGATCGTAGACTTCATTGACAATGATCAGACGTTTTGCTGCAATGCAAACTTGTCCCGAGCAAAGCATCCGACTTGCTACACAACGATCTGCTGCTAACTCAAGATCTGCATCGTGAAGGATTAGATAGGGATCTTGTCCCCCTAGCTCTAAAACACATTTTTTTAGATTGGCGCCTGCAATTGATGCCACAGCACGACCGGCCTCTTCGCTCCCTGTCAGGGTGACAGCGCGTACTTTTGGATGTGCAATGACGAGTTGTGCATCTGTTGATCGAATGGGCATATTCGTGAAGACCCCTTGAGGGATGTCGCAGCTGTCAAAGATTTTTTGAATGGCCTTGCTGCATCCCGGCACATTGGATGCACCTTTTAGAAGGAGCGTATTTCCTGCCATTAAGGCAGGGGCAATTGCTCTGAAGGCTTGCCATAGAGGGAAATTCCAAGGCATCACTGCAAAAAGAATTCCAAGTGGTTGCGCCGTTACGACGGCCTTCTTCTCACCCAGATCGATTATTTCATCAGCAAGGTGCTGTTGACCATTCGCCGCAAAATACTCGCAGACCCAGGCACATTTTTCTACCTCCGCTAATGATTGCTGAATAGGCTTTCCCATCTCTTGGGTGATACATTCTGCCAAGGCAATGTTGTTTGCTTTTAATGACTGTGAGGCCTGAGTAAGAGCTTTTGCTCTTACGGTAAAAGCAGAGCTTTTCCATTGTTGGTATCCAGAATGCGCCTGCTCTATGGCTTGAATGATCTCAACTTGATCCATTAATGAATACGTGTTAATGATTTCTCCTGTAGCAGGATTAACCGCTTCAAGGCCTTTTGCTTCTGTCATCTTTTCTGATGTTTTGCCCTAACCAATTAGGGCTTGTGATCCCGATTTTACTGCTTTACGTCCATCGAACGGGGTCTTTGGAGAAATGATGGAGGCATGAATCGGTTTCATTCCCTAGTAAATCTCGGCTAATCGTGAGACAGATTGCATTGAGGGGCAATGCAAATGTGCTTCCATCTCCATCGAATGGACCTTCAACGTAGGCACCAATGCGTTCGGCCATTAGAAAGCCCAGGAACAACACAATCCCTGTGATGCTGCCGACTACAGATGTCCCATCCATCTTGAAGTTCAGCAGGAGTTGAAACCCGAAGATCCAGCTCAGCATGCGAACAAAGACGTCGTAACTTGCGGGTAGTGGTGTGTTTCTAATTCTTTCCAGGCCACCGATTGCATCAACGGTGGCATTGGCAACGTTCATCAGTTGTTCTCGGCCACGAGCATTGATGCTTTTGTTTTCATATAGCTTGCGAACTTCTCTCGCTCTTGCCTGCCCTAATTGCCTTAATGTTGTGGTTGGTTTCATCTCTAGGGTTTCCAGGAGATAGTCTTGAAAGCTCCTTGTGTCTTGATGATAAAAATTCCTTAACTGAAAATTGAGTTGCCAGGCCATTGCAACTTGATATCGAACTAAGTTTCTTCCGTGCGCACTGACTAATTGTTCCTCTGGAAGCAGGCTCGTAAGGATGTCGGACCAATTGCGGCTGTGGTTAACGATTGCTCCCCATAGTTGCCGCGCTTCCCACCAACGGCCAATCGCCTGAGTATTCCTAAAACCAATAAAGATCGAAACCGTGATTCCCATAATTGAGACCACGCTGCCGCTTTGTTGCCAATTTGTTGGCACCGTGTCACTCAAGATCAGAGTGCCAATGACAGCTAACAGCAATAGGTCATAGCGCATACGCCAAAGCAACAGCACCAAAACAACGAGGTAGTCCCGTCGGGCTGTACGCGGTGGATCGCCGTAGGCCCCAGACTTGATCGGCATTGCGTTCCCCACGATTCGCTCTGACATAATCCCGCGGCCATTGGCGCTTTATGACCTTATTTGGTGATTCTCCGCACTTAGACGTTGATTTAGCTGTCATCGGTGCTGGTCTTGCCGGCACTGGTCTTGCTGCTTCGCTACTTCAACGTGGTTTTGACGGCACAATTTTGCTGTTAGAGGCTGGTCGTGGTCCGGGTGGTCGAGCGGCGACGCGGCGCCGACGTGATGATTTGCTTTGGCGGCTTGACCATGGAGCGCCCTGTTTTAGTTTCAGCCAGCCACCGCAGGGTCGTCTTGCTGAATTGTGGAATCCTCTTGTTGAGCAAGGGATTGTCCAGCTCGATCGAGGACTTGTTGTTGGCTTGAATGAAACGGGTTGCCTTGTTGACCCACCGGCTCATCCACTGCTCCAGGGGCCACGTTTTCGTGGTGTGCCAACGATGGCGTCCGTTCCGGAAGCTTTCCTGCAGGTTGCAGGTTCCAAAACGCAAGGGGCTTTTGGAGAACGAATCAGTAGCTTGCGCAGAGAGAATGGATGGTGGTGCTTTTCAGGTCAGCGTCGGTCGCGTTCTTTGGTGGTCACAGGCAATCTTCTCGCCCATCCCCGTTCTCTCGCGATGTTGGGTTGGCCTGATGTTCCATTGCGCTCGGCAGTTCCGTCGAATGTCGATCCCTCCCTGGACGCTGCACTCGAGCAAATTGCTGAGATGCGTGCATCGGTGCGCTGGAATTTGATGCTCGAATTGCCTCGCTGTTCCGACCATCTTCCTAGGCAAATTTGGTTGACATCTGAAGCCCAAGAAAAATTTGGAATTGAGCGGATTGTTCTCCATCGTCAGCAGGATCAAAAGCTGGGCTTAGTGGTCCATGGATTAGATGACGGGTCCCCGATAACGCCAGCCAGCCAGCCTGGTTTGTTGGTGATGCAGGAATTACGTCAACGCAAGGCTCTGACTGAACTGTTGCGGCCTTGGCCCGAGTTGGCTCATGCACTTCCCCTGGCCCGCTCCTTAGGGGTCATGCGCTGGGGAGCGTCCCAGCCCCTGGATCACCCCCTGCCAACGTCCCTTCAATGGTGCGAGGCCAGTGCTGTTGGCTTTTGTGGTGATTGGATCGACGGCCAAGGTTTTGGCATGGCTGAAGGGGCTCTACAAAGTGCGGTTGATCTCGCTGCCCAACTGATCTGAATAAACACGGAAAGCGGAAGAATTGATAACAACAATTTCAGAATGAATTGCCAGCCCTGGTGAGTGGTTCATTGATGCGTCAAAACAGTTCAAAGTGGAATAAGTATGCGCCCGAGTTATCGCCCCGTTAAGCTTCATGCCAGCGTGCATGAGGACGACCCTTGTATGTGTTTCAGCTGCACTAATTTACGTGGACGCTTGACATTTAATGCGACACTATCTCATTCACTTTTGATTGGACAAGGCAGCCTCCAAGCTTCGGAGACGTTGTTCGTTGACCCCAAGATCTGATTCTCCAAGTCTTGAAACTGAGCGTGCCTGGAGTACAGATCGTTCCGAATCGGCGTAGAGCTCTAGATCGTCAACGAAGCCAAAAATCTGACTGCTTGCTGTGGCATGGAGATAGTCCGCTTGCTTTTCGATGATCTCGGATCGTGGGGTTTGTTTGATAACTTCGGCGAGTTCGTTCAGGCTTCCGATGGGATCGTTTCGCTCCCACTCCAGTCGTGCGCAGTGAGCGGGTGATTCGCATGAACTCAGTTGACCTTGATGGATGCCCAGATCAGTGGGCATCGGCCCGACGAAATGGAACAGAGCCAGAAGGATTGAAAAAATGGTCAAAACCATAGGGAAGGTGTCTCAGTGTTGATCAAGGGTGTTTTGGAGCTGATGGCCATCGTGCTGAACATCCAATCTCCCCGGTAAGGCGTACTTCCTCACGTTACGGATCAAGATCCCACGATCATGGCGTCAGTCGTGAAGCAACCATGCACCCCAGCTGGAGTGAACAGTGGTGGCCCGTGGCCTACTTGAGCGATCTTGAGCGAACTCGTCCTCAGCGGTTCACCCTTCTTGAACAAGATCTGGTGTTGTGGTGGGATGCTCCCGGCGAAAGTTGGAGAGCTTTTGAAGATGTGTGCCCTCATCGATTAGTGCCTCTCAGTGAAGGCCGTATCAACGAGGCCGGACAGTTGGAATGTCCTTATCACGGTTGGAGCTTTGACGGGCAGGGCACATGTCGGGCGATCCCTCAAATGCAAACGGGAGCCCGCTCGGAATCCAAGCGCACGGGGTGTGGGAGCTGGCCCACAGCGACTGGCCAGGGATTGTTGTTTGTGTGGAGTGGCACGGCTTCAGCTGCTGATCCAGAAGCACTTCCCTTAGTTCCAGTTCTTCAGAAGCAAGGAGATGGCTGGGCGGATGGCTGGATTGTGCAAGACACCTTCCGCGATTTGCCGATGGATGCTCTCACCCTCCTTGAAAATGTTTTGGATGTGAGTCATGTTCCTTTCACGCATCACCGCACCGTGGGCAAAAGGGAGAATGCATCTCCAGTGGAAGCGGTCATCACCCGCGAGGATTCGCAAGGGTTTGAAGCGTTTTGGCAGGAAGGCCCTCGTAAGGGAAAGCTCGGTTCACAGGACACCCTCTTTCGAGCTCCCCAGTTGATGTGGCATGACCTCACGGCTAAGGGGTTTGCGCGGATTTTGACGGTTGTTTATGCCGTACCGATCAGCCGAGGAAAATGTCGTTTGTTTGCTCGGTTCCCCTTCCAGTTCAAGGCTGTTGCTCCTCGTGTCTTGGTGGGGCTAAGGCCTCGCTGGTTGCAGCACATCGGCAACCACAAGGTTTTAGAAGACGATCAGGTCTTTTTGCACTGGCAAGAACGGGTTCTCGAAGCCGCTGGAGGTAGCGCTGCTGCTGAACAGGCCTTTACCCTCCCGACATCATCCGATGTGTACGTGAAGGCGCTGCATCGCTGGGTTAACCGCCACGGAGGCGCACCCTTCGCAGACCGACCGCTGCCACCGCGACAGGATGTAGAGGTGTTAATGGATCGATATCACAGTCATACAAAGCACTGTCGCAGCTGCTCGGTTGCTCTGCGCCGCATTCGCTCACTACGGCCTTGGCTCTGGGGCTCGCTTTGGTTGTCTGCCGTGTTAATCGGAGCGGGTCAATTGAGTTGGCTACTTTGGTTGGGTGTTTGTCTCGCTGCTCTAAGCGGTTTTTCTCTCCGACAAACGTCGCGTTGGCAGCGTGGCTTGCTCGTTGGGGATGGTCAGGCGCCCCGAAATCAGCGAATCTGAGGAAGTCTGCTGAATGAGCACGATGATCAGCGTCACATCGCCTTGTCCCGAGAGAACGATCCTGGCGCTTGGATTACGTGATTGGCCGATTTGGGTCTGCGAGATCAGCACATTCCCCTGGACCTATGACCAGTGTGAAACCTGCTTGTTGCTTGACGGGGACGTAACGGTGACTCCAGATGGTGGCGAGCCCGTCAGCTTTGCTACCGGAGATCTTGTCGTTTTCCCAAAGGGGATGAGCTGCACTTGGGATGTTCATCAACCTGTCCGCAAGCATTACCAATTCGGCTAGACGCTTCGATAGAGGTATTCCGAATGAAGCGTGATTGGTGTTGGAGGAAACTTAGATGTCCGAGTCTGAGCTCCACTGTGGGACGCAGGGCCTCCAGCCAACGCGTACGAGTTCTCGCCAAAGTTGATCAGCCGTTTGCTGGCTCAAATGGACACGCGTCTTCAACAAGGGAGGGTCACCTGAAAGAGGTCGCCCTGAATCCACGAAGACGTGTGGATCGCGGCTCCAACTCTTTTCGTCGGGGTGGAAGCGTTTCGTGTCAGTGGAGTTGGGGTCCTGGATCCAGTCCTGGTGTGGCATGTCTTGCGAGGGCTGATGACAGAGTCATGCATCCATGCTTCCGCCTGGAAAGTGGCATAGGGCGAGCTCGGAGCCAAGAATCTGTCGCTGGTACAAATGTTCTAGTTGAGTTGCCTGCGTGCGTCAAGGCTCTTCTCGTTTTTCTGGCTAGAGCTGAATCAGGTTTGCTGGATCGATTGTGGACATTTCTGTCTGGGAAACTGAGAGTGAATCGGCGTCTCTTCAAAAGGTCAAGCGAGTTTTGCTTGAGCCTGGTGCTAACGAACTGGTTTTAGAGGTCCTTCACTGCGGTCTTTGCCATAGCGACCTGTCGATGATCGATAACAGCTGGGGCATCAGCCAGTAACCGCTACTCCCTGGCCATGAAGTTGTGGGAAGGGTGGTGTCTGTTGGAGCTGGCGTGGACTCAAGCGCGATCGGGCAGATTCGTGGGTTGGGCTGGATCAGTGGCAGTTGTTTTCGCTGCAATCAATGTCTGGCGGGAACCAGCAATCTTTGTCCGTCCCTTGAGGCGACGATCGTGGGCCGCCAGGGCGGGTTTGCCAGCCATGTCAAAGCCCACCAGGACTGGACCATTGTTCTGCCGAAAGGGATGGATCCTGCGCTGGCAGGACCGCTGTTCTGCGGCGGGATCACAGTTTTCGCGCCGCTTCTGGATGAGCAGGTCTCGCTGATGGCCCATGTGGCGGTTGTGGGGATCGGTGGACTAGGTCATATCGCGCTGCAGTTCGCTAAGGCCTGGGGATGTGAGGTCACCGCGCTTACCACCGACCTCACCAAGGCTCATGAGGCCAGGGGGTTTGGGGCCCACAACGTGATGCTCTTGAAAGAGCTCCCCGCTATGGCTGGACGCTTCGATCTAGTGATTAATACCGCGAATCAACCGCTCGACTGGTCTGCCGTGATGGGATCTCTGGCCCCACGGGGTCGATTGCATCAGCTGGGAGCCGTCTTGGAGCCAATACAAGTTAGTGCTTTCGATTTGATTTCCTTTCATCGGTCGATCATGGGTAGTCCCACATCGTCACCTGTAAGTCTTCGGAAAATGATGGAGTTTTGCGTGAGGCACGACATCAAACCTCAGGTGGAGCATCTTCCTTTCGATCAGGTCAATCACGCGATTGAACGCTTGCACCGTGGTGATGTGCGTTACCGCTTCGTGCTCGATCAGACGGCCTAATGGATTGATGAGTCTGCGCTTGGCTGTCTGGTTGGTGTTGTGGAGTCCATCATTCAGCACAACCAGAGGAGTCGAATTCAGTTTTTACTTTCTCTCGCTTGGACTGCCAAGTTGCAGCTTCGACAGCCCATGTATTTTTGAACTCTTCGCTATTTCGAGCGCTGAGTTTGCAATTTAAATACTCAAACCGTCTGGATCCTGCCGCTCCTCCGATCCAGGATTGGCTTTGAGATCCACATTTCGTTTTTACGTGCTTTTTTCGCGTTTTTTTGAAGGCCTCTTTCTCTTCGGTATCAATCCTGTTCAGGGTGATTGAAAAGATGTCGCAACTGGCATGAACTGAGCTGGCTATCCCCAGCGCGAGCAGCAGCAGCGGAAGGCAAAGGCGTTGGTTTTTCATGCTGGCTGCTGCATTCACAGATGGGTCATCATCGCGCCATTGCTCTCGATCGTGGCTGGCGGAAAGGAGAGGCCCGCCACTGTTGATGTGCTCCCCAAGACAAACCCTTGTGAATTGCTACCTAGTTCGATCAGATTTGTTTTGTTACTGGATTGCTCTCGTTGATCGTCACCTCTAAAAAGATGGTTGATCCCAGCCAGTACCTTGTGACTGATGGTCACATTTACAAACGCATTGATATGCCTAATGCTCCGTCCAAGCAGTGGAGGCTTGAAGAATTAAATATTGAAGAAGCGATCCGGTCGATGATCTCGGATTTTGGAGGTCGCAGTGATGAGCCTTAATCACTTTGTGGAGACTCTTTCCGATTGAGCAAAGGCGAAGTGATTGCGTAAAGCACATTCAGCTTGAAAATGGCCATACCTAGAAGCAATCTTTGATGATTACCTAATTTTGTTGGGGTGCTGTTGACGGCTCAATCATTAATCGATCGGTTTCCCCCGATCTCTCCGCTTCCCAGAGCTGGTGCGTGAAATTTGTAGCTCAGGTGATCAGATCAGATTTTTATTAAGGTATAGATCTTCAGCATCGAATTGCGCTGTTAAGGCTCGATCCAACATGAAAACACCAGAAGCCTTACTCGCTTATCTCCAACAAATCCCTGGCATGGAATCAGGTTCCAAGCGTTTGGTGTTGCTGTTCACTCAGCTGGGTGATTTCGACTCAATGGAATATGCCCAAGCCCTCGTGCCTGTGCTCTCTCGTTTGGATCATGTAGGAATTAAGACCTTGGGCATTGCGATCGGTGATCAACCAGGTGCTGATCGTTTTTGCGTTTTTACAGGATTTCCAAGGTCCCAGCTTCGGGTGCTTCCTGATGCGGATCTGCATTGCAGTGTTGGTCTTTTGCCAGGGCTTCAGGCTGCTGGAGGTCCTTGGCCATCCCTTTTGCTGATGTGTGCAGGGATTGGCTCGCCCGGGACTCTTGCTGAAGTTCTTAGGGGATATACGGGCGATCGCAGTGCACCAGCTCGTTTTGATGATTCTTCCCTTTTCCGCCTGGCTGGGGGAAGTGGATTCCAGCGTCCGTTCGAGCTGGCAACGGTTCGTCTTCGCAACATGAATGAAGTGTTATCGAAGTGGGGTACTTATGTACCCAACGACGCCTACATCACTCAGCGAGGCGGCACGTTCCTTTTGGACGAGGATGATTCTGTTCTCTATGTCCACCGCGACCAGGGCATCTTGGGCTTCTCGGAGACCATGAACCGGCCACTCGCTTTCCTTGAACCTTGGCTGGAAAGTGAGCACTGAAATGGATGCAGCGCAGCCGCTGCCTCCTTGGAGACCCTTGTTGTCTGCGGCGCGCAAGCGAGAAGGACGGTTGCCGGGTGGTCGCTGGGTGCAGCTTGCAACTCTTTCCGTTGATGGCTACCCAAGGGTGCGAACGCTCGTTTTCCGCGATTGGAGTGCGGCGGCGACGCTGGATCTGCTCACGGATGCCCGCAGTGAGAAGTGCTTAGAGATTGAAAGAACGCCTGAGGTGGAGTTGTGCTGGTTGTTTCGTAAGGCCCGTGAGCAGTTTCGCCTTCGTGGAACGGCAACGCTGATCGCTCCCACAGGGGATTCTGTGGAATTGGATCAACACTGGAAGCGCCTCCCACCCTCTGGACGATCAGTCTGGGCTTGGCCTCCTCCCGGCGATCCGTTTGATCCTCAAGGCCCATGGCCTCAGGAGGTTTCAGATGATTCAGCTACGCCAGAGCATTTGCGCCTGCTTCGGATTTCGTTGCACCTCGTAGAGCAGCTCGATCTCAAGCCACACCCGCATTTGCGACGGTTGTGGACATCTTCCATGCAATGGCAAGAACAAAGGATTAATCCTTGAGTGCCCAGAGCGCGAGTCCGCCACCACGACCACGAGCGGCCATCCATCCATCAGGGTTGCGTTCGATCAGAGCAAAAAAAGGCGTGCGTTTTTGGTCTGGAGCGGTCAATGCTTTTTTGAGCAAGACAATGCCACCAATTCGCAGCGTCAGCGAGTCGAAGTGAAAGATTAGTAGTGGGCGCTTCCCTTTCAATAAACCTGGACCTTGGAATTTAAGTTCAAGAGGTCCAAAGTTGACGGCGTTAGAAAGACCTAATTGACTACTGTTGTCCTCTAGATCTGCTTCGATCTCCAGGCGGGCCTCCAGGCTTCTCAGCATCCAGCTGCTGAATGGATTGGCTTTCTGGTCTCCCTTCGACCAAACCGTTTGCAGATACCAGCATCCCAAGAGATCGTTGCTCTTGAGGCCAGTGCCTGTCAGGCGGACAGCCTTTTCCCTGGCGTTCAGAATGGCGAAGTTCATGAGAGCGGGAAGGTAGCAAGGAATCGTCGCATTGAAAAAATCTAAAGATGCTTCTGTTTTGGTGTTGAGTTAGACAATTTTTATGAGGTTTTTAGGGGATGTTCTTGCGATCGTGAATGGAATTCTTAGATGGGTGAATGTTGCTATCGGAATGATTCCTCAAAAATGGTAATCCTCAAATGTATTGGCGAGAGTCAATTCTTTTGTGAAAAAGTTTTGATGCCATCTGAGGTGTACTTGTTTGAGGCGCCCGATGAGGCTCGCCTTGAATTCTGGATGCTTAATGGCGGCGAGCCAATGCTGCACATCACCGCCGAAGCTAAGGATTATGCCCTCATGAGCCACCGCAGGTTGGGTGATCCTTGATCATGCATAGATCTGAATGTGGACTATGGCCGATCTGCTCGCTGACGCTGTTGCCCTGAGCTGGGAGCAGCTGGAATCTTTGGCTCCCGCTCCTGCAGAGCGTTGTGAGGGCCCAGCAAATGCCCAAGCCACATTGCGCTTGTTTGGACAGCCGGAGTCTCAGGTGCGGGTCACGTTGTTTCGTGATCATCACGCTTGGTGCCCGTATTGCCAGAAGGTATGGCTATGGCTGGAGTTTCGTCGAGTCCCTTATCGGATTCGAAAAGTCACCATGCGCTGCTATGGGCCGAAGGAGCCCTGGTTTACCGCCAAGGTGCCGTCAGGAATGCTTCCGGCTCTTGAGTTA
The DNA here is from genome assembly GCA_037620855.1 of Synechococcus sp. ChBW.bin.23. Taxonomy (GTDB): domain Bacteria; phylum Cyanobacteriota; class Cyanobacteriia; order PCC-6307; family Cyanobiaceae; genus Synechococcus_C. Next base: position 5,228 of record JASJLK010000053.1, on the reverse strand, counting down.
GATGGCCGCCTCCTCACAGAAAGTGATCGCATCCTTGAAGCGTTGGAGCATGCCTTTGGCGCTTTGGGCGCAGGGATGCATGACAAACGGGTGCTCCGGTTGCGAGATCTCGAGCGTCTTTTGTTTCGTGCTTGGTGCAGGTGGCTTTGCACCCCCAGGCTGAATAACCGGCAAGAGGCTCAAGCGCGAGAGCAGTTTCAGACGGTGGCACGTCAAATGGAGGCGGCTCTCATGGCGGGAGGTGGCCATTGGCTTGATCCTGATCGTCCGGATGGAGCTCATCCTGGAACGGCAGATTTGGTGTTCGTTCCTTACGTGGAGCGGATGAATGCCTCCTTGGCTTACTTCAAGGGCTTTGCGCTTCGGCAAGAGCATCCAGGCATCGATCGATGGTTCAACGCTTTGGAGCAGCTTTCGACCTATCGCGGTACCCAGAGTGATGTCCATACTCATGCCCACGACTTGCCACCTCAAATGGGGGGTTGTTGGAGCAATGGAAGTCCTGAACAGCAAGCCATGGAGCGTGCGGTGGATCAAGGTGCTGGCCTCGCTGAACTCGAAACAAGTTGGTCTGAGCAGATCGATGACGACGGTGTGATGTCTTCTCACAGAGCCCTAGAGAGAGTGTTGCTCCATCGTTCTGCGCTGATGGAACGTAATCCTCTCGGCTCTGCTTTTGATCAGCCTCTAAGGGCTGCACTGACCTGTTTAGTGGCTGGAGATCTTTGTAAGCCAAATGCTGACACTGCAAGCGCTCTGCGTTACTTGAGAGATCGAATTTCGGTGCCGAGAGATATGCCTTTGCAGGCTGCTCGGTTGTTAAGGAAGGCCCTTGAATCAACAGCAGCTCTTGATGGTGAGGCTCAACCAGTACCACCGCCGTTTGAGCATCGTTTTGACCAAGACCCAAGGCCATTTCTGACCCTGTGAGGGTTTGCTTTTCTTCCGGTGATCGCGATCCGGCAGGCTGGCTGCATATGTGAGATCACCATGTCGAGCGCTCAAGAGGCCCAAGGGGGCTCTGGTTTCGGAACCGGTAACGATGGCGGGAGCAAGCGCAACAGAAGTAGCAAGCGCAAACCTGGACATTCCAACCATGGCCGTGAGCGGCAGCCTTTGGGTAGGGATCCTGATTTTGAAGCGATTTGCGCGAGGCAGACCCTGGGATTGGCTCTCTCGGGTCGGTTAACAGAACAGCTGGTGAAGAGGGTGCACAAAGCTCTCGCTGTGCAGCATCACCCAGATAAGGGTGGCGATCCCGAAACGATGACGCGTTTGAACAACGCCCGCGACGTTTTGCTCCAGCCTGAGATGTCAGACATCGTCGCGTCGTGACCCAAGGATTTCTGGCAAGCGTGATGCCTAAATGTTGATCCTCTGCATTGGTCTCAATCGATCACAATGGGTGGATGGATGTCAGCGATCGAGTGGATCACATCTAGCGATTGGCTGACTGCCAAAACGAAGCTCTTTGGCTAAAAAGAATGAGGTGATGAACCACGTGATGGAAAAGGGAACGGCAATTCGTGGAAACTTTTTTCATTTACTGAAAAAGACCCTTGGCCTTTGATCGAGAAGGAGAGTGATTCTGCGCAATTTATAAAAGATGGATTGCTTCTTATTGATGATGGAATCATTAGCGGGTTTGGCACCTACGAAGAACTCTCAAGTCGCCTTGACCACTATGAAGTTATCCTCAAGCCTGACCATCTTTTAGTCCCAGGATTTATAGACGGACATATTCACTTCCCCAAAGTAAGGGTAATGGGGGCATACGGCAATCAGTTGCTTGATTGGTTGCAAAATTCGATTTTTCCTGAGGAATTTAAATATCGTGATCGTGATTACGCAACTACTGCTTCACATCATTTTTTCAGTGCACTCCTTGCCGCTGGGACAACAACCTGTCAGGCCTTCACGACATCGTCACCAGTATCAACCTAGGTTTTCTTTGATGAGGCAATCGCTCGTGGAATGAGGGTGATTGCAGGACTAACTGGAATTGATAAATCTGCTCCGGATGATTACTGTATAAGCCCTCATGAGTTTTACGAAGAGAGTAAGAAATTGATTGAAAAATATCATGGCTTAGATCGTTGTCTCTATGCAATCACTCCACGCTTTGCAGTTGGCTGCTCAAAGGAAATGATGCAAGCTTGTTGTCAATTAAAAAAAGAGTATCCAGATTGTTGGGTCAACACTCATATATCGGAAAATCCATCTGAAATTAGGCAGGCAAAGGAAGAGTTCTCTGATTGCTCCGACTACATAGAAGTGCATGAGAAGCATGGTCTTTTAGGGCCCAAATTTACAGCTGGTCATGGTGTATGGCTGTCGAATGATGAATTCCGACGCTTTTCAAATGCAGGTGCTGCAGTCTGTTTCTGCCCTCTCTCTAATCTCTTTCTTGGTAGTGGTTTATTCAGATTCGGGAAAGCCATGGACCCTAATCAGCCTGTTCGTGTTTGTTTAGGAACTGATATCGGAGCAGGGAATTCATTCAGTATGATCCGCGTTATGGAGGAAGCTTATAAGGTTGGTTTATGTAATAACACTATGTTGGATGGTAGTGTTAACCCAAGGGAACAGGATCTTGGTGAAAGTGAGCGTAATAAATTAAGTCCCTATCGCGCCTTTTACCTCGCAACACTTGGTGGTGCAAGAGCGATTTACCTTGATCATCGAATCGGTAATTTTGTCCCTGGTAAGGAAGCTGATTTCGTTTCTCTTGACTTGCAGGCTGGTCAACATGCACTTGCTTGGCATCAGCAACTCACTTGTCCGAATGGCGTACCGTCTTCGATTGATGAATCTGTGGAACTTTTGTTTGGTGTTTTAGCTTGCGGGGATGATCGGAGTGTGTCTGAAACCTAGATTGCAGGTAAATGTCGCTATCAAAGTAATGATAGTGGTGTTGAATAATGATTTTGAGACTAACTGGAGAAGAATTTACTTATACATTTAAGAGCGAAATTTCTGGTGATAGGCTCGATGGCTACAAGAAGCTTCAAGAGAGGATGAATCATGCTGCTTTGAAGTTTGAGGGCTATCTCGGTCAGGACCTTAGCTTTGCACCTTTGCCATCAAGTAACGGATTTAACTGTATTGCTAGAGTTACGCTTATTAGCCTTCAACTTTGTTTGGCTTGGTTGGATAGTACTGAACGGTATTATATCTTAAATGATGCAGAAGCCTTACTTGATTATAAATATAATTCTTTGCTGGAGCCTCATTCTTTTGACCAGTGGCTCAACTCTTGTCAAGGAATGCAAACACCGGTCTGGAAAATTAATTTATTGGTTTGGCTAGCACTTTATCCATCTGTAATGATACTGATTTTGATTGGTCAAAATAGTTTACCCGTTCTGCCTCTTCCACTCAATATCTTGATCAGCAATGCTATTACTGTTGGTGTAACAGGTTGGTTTCTCGTGCCATGGTTAAGCCAGCAGTATAGTCGTTGGTTGCAAGCTAATAGCATCTTCTTAAATGCAATTTAATCTCTTCTGTAATTGGTTTTTTGCTTTTATCTTTAATTTTTTTTAGTATCTTGAATGGTCTATGAGAACATCTATTGACTGTAGATTTTGCTTTGGTAACAATTTCAGTCTATTGATCTAATGTGACTTACAGAGACAAATACCAACGTATGACATCTGAAATTTGGCCTGCAGGTCCATGACCGCTAATAAGTTCTCCTACTATGGCAGCAATAAAGCCCAACATTGCCACTCTTCCGTTGAGTCGCTCAACAAAGCCCAAGGAAGCTTGATTCCAGGGGCGTTTGGTCGTTAGGCCCTCACCAAATGCTTCCAAAGGTTCGTACTGGAAATTTTGGGGTGACAAAAGGTGTCCTTCAAATTAAGATCGATTTTATGCAGAAATCCATGTTTTTTTCATAGGCTTAGGACACCCTTAGGCCTGAACCCATGGATTCTGTTCGTTTAAAAGCACTTTTTACCAAACCCTATGGACAAGCAGCACCCACAGAGTCTCAGTGGAGAGAGTTATATGACGAACAGGTTTTCTTTCAAGATCCAACCCAGGAACGTCAGGGCATTGTGGCTTACATCGCGGCTCAAGATGACCTGATGAAACGGTGCGACGATATTTATCTGATACCAGGAACGATTGCGATTAGTGAAAAAACTGCTTTTGTCGAATGGGAAATGGGATTGAAAATTAAGGGAATAGAGTTTATTTACCCTGGCGTTTCGAGGCTTGAGATTAATTCTGATGGAAAAGTAATCAGCCACCGAGATTACTTTGACTTTATTGGTCCCACTTTCGGCCCTGTACCGATTCTTGGCGGGTTCGTCAGATGGCTTTACAGGAGATTTGTAAATTGATAAAAGCTTGGGACCACTCAAAAAGAAACATTTTTTTGACTGGTTCAGCGCGTAGAGGAATTTTGAGGTGAACGGCTTTGGCTCAGCTTCCAAAACGTGAGGCTCGTAACGGCCGCACCAAAACCGAGAAATAATGTGATCAAAGCTTCGCTTGACATGTGAATATTTTGTAACAAAATTTATCATGGCGCATCCGCATGCCTCGGCGCGAGTGAGTAATTATTCCTAATGGCATGCCTTGCTGGCGCATTTCTTTACAAATATGGGTTCACTCCATTAAGGTTTGTTGAGAAACGTAAATCCAATGTTGAGATCCATTGCGACGAAACCCTTCCTCTCGGATTTCGGAATTTTGATTCTGCGGGTTATTACAGGAACTCTCCTGATCCATCACGGATACGAGAAGCTTGCAAATATCGAGAATTTTGCTGACGCTTTTGTACGTCCTCTTCATCTCCCCTTCCCAATCCTTCTCTCTTACATCGCAGCATTTTCAGAAGTGATCGGCAGTTGGTTGCTGATCACCGGATTCTTAACCCGTTTTGGTGCTCTGGCGATCATGGGAACGATCTCAGTTGCCATCTATCACGCCATTATCACTGCCGGATTCAACATCTACTTACTTGAACTGTTGGGCCTATATTTCGGAGCAGCTCTGACGATCCTGGCCATGGGCCCAGGCCGTTTTGCGATCGACGAATTAATTGTCCGTCGCTTCAGTACTGAGCTTGTAAGAGTGCAATCCGGATCAATCGATACCGTTGTAACAAACGGTGGTGTCGCCTAGGTCCTTCTAAGTTTTAAGGAAGAGTAAATCCAGTCTGAAGGTGTTTGACGTCGAGCATGACCCAGCTCAACCAAATCACCACTCCGATTACC
>JASJLK010000052.1:0-11837 GCA_037620855.1 Synechococcus sp. ChBW.bin.23 | reverse complement strand
TTTCCGTATTCATGACTACCACCATCCAGCAGCGCTCCGGCGCCAACGGCTGGCAGCAGTTCTGTGAGTGGGTTACCTCCACCAACAACCGTCTTTATGTCGGTTGGTTCGGTGTGTTGATGATCCCCACACTGCTTGCCGCTACCACTTGCTTCATCGTTGCTTTTATCGCCGCACCTCCGGTTGATATCGACGGCATCCGCGAGCCTGTTGCAGGTTCACTGATGTATGGCAACAACATCATTTCTGGTGCTGTTGTTCCTTCCAGCAACGCCATTGGCTTGCACTTCTACCCAATCTGGGAAGCTGCCTCACTCGACGAGTGGCTCTACAACGGCGGTCCTTTCCAACTGGTTGTGTTCCACTTCCTGATCGGCATCTACGCCTATATGGGACGTGAGTGGGAACTTTCCTACCGCTTGGGCATGCGCCCTTGGATCTGTGTTGCATACAGCGCACCTGTTGCTGCTGCATCTGCAGTGTTCCTGGTCTACCCCTTCGGTCAGGGTTCGTTCTCTGACGCCATGCCTTTGGGCATCTCTGGAACCTTCAACTACATGTTGGTCTTCCAGGCTGAGCACAACATCCTGATGCACCCCTTCCACATGCTTGGAGTGGCTGGTGTCTTCGGTGGTTCATTGTTCTCCGCCATGCACGGTTCATTGGTGACCTCATCCTTGGTTCGTGAAACAACCGAGACCGAGTCCCAGAACTACGGCTATAAGTTCGGCCAAGAAGAAGAGACGTACAACATCGTGGCTGCTCACGGCTACTTCGGTCGCCTGATCTTCCAATACGCCTCCTTCAACAACAGCCGTAGCCTTCACTTCTTCCTTGCAGCCTGGCCTGTAGTCGGCATCTGGTTCACCGCCCTTGGCGTGTCAACCATGGCCTTCAACTTGAACGGCTTCAACTTCAACCAGTCAATCCTTGATGGTCAGGGCCGCGTCCTGAACACCTGGGCCGACGTTCTTAACAGAGCTGGACTTGGCATGGAAGTGATGCACGAGCGCAACGCTCATAACTTCCCCCTCGACCTGGCAGCTGCTGAGTCCACACCTGTGGCACTTCAAGCACCTGCAATCGGTTGATCTGGAAATCATCCAAAGTTCAGATCAACTGAACTAGAAAGCTCCCGCCGAAAGGTGGGGGCTTTTTTATGCGCTGATGAGAGTCTTTGATTCAAACCATGACCACTGGACTGGCATTCGATCAGGATCATTGAGCGACCACAATCCTTAAACGATGGCAATCAATCCAGACACGCCTACCTCTGTTGATTTGATTGAGTGTTCACAACACTGTGGGATTTGTGAGATTCATTCCGATGTTGAACATCTGCAGGAACTAGAAATCTGGCGTAGTCGGCATTGGTTGCTGCGTCACCATCCGCATCCTTCTCCATTGCTTGGTTGGTGTTTGCTCGATGCTCGTCGCCATCTCGCTGGTGCAATCGACTTTCTGGGTGATGAAGCTGGCGAATGGGGAACAGTCGTTCAACAAGCCTCCAAGCTTGTTCAAAAAGTGAGTGGCTGCGACCGGGTTTACTTGATTGCCTTTGGGGAGGGCGCGCCTCATCTTCACCTGCATCTCATCCCTCGGTTTCAGGCGGATCAGCGCAGCTCGGCATGGAGCGTTGCTGATCTCTATCGCGATGTAGAAGCTGGTCGACAGCCCCTTGTTCAGACTGAAAATGTTCAAGAATTTTTAGTGGCTGCTCGCCTTCAAGCTCAGAACGGTTTCACGATTGGACTCAAAAAGAGTTAATTCAAGGATTTTTTTGCTGTTCGATTATCAAGGGGAAGTTCTGGAGCCTTGATCTCTTCCAACTCAGATGTTGAGTTGAGGTCATTCTTCTCTCCCTTCTCAATGAATCTCATATTGTCGAGAAAAGGTATGTCTTCGATTTTGGGTACATCTTTGAATGGCCTTGTGTCATTGATGGTTTCTATGTCATCACTTTCCTGTATGTCTGAGTCGATGAGTTGTTTAGAGATTGGGGTTTGAATATTGGGCTTTTCTTTGGGCCCTACGACGTCAATAGCTGTACGTTGAACGACAAGTCGAAATCGAAGCCCTTGCCGTTTATTGATCTCTTCTTGAACGGCTGAAACTTGTTTGAAGGTTGGCAGTTCTGGGTCTACAACACGCACGATGACTCGGACGACCGGTGGGTTTTGATCCCAGTCGATATCAACTTTCTCCATATCAACTTGCTTTTTATCTCCAAAGGTTAAGGTCTCGCGCGTTAGAAATTGTTCAATGGTCTTTTCCACTGAATCGCGTGTGTCTTCTTGTCTTGCCTGGCCAAGAAGAGTGATAAAACTGCTCCCTAGCGGAATCAGTAATAAACCGGTGAGTGCAAAGTTTGCGGCTCCTAAATGGCTTCGCTTGAGTTCTTGGCGAAAGTATGAATCCTTGCAGGCCATTAGGACCAATCCCCCGGTCAAAATGCCAAGAAGGTTGGTGGCAAATAGGAGACCGGCTCCCAATGCTTCCTCCCAGTACGCATTGGATAGAAGTAGGCCCATCACGCAGACCGGTGGTACAAGAGCAACTGCAATGGCAGTTCCTGCAAGTGAGCTCACTGCATCACTGCGTAATTTTGCATAAGTGGCCAGTCCACCGGCCACAAGTGCGATTCCTAAGTCGAGAAGATTCGGCGACGTACGTGCTGCGACTTCTGATCCGAATTGAGGCAAACCGACCAGCTTCCCCAGCAGGATGGAAAGGACAGTGGTCGCGAGCACACCCACCATCAACGTCCGCAAGGAACGGGTGAGCAGGGGGATGTCACCAAAGAGCACGGCAAAAGCGGCAGCTCTTAGCGGCATGATCCATGGAGCCACGACCATCGCTCCGATCACGACGGCGGGGCTGTTCGCAAGTAAACCCAGGGTTGCGATGAGCCCTGCGCCGATACTCAGCACGATGAACACTTCATCGAGTGCCGCATCGCTTCCAAAGCTGCGTTTCATGCGATCGAGCTTGCTGGGTTCGATGCTGGCCATGAACTCTGGTGTAGATGGTTTTATTTTGATTGCACGTCAGCGCCAACATGATCGCGAGCTCAGCAAAAGTAGAACTTTCGGCAGAGACGCGTCATTGCTGAAGGGGTTCCAGAAGCAATCTGAGAAGTGCATCAACGGATGAACTATTTGAAGGAGCGTGCTTTCCCCCGGATGGGTGATGGACTTGGACGCATTTCCGTTTTATGAAAGGGGGAGACGTTCACTCAAGACATGGCAACCAGCAATCAAATTTGTGCCTGTGATCCCTGCGCCTGCGCAGTGTCTGTTGAATCCGCTGTCGAGAAAGATGGCAAGGTGTATTGCTCACAGCCTTGCGCTGACGGACACGCTGGCTCCGAGGAGTGCTGCAATAAGTGCGACTGCTGCTGATCTTTAGATCGTTTGGCGCATTGCCGCTTTCGAACTAAATCTGGGCTTTGCCCCATACTTCTTGGGATTTCATTCTGGGAGTTCAAGGGGTGACACTCCCTTCTGTTTGCTTGGGTGCGTCGTCAGCTCCGGTGAGCATCAGTTGGCTCATGCGGAAAAGTCTTCAATGAGATGAAAAAATATCGGTACATTTCGGCTCGCTTAAGACTTGCATTGGTTGTGTAGTAACGATTGCTATTTTCCGTTGTTCGTCTTTGGTTTGATTCTGAAAATGTTTAACCCTAGATATTCTGCATAGGCATGATTTCCAGCAAAGCGAAGGCGTTTTTATGGGTGAAGATCACAGGTCCAATAAAAATCCAGCTAAAGCACAGATTCCATGCTGAAACTGGGTTGATGTCTTAAGCCGATGACCTGACTTGAACAGGCGACCCACGCTTTACGAAAGCGTTGCTCTACCAGCTGAGCTACATCGGCAACTTTAGGAACTTAACATTTGGCATTGCGCATAACAGGGTTTGAGCGACCGTGACTCTCAAAGACAGTTGGATCCAGAACTGAAGGCGAGGCTCTTACAGGAAGCGCGAACTCCCTGGCGGTCGCTACGGCGCTTGCTCTGGCTCGCTCTCTTCGCTTCCGGAGGTCTTGGTCTGTTTGTCATGACCTTCAGAGTCACTGCTGGAAATGATGTTGTTCTCAGTGACCTGGTCATCCAGATCAGCGCTGTTGCTCTCTTCGGCAGCTTGCTCTGGTTCGATCGAACTCGAGAACCCTGAATAAACTGCTTCTGAGGGATTCAGTTCTTCTGGTTCGTGGGATGCGTTGGAGTCATGGTCTGAATCTTCCTTGGTTGAAGGCTCAGGGGTTGGAGGAGTGTTGATGGTTTTTGGAGGTTCCGTTGGCTCATCAACTTTTGATGTGTTGAGATCTGGAGTTTTCCAATCCAAAGGTCCCAGGCGAAGAAGATTTAATCCGAGTGAAAACCTTGAGTCTTCTAGCTGTCGGTCACTCATCGCTACGGCCGCTTCAATGGCCATCGAAGGACGCGTGAGAAGCCAGATGGATTGAACTAGCTGATTCCATTGCCAAAAAATGATGGCTAGCAGTGGAGTTGCGATCAGCAGACTTTGAAGGCGATGTCCACTTCTTAACGGAGAGAGATCCGCAATCAGCAGCGAGGAGCGATCGATCCACCAAAACAGTGCAAGCAAAAAAACGGACCCTGCTGCTCCCACCAGTTTTAAGAGCAGGTTGTCCTGAGAGTGACTGATTTTTCGTTGAAAGGTTGTCCGCCCTTTTAAGGGCTGACGCACGAGGAGAAGGGAGCCCCAATCAACAGGCCGTTTCCAGAGCAAGACTCCAGGAGCAACAACGGCGATCCCCCAACAGAGAAAGCGTTCCACAGAGGGCACCGGACCGAGATCCGAGCCAGCCAATATCAACCGAAGCAGCTGTAGCTCCAGTGGAATGGCTCCAATCGCCACCAACTGGAGCCAGAGAAGCGGCTCGTTTCGGGGCGACATTAGGTGGCGAGCTTGCGGCGCTGGGTCACGAGCTTGTAGCTCTCAACAATGTCGCCGTCCTTCCAATTGGCAAAGCGATCACAGCCGATACCGCATTCAAAACCTGTGGCCACATCCTTGACGTCGTCTTTGTTGCGGCGTAGGGAATCGAGATCTCCAGCGAAGACGATTTCTTTGCCGCGACGGACGCGCACCTTGCAGTTGCGTTGAAGTTTCCCGGTCGTGACATAACAACCAGCAACAGCGCTCTTGCCGATCGTGAAAACGGCACGAACTTCTGCTTCTCCAAGGGACTCTTCCACAAGTTCCGGTTCCAGGAGACCTTCCATGGCCAACTGGATGTCCTCCAGCAGCTTGTAGATGACGTCGTAGTCGCGAACGTCAACGCTGTTGGCGTCTGCCGCTCGTTTTGCACCTGAGGCCATCGAGGTGTTGAAGCCCACGATCACAGCGCCAGATGCTGCCGCTAGATCGACGTCAGTTTCCGTGACTTCGCCTGGTGCGGACAACAAGACACGGACCTGTACCTCGTCTTTCGGTAGCTGTTCAAGCGAGCCAAGGATCGCCTCCACACTGCCTTGAACATCGGCCTTGAGAATGAGATTGAGCTCTTTGAGTTCGCCCTCTTTGGCTTGGCCAGACATGGCCGTGAGTGAGACGCGACGTGAGGCCATCTGTTGCGCTAGGCGACTCGCTCGGGCATCGGAGGCACGATCGCCGACGACAGCGCGTGCTGACTTCTCATCGGGGTAGACCTCAAACTCATCACCTGCTGTTGGCACCTCGCTGAAGCCAAGAGCTTCCACAGCACAGGAAGGACCTGCTTCCTTCAAACGGCCGCCACCGTCATCCACCATGGCGCGCACTTTGCCCAGAACTGGGCCTGCGGCGAGCACGTCACCAGTGCGCAATGTTCCGTTTTGAATCAGCAATGTGGCCACAGGACCTTTGGCCTTGTCGAGATGGGCCTCGATCACAGTGCCTTTTGCGAGTCGATCGGGGTTGGCTTGTAGATCCTCAACCTCGGTAACGAGGAGGATCATTTCAAGCAACTTGTCGATGTTTTCTCCGCGGAGGGCACTGACGGGAACCATCACCACATCGCCTCCCCAATCTTCCGCCAGCAGGTTCTGTTCAGAAAGTTCCTGTTTGACGCGATCGGGAGAGGCTCCCTCTTTGTCGATCTTGTTGATGGCCACAACAACTGGCACTTCTGCCGCCCGTGCATGGCTGATCGCTTCAAGGGTCTGAGGACGCACCCCATCGTCTGCCGCAACCACCAAGACGGCAACGTCAGTGACTTTGGTGCCTCGAGCACGCATGGCGGTAAACGCCTCGTGCCCTGGAGTGTCCAGAAAGGTGAGCCTCTGAGGGGCATCGTTGTGCTGAATCTCGACTTGATAAGCACCAATGTGTTGAGTGATTCCCCCAGCTTCTCCAGCGGCTACGCGGGCTTGGCGGATCGCATCAAGAAGGCTCGTCTTGCCGTGGTCGACGTGACCCATGACGGTGACGACGGGGGGACGGCGAATGAGATGGGCGCGGTCTGTCTCTTCAATCATCTCGACGGTCTTCTTGGCCGCCTCTTCGACATCATCCTGAAGCACAGGTACGCCGAATTCTTGAGCAACAGCTTCAATAGTGGGCATGTCCAAGGTCTGCGTGACCGTGGCAATGACACCTTTGAAAAACAGTGATTTGATGATTTCAGAGCTCTCGATGCTGAGCATGTCAGCGAGCTCTTGCACCGTCAGATTGTCCTCAGGGACAACGATCATCTCGGGCCGTACCTGTTTGGCTTCCCTTGCAGCACGGAGCTCCATCGAGCGGCGACGCTGACGCTGACGAGCGGTTTCCTTGCGCCGCTTCCTGATAGCAGCAACTGGCTTCGGAGCTGGCTTGTGCTTGGTTCTGGGCTTGGAAGGACGGGCCAAGCTGGCGGACAGCACTATCGCCTGGCCTTCACCAGCGAAGCCTCCGGTCTCAGCGGTTAGGGCATCATCGTTTTCGCCGATGATATGGACTTTTTGACGCTGTTTTTGAGGTGATTTACTACGTAGCGCCTCCAATTTGGCGCTGTCATCCCAGTCAGGCCGTCCAGGCCTGCGTTGACCACCAGCTCCTGGACCAGGTCTGAAGCCTGGACGCCTTGGTGCTGATGGTGGGGTAGCTGTTGGACGTGAAATAGGCGGGGTGGCCTTGGCTCCTCCAGGGGCAGCCTCACCGCTGCGCGTTGCGACAGGAGTGCCATCAACACGTCTCGGCGGTGGCGCTGACGGTCGGTTATTCGGCTTTTGGAGCTGCATGAGCTCACCGGGGGCCACCGGCTTACGCATCCCTGGCATGCCACCAGGACGGGGAGCTCCAGGTCTTGCAGCACCAGGGGGACGTCCTTGTCCATCGCCACGGACACCGGCGCCGTCATTACTGCCATCTCTGCGGATGGGTTTGCCGACCAATTCCAGAGAACTTGCGGCTGAGCGGGGTTGCCCCGGCTTAGAGGGAGCATCTCCTGGACGTGTTGGAGCCCCTGGACGTTGAGCGCCTGCAGGGCGTTGCGGCATGTTGGAGCGCTGGCCTGGAGGCCCGCTTGGCCGGGGACTAACGCCTGGGCGTTGTCCGATCTGACGTACTGGGGCACCAGGAGCAGCACGCTTGGGCTGTGGCCGGCCCACGAGTTCTGGTTTGGGTGCGGGCCGCTGAGGCGCCCCTCGGTTTACTGGTGCTTTCGGTTGAGGACGCGCTGGCGGCGCTGTAGGCCTGGGGCTGCTGGCTTCGCTGCCAGGACGTTTAACCGGTGAGGTGCCTGTTGGTCGAGCCGGAGCAGGCGTCGGTTTGGCAGATTTGGCAGAGGTGGGCCTTGCAGGAGCTGATGGAGCAGAGGCCGCAGGAGCGGGGGCTGAAGGCTTTGGCGCTGAGGGCGCTGGGGTTGCCGCTGGCTTGGGCCGTGGTGTGGGCGCAGACGCAGACGGTGCTGCTGCAGATGGTGCTGGCGGGGCGACTGCGGGGGCGCTTGGTCGGCTCACCGGCTTTTGTGGTGCTGCTTGACGCGACACGGGCTGCTGCACGATTTGGGGCAGAGGTGCCCCTGGTCGTGAAGGCGCAAAGGGTTTGGGCGATGGTTTTGCTGCCGTAGGAGCCACAGGTTTGCTGGGCATGGACGGGGCTGCTGGGCTAGATGCCTTTTTGACCGAGAGAATTGCTTTTCCAGGCGCGGGCTTGGCAGGAGCAGACGCGACTGCGCTCCCACCTTGCTTTAAAAGGTTTCGGATTTTGCCGGCTTCTGTATCGCTGATGGAGCTGCTATGGCTCCTTGCCGCGATGGACAGCTTCTCGGCGGCATCCAGGACATCTTTGTTCTCCAAGCCAAGGTCCTTGGACAACTCATAAATTCTGACTTTGCCGCTGCTGGTCATTCAGGTCTCCGGTCGGTCCAGGCACGGTGTGCCTCGGGGCTCCACACACATGGTGCCAATGTTCATCTTGCCTCAGCGGCTGCAACCCGAGGTTCGGTGAGCCGCTCTTGCAGCGCCGTCATTAAGTCGTCAGAAACCTGGCAACGCAGGGATTTCTGAAGCCTTTTGCGGCGGCGAGCCTCTTCAAAACAGGCCTCGGTCGGACAGAGGTAGGCCGATCGGCCCATTCCCTGATCGAGGAGGACCCCCTCCTGATGGTCACGAATCACTCGCAAAAGCATGCTTCGATTGAGCAGCTCTCTGCAGGCGACACAGCGACGGAGGACGGGGCGCGAAACGTTCACCGGGCTCCTTCCTCGTCATCGCTTGAGCTGGGGGCAACCTCAGGATCGGGCTCATCGTCCTGTTGTTCAGACTCGGCTTCAGCTTGGAGTTCAGTCTCAGCTGTTTCGACTGACTCTTCGACGGCCTCTGCCACTGGATTTTCTACTGGAGTTTCAGTGTCCTCGTAATACTCTCCATCTTCTATGTACCCCTCTTCATCTTCGGGAAGGGGATAAAGCCCACGAAGTCGAGCATCCTCTTCGGCCCTGGCTGCCTGTTCAACAGCTATGCGCTCTTCTGCCTCGCGCTGAAGGGCTTCTTCCTCTTCTCTCTGGGAGATGAGCTCAGCAACAACAGCATCTTCCGAGGTTTGGTCATATTCAGTTGAATTCTTGATATCAATTTTCCAACCCGTTAATCGAGCGGCAAGACGAACGTTTTGGCCTTCTCGCCCGATGGCAAGACTGAGTTGATCGGGTGGCACCAAAACATGGGCGTGTTGCCCCTCGGGATCAACAAGTCGCACCACCTCGACTCGAGCTGGACTCAGCGAGTTGGCGATGTACTGGCCGGGATCTTGGGACCAGCGGATGACATCAATTTTTTCGCCACGGAGTTCATTCACGACTTGTTGAATGCGTGAGCCCCGCGCTCCAATGCAAGCTCCAACAGGATCAACTTCTCTCTCGATGCTGTCGACGGCCACCTTGGTACGAGGTCCTACCGATCTGGATGGCGGATTGGCTTCACGGGCTACGGCAACGATGCGTACTGATCCCTCCTGAATTTCAGGAACCTCATTTTCAAACAGATACACCACCAGCCCTGCGTTAGCTCGACTCACGAAGAGTTGAGGCCCACGGCGAGCCACTTCGCTGACCTCCTTGAGAAAGACCTTGAAGGTGGCGTTGGCGCGGTAGTTGTCGTTAGGGAGCTGATCGCGCCTGGGTAATTCAGCTTCGACCTCGGGGCGTCCGAGACCTGAACTCACGGCCATAATGATCGACTGACGCTCGAATCGAATCACGCGTGCGGTCAGGACTGGATCCTCAAGATCTGCGAATTCCTCTTGGATCATCTGTCGCTGCTGATCGCGCAGCTTTTGAGCCAAGACTTGTTTGGTCGTGGCAGCTGCCATGCGACCGAAGTCCTCTTTCTCGGGAGTGACGTCGAGTACTACGGTGTCGCCCGCCTGGGCATCTTCAGCAACCTGCATCACCTCGGCCAAAGCAATCTGGTGGTCTTCACTTTCAACGTCATCAACAATGATTTTGCTGGCGAGCACCCGATAACCCTCTTCGTCTAGATCGAGGGCGACATCAAAATTGCTGAAATATTCCTCGTCAAACGGATCTTCACTGATCCCTAAATAAAGTGTGCGCCGATAGCGCTCGTAGCCTTTTAAGAGTGCTTCCCTTAGGGAAGCCTCAACGACCTGAGGGGCGAGTTTCTTTTCCTCGCTGATGTCTTCGATCAGGTTGCTGAGGCCGGGGAGAAGGACGAGAGCCATCGAGGACGGGAGTGAAAGTCTGGAAAGTGAGTGAGATTGGGAAGAGGCTTAAAGAGGTCAGCCTGTGGGACTGGTGAGCTCAACTGAAATAACGGAGTCCCGCGGGATCTGTTTAATTCGCCCGTGAATGCTGATCTTAATGTGATCTTCTGTTCGCTCTAAAAGGGTTCCGGAGAGCCTTTGTTGAGTCCCTTCGTAGTCACGTTGAATCACGTCGACCGGATAGCGACGAAAAGTCTGGAAATCGCGATCCGATTGAAGATGTTCTCCGATCCCTGGACTACTGATCTCAAGGACATAAGCCTCGGTGAGAAGAGCAGAATTCTCCAGAGCTTGTCCCATCGGTGCACTGAAACCGGCGCAATCATCCAAAGTCACATCGTCCCCGCTGGGACGGCAAAGTTGGATCTGCACCGTCATCGGTTGCATGTGGGCTAGGGCCTGCAAATCAGCCAGCTCAAACCCATGGTCTAGGGCTGTGGCAGACGCCAATTCCTTTAGAGCAGGGAGTAAGGGATGAGGCAAGAACAATCGGAGGGTTGTCGGGCACCGGCCCGATGGTTGATGCTGCGATCACCCTCCCGGAGAGAGGAACTCACCAGGCCAATCAACAATGTAGTTGATTGGCCTTTCATCCCTCAGTCGCAACCCTGCACCGAAATGCGGTAGCTGAATCCCGTTGCTCCAGGATCATTGCCAGCACCAATTTTAAAGTTCACTTGACTGACAGCTTTCTCTTGAGGAGTCTGGAATGGACCGAATTGAGCTCCGGTTCCTGTTGGTGGCTTCATAAATTCGTTGACAACTCTTAAATTGCTGCCGTCCAAAAATTTCAGGAAGGCTTCGACTGGATAAGAACCAGGGTTGCTATCCGTTGAGTCTGCGGTGAAGAAGAGTTTATAAGAGGCAAAAGGTTGGTTCACGACAAAGTCGGTATTCCAGTTCGTGCGGCCTACCAATAATTTGTTGCGTTGAACTCTCTTCTTGACGATGTAGGGCTTAGGACCGTCGCCATTTCCGCCGATTGGCATCAAGAAGGTGCAACCCGCTTGAGCTGCGGGTGCGTGAGCAAAAATCAACGATGAGCAAGCTGCAACTATCCCAAAAGTTGTGGCCAGTCGAAAATTCTTATTTGCGAGTGAAGGCATGTTTTGAATTGAAGTTGTCAGGGTGTTTTTACACCCTTTTCTTCAATTTGTTCGAGAAGAACATTGACTGGGATTTTCGTCGAAAAACGGCAGGCACAGGTTTCACTGGAAGCCAAGGTTCCATGCTCCCAGTACTTATTGCTTCCAGTGCCGCCGCCGCAGAAGCCGTAATAGTCGCATTGATCACGACAAAGCGTTGTTCCAACGGACATATCTTGGAGCAATTGATGAAACGTCTCAGTTTCAGCGGCACCGACAAGAGATTGATCACGAATATTCCCCAAGTTAAACAATCCATATTTTTTGGTTTCAACGGAGAGAAGTTCAGGATCAAAAGTGGAAAAATTGCCTGCCGAATCAACACTCAAGATTGAGAATGGGCGATTCATTTCGTTCTGTAGCAGTCTTTGCCCCCCAGCCATCATCTCAGTGATTTGGTCAAATTCACGCAGGCGAATCGGAAATCCGTCCCTTTGATTGCACTCCCAAAAGCATTTTAAGAAGTTGTGATATTG
>JASJLK010000051.1:0-19993 GCA_037620855.1 Synechococcus sp. ChBW.bin.23 | reverse complement strand
CGTCACTGAAGTGACCGACGAGCTCAAGCGCTTGATGAAAGAGTTCGAAAAAGAACTCGCCATCCTTAAAGGCCGTGTTGACGGACTTGAAGCCCGCGTTGGCGAACTGGAAGCAACTCAGTTCTCCACCACCACCAAACTGACCGGTAAGGCCACGATGACTATCGGCGCCACCGGCTACGGCGGTGACAAAACCAATAATCTTCAGGATCCTAAGGGTGATTATTTAGGTACGGACGCAACGTCCTTTTCGTACCGTACCACCCTCAACCTGAATACCAGCTTCACCGGAAAGGATCTGCTCTACACTCGTTTGAGAACAGGTAACTTCAACGACAACGCCTTCTCTGGCAAGGGTTACACCGGTAGCCAAACTCAAATCGAAGATTCAAAATCCAGCGCTAATTCTCTTAAAGTCGACAAAATCTGGTATCAATTCCCTATCGGAAATGATTTCCAAGCCTTTGTTGGTCCCGAAATCGAGAATTACTACATGCTTGCCGCCACTCCTGGCGTCTACAAGCATGTACTTAAGCAGTTCAAACTTGGTGGCTATTACGGCGCTTACGGCGCTAGCACTTCACCAGGTTTTGGTTTGAACTGGATCAGCAACAGAAATGCTGATTACGGAGATGCCAAGCTGAAAATTAGTGCCAACTATGTAGCCGGTAGAGGTGATTCTAGCGATCCCAATGCAGGAGGTCTATTTGCTGATAACTCCAAAGGCAAATTCCTAAGTCAGATTGCATATGGATCTCCACAGTGGCAGGTCTCAGCTGCCTACGCCTATTCCCAGGCTGGAATGACTGTTGGTGGTGCTGGTACTCCACTTGGCAAGTCAACAAAGGGTTACCAAGATGCCAATCAGTTCAACCTGAATGCTTATTATCAGCCTCTTGATAGCGGTTGGATGCCAAGCATCAGTGTTGGCTGGAGTATCTCAAGTTTCAATCTAGAAAATGGTGCTAAAGATGGCACACGTAACCAAACACAAGGTTGGCTTGTTGGTTTGAACTGGCAAGATGCCTTCATGGAGGGAAACCGCTTAGGTTTCGCGGCAGGACAACCTCAATTTGTCACTGGAGTTAAAGGCCAAGGCAAAAATGGTCAGAAGTATGCTGACGACGGCAACTACGCCTTCGAACTGTATTACGACTTCCAAGTCACCGATAATATTTCAGTGACTCCTGCTCTGTTCTACCTGAGCCGTCCATTCGGACAAAAAACCGGTTTAGACGCCGAAAATGGTGGTCTTGGTGCTGATACATTCAATACCCTTGGTGGTCTCGTCACGACTACATTTAAGTTCTAGAACTTAAATCCATTTGGGTTCATGTTCAAGGAGGGTTTAAACCCTCCTTTTTTTGCACTCAAAGTGCCATTAAAAAGGAGGGACTAACAAGTCCCTCCTATAAGCAAAAAACAAGTTTCGGCTTACCAGCAATTCTCGCCTTCACCGATCGGAATACAAATATCCTGCTCTTTTGCTTTTTTAGCAGCGGCCTTTGCATCAGCATCTTTCTTAGCTTCTGCATCAAGATCTTGATCCGTCGACCATTCCTGCATACCTCCACCGATCATGTCTTGATCTGCTTGGGCTGGTTCGACGATTGCTAGCTGACCTGATAATGCAGCTGCACTAGCAAGAAATATTGAAAGGGCAGTCGTCTTTTTCATGAAATTTGAGCACTGACATCTATTTTACTGAATAGAACGCGAAGGCATGAATCTTTTTATACATGCCTAGCCGCCCAGGCGTCGTAACAAGTTTGTATACGCTAAGAAGATTAAATCAAGCTCGTCACTACGGCCATGCTTTGACAACATCGCTCGAGCACCGCTTTCCAGTTGGAACAAACTAATGCGATCACTTTCACCCTTAACATAGCTCTCAATCCACCCCACGCACACTGTCCGAACACCCGTTGTGACGGTGCAAACACGATGCAACGATGTGCTGGGATAAATCACAATCTCACCCTGCTTAAGCTTAATAGGGAAAGACTCCGAAAGGCTATCAATCTCCAGTTCACCTCCCTCATAACTCTTTTCATCAGTTAAAGAAAAAGTAAAAGACAAATCACTTCGTCCACTACTCATGTAGGCATTGTCAACGTGAGTGTCATAACCACCTTCCTTTTCTGTTTTAGTAATTAAAAATCGGTGAAGCTTGCGAGGAAGGCAAAATCCCTTCACTACTGGATGATTCCACATTGCACGCTCTACCAGCTCATGAATTTCTTCTCGCAATGGAGAATCATAGTTAATTTGTGAATTTCTTTTCCCCCCTTTAGCGTGAGCACCAGCGGTTAGCGAGCCATCGCGCCATTCCGCTTCTGAAGCAAGTCTCTCAAGCAATCGTTCGCAGTTTGCTTGGTCCAGTATTTGCAATCGCAAGTGATTCATTGTTTAGTCCTTTCATGTCTGGAATAGTCGGCAAAGCGTGGCCATGTGACAAATGATTCGGTTGCATCCCAAAAGGCTTCTATAGTTAAAGATACTGCTTTATTGAGATGAAACGCCTTTTGTTTCTCACATCTCTTTTGCCAATAGCTCTTTTTACACCAGCTCTTGCAGGAGAAGAAGTCAGAGTTTACTCTGGCCGACATTACAATACTGACCGTCAAGTTTATAAGAAGTTTTCAGATCAAACTGGAATCAAGGTTCGTTTAGTAGAAGCATCAGGAATTTCATTGGTTCAGAGATTGAAAAGTGAAGGGAAAAATACTAAGGCAGATGTGATCATTTTAGTTGATGCTGCACGCATCAATAATGCAGCCAATGCTGGACTCTTTGCTCCAATTCAATCTTCTTCTCTAGAGAAATCTGTTCCGTCTCGCTATCGAGATCCAAGCAACAGGTGGTTCGGGTTAACTCGACGAGTGCGAGCAATCATTGTTAATCCAACAATGGTTTCTCCCTCTTCAGTGATGTCATATTCACAGCTAGCGAGCCCATCATTGAAAGGGAAAATATGTCTAAGAAAGCGCAAGAATGTTTACAACCAATCACTCGTTGCCGACCAGTTGGCCCTTAACGGTACTTCCAAAGTTAAATCTTGGCTAAAAGGTCTTACAAGCAATGTAAGTCAACCCTATTTTGGCGGTGATATTGGACTCATTCGTGCTGTTGCCCAAGGTCAGTGTGGTGTTGGAGTGGTCAATCACTACTACTTAGCCCGTATGAGAGCAGGAGTAAATGGCAAAAAAGATCAGCAATTGGCTAATGACGTTAAAATTGTGATGCCACAACCTGCTCACGTCAACATTAGCGCTGCTGCGGTTTCTCGTTATTCCAAAAACCAGAAGAATGCGGTCAAATTGATTGAATTTCTGTCATCTCCTCAAGGAAGCGCTGGTATTGCAGGTCCTACCTATGAGTTCCCACTACAAGGAGTAGGCGGTTCAACTTACCTCAAAGGGATGACGAAATTCACTCCCGATCAAGTCACTATTTCGCAACTTAGTCGCTACAACAAAGAAGCTATACGTCTTATGACCGAGGCTGGATGGAAATAAGCTTATCTAATACATAACCAAAAAGTGCGGGATCTGGATCAGCATCTTCCAGATCTGACAAGCCAAGCTCCTCGAGCCGATCTGATACTTTCTGCTCTAAGTCGGCTGGTCGGCTCAGTGGCTCACCCCATTCATGATTTTTTTCTGGTCCAATTTTGGTGGTGGCATCAATGGCCATTCTTCCACCAAGACCCAATTGTTCGCTTGCAAAATCAAGGGTATCGAAGGGTGTATTTTCCAATACAAATAGATCCCGCTGTGGATCAACTTGTGCAGCAATAGCCCAAACGACCTGACGTGGATCACGCACATTAATGTGTTTGTCAACCACAACAACGAACTTCGTGTAAGTAAATTGGGGAAGCGCACTCCAGAAAGCCATAGCAGCTCTCTTTGCCTGGCCTGGATAGGCTTTATCGATCGAAATAACCGCTAATTTATAACTTAGTGCCTCCATCGGGAGGAAGAAATCTCTAATTTCTGGAATCTGTTGACGTAAAATTGGCGTATAAATTCTATTTAAAGCAATGGCCAACATCGCCTCCTCTTTTGGTGGCCGGCCGCTGAAGGTGGTGAGAAAGATCGGCGACCGCCGTTGTGTCATGCAGTGAAAACGCACCAAGGGTGAATCCTCCACACCACCGTAAAAACCCATGTGGTCGCCAAACGGACCATCTGGGCTCACCTCTCCAGGAGTAATCGTTCCCTCTAAGACCACCTCACTGCAACTTGGCACTTGCAGATCAATCGTTTTGCAAGGGGTGAGACGCACGCCCTCCCCTGCATAAATTCCGGCAAAAAGCCATTCACTGAGTTGCACAGGGATCGGTGTTGCTGCCGCCATCACAAGCAGAGGGTGAACACCAATGGCGATGGCGACCTCCAGCTTTTTACCCATTGCCGCCGCCTTACGAAGATGACGAGCCCCTCCTCGAACGCTCAACCAATGCACGGTCATGGTCTTGGCCGATTGACGCTGCAACCGATATACCCCCACGTTTGGGACTCCGGTTTCAGGGTCTTTCGTGATCACAAGTCCCAACGTGATCACACCACCGGCATCACCCGGCCAAGGCCTGATCAGAGGGATTTGGTCAAGATTGACATCATCTCCCAGAAATATCTGCTGCCGGCAGGGAGGGACAAGATCACGGTCTGGTCGTGCCTTCACCAGATCCCAAAACACCCTTGCAAATTGCTTGGTCTCCTTAAGGTCTTTTGGAGGCCTCGGTTGCTGCAGGATGGCGAGTCTGGATCCAAGCTCCTCGAGCTGTTCAGCCCGCTCCAACCCCATGCTCCAGACAACACGCTCAACTGTCCCCAGCGTGTTGACGGCTACGGGCATGCTGGAGCCAATCACGTTCTCAAACAGAAGGGCTGGTCCACCAGCAGCAAGAACCCGATCAGCAATGGCTGCTAGTTCAAGATTTGGATCAACCGGTGCCGTTATCCGCCGCAGCTGTCCACGCTCTTCCAGCAGCTTTAGAAAGTCCCGCAGATCTCTAGTTCCAGGGCCGGGTCCTATCAAAGCCATGGAGTTGAAAGAGTGTTCGGAAGGCAATCTGGTTACTGTGACGCACGCTGATCAAGATCGTGGCCATGAAGGTTTCCTATTTCCACGTTGCTGGTGACGTGCCAGACACCATCAAGGGCCCAGATGGTCCTGACGCCGCTGTTGTCATCGATGTCCTGCGCGCAACCACCACCATTGCCTGGGCCTTGCACAACGGAGCAGAAGCAGTCCAAACCTTTGCTGATCTCGATGAACTTCGGGCGGAGGCTAATGCTTGGCCCGAGGCAAAGCGTCTGCTGGTAGGCGAGCGAGGAGGTTCCAAGCTCGATGGGTTTGATCTCGGAAATTCCCCCGTATCCGTTGTCCCCGAGACCGTGAAGGGCAAACGCCTATTTATGAGCACCACCAATGGCACCCGCTCCTTGCACCGGGTTCGAGAGGTGGCCTGTGTCCTCACAGTGGCCTTACCAAACCGTGAAGCGGTGGCACAACGACTGATCCGCGATCAGCCCGAGCAGGTATGGATGGTGGGAAGCGGCTGGGAAGGCACATATTCCTTGGAAGATTCATTAGCAGCCGGCGCCCTCGCCGACTCCCTTCTAGCTGCAGGGGCCACCGTTGCGAACGACGAAATGCAAGCGGCACTTGCTCTGTGGTCCCAATGGAAAGACAACCCCGAAGCCTGTTTACGGATCGCATCCCACGGACAACGTTTAATTGGCTTGGGTAATCACGACGCTGATTTCCAACGCTGTTCTGGTCTTGATCAGCTCTCTGTGGTGCCCACGCAGGCTGAGCCAGGCGTGCTT
Source organism: Synechococcus sp. ChBW.bin.23 (assembly GCA_037620855.1). Classification (GTDB taxonomy): domain Bacteria; phylum Cyanobacteriota; class Cyanobacteriia; order PCC-6307; family Cyanobiaceae; genus Synechococcus_C. The sequence continues at coordinate 14,153 of JASJLK010000051.1, read as the reverse complement.
CGTGCTGTGTCTGGGTAGCCGCACGGCTGTAGGCCAATACCATTTGCAAATCGGACTGAACGCACGTGAGTGACTTTTTGGCTGCGGCCCTCCAACTCACCAGCACAACTGACCCTGAAAACAATTTTGCGGCCGCTGAGGAGCAAATCGATTTAGCGGCGCGTCGTGGCGCCGAGCTGATCGCTTTACCTGAAAACTTTGCCTTTATGGGTGACGACGCTCAGCGACTCGAACTGGCACCGGCTTTGTCTGAACAAGCGTCTCGCTTTTTGGTCACCATGGCTCGCCGTTACCAGGTCGTCGTTCTGGGTGGTGGGTTTCCCGTTCCCGTGGGTGATGGCCAACGACATTTTCAGAGGTCACAACTGGTAGCCCGAGACGGTCAAGTGTTGGCGAGTTACGACAAAATCCACCTCTTCGACGTTGACCTCCCAGACGGGAGTTCCTATCGGGAATCAGCAAGCTTCAGTCCCGGGACGTCCCCCCCTCCCGTCGTGGATGTGCCTGGACTATGTCGTGTGGGGCTGTCCATTTGCTACGACGTGCGCTTCCCTGAGCTGTATCGCTACCTCGTTGGAGCCGGAGCCGAGTTGTTGATGATTCCCGCTGCCTTCACCGCCTTTACAGGTAAAGATCATTGGCAAGTTTTGCTCCAATCACGGGCGATCGAAAACACGGCTTATGTGCTGGCTCCGGCCCAAACAGGCGTGCATTACAAGCGAAGACAGAGCCACGGTCATTCCATGGTTGTCGATCCTTGGGGAACGGTGTTGTCCGATGCAGGGGTGGCGCCAGGTGCAGCCATCGCCCCGGTTGACCCCAGCCATCTCCAACGCATTCGCGGGCAGATGCCAAGCCTGCAGCACCGCCAACCCGCGTTGTTCTGAAGGTCATGGCCACGCTGCCCTTTCGCTTCAGTGCGCTCATCCTTGCCGCAGCGCTACAAGCTTCATCACTGCTCATCAGCTTGCCGGCCAAGGCCGCAAGTGCCCTAGCAGCATGGCAATTCAATACTTCGGGCGAGCTGCTGTTGCGCACCGCTGCAGGTGCGCAACTTCAAGCCTTCTTCGAAGCCGGAGATCGCAAGCGCGGTCCGAGGGTATGGATCGATTTTCCAGGTGAGCTGAGTCGCTCCAGAAGCCTGCGCGGTTCTGGCCCTGTTCGCGAAATTCGTCTTGGCAAACCGAGCGCGGGTGAAACCCGTTTGGTCATCGAGTTTCAGCCAGGGGTCGATCTCGATCCCAGCCAATTGAGATTGATCGGTACCGCTTCAAATCGCTGGAAGCTCAGTTTTCAAGGGCTTTCCACCACTGGATTGCGGCCGATTGGCGAAGGAAATCTCAACCGTGCATCCTCTGGGACCTGGGCCGGTGGCCTACGCATCCAACCAAGCCGAACCCCAGTGAATGCGGCGGGCTTACCCAGCGTGACACGAGGTAAATACCGCGTCGTCATCGATCCTGGCCATGGTGGTCCCGATCCTGGCGCTGTAGGGATCCGAGGCATCCGGGAGAGTGAAATCGTTCTCGATATCTCACTTCAAGTGGCTCGATTACTGGAAGCCAAGGGGGTTCAGGTCACCATGACGCGCACAGCAGAAGTGGACGTGGATTTGCCACCCCGGGTTTCGATTGCCAACCGGGTTGGTGCCAATGCTTTCGTCAGTATTCATGCGAACGCGATCAGCATGTCCAGGCCAAATGTGAATGGAATCGAGACGTTTTTTTATTCCGACCGACGTTCCGCCCGCTTAGCCGCTCACCTACAGCAGCAGATGCTAAATGTATCTCCCGGTAGCCCGAATCGGGGTGTGAAACGAGGTCGATTCTTTGTGATTAGACGCACCACAATGCCCGCAGCGCTCGTCGAGATGGGATTCGTCACTGGCAACATTGATTCGCCTCGCCTCGCCAGCTCAGCCCACCGTCAGAGGCTTGCTTTAGCGCTTGCCAAAGGCATTCTTGATTTTCTGAAAGGAGTGCGTTGACCATTCGTCTCGGACTGTTTGACAGTGGCATTGGCGGGCTCACCGTCCTGCGCAGGATCCTCGAGCGTCACGGTGCAGTACCCGTGACGTACTTAGGCGACACCGCCCGTGTTCCTTACGGCAGTCGCTCTCCTTCAGAAATTCGATCGATTGCGGCTGAGGTTGTGGCTTGGTTGCGAGACCAAAAGGTCTCCACTGTTGTCATGGCTTGCAACACCACCAATGCTCTCGCTAGAGATGTCACAGAAGGACAAGCCGGCGTTCCGGTTGTAGGGCTGATTGGAGCAGCCGCTGCATTGGTGAAAGAATCGCGAGTTGGTGTTCTTGCCACTCCAGCAACAGTGGCCTCTGGCGCCTACAGGGAAAGCATCGAAGCGCTCCATCCTGGAACCTTGGTGGTTCAACAGGCCTGTCCAGACTTTGTTCCGCTGATCGAAACCGGAGATCTCGGTTCCGATGAACTTCGTGAAGCAGCAATTCGGTACTTACAGCCCCTGCTTGAGGCCTCGGTCGATTCGGTGGTGCTCGGTTGCACCCACTACCCGCTGCTGGTGCCGCTCCTTGCGAACTTATTGCCACCTCACATGCGTCTGATCGACCCTGCTGTCGCCGTCGCAACCGAACTCGATGCTTTTTTGGGCCAACCGTTGCCTGGAAGCGAAAATGAGCCGGTATCACTGGCTGCCACCCACATTTGCGTGACAAAAGACGCTCAAGGGTTTGCTGAAAGAGCCACGGCTTGGCTGGGACAACGGCCTTGCGTTGATCTCGTGAATCTGCAGCCATAGGGCTGCGTTTCCTAGGATCTATTCATCGAGGGGATCCATGGCCACCGTCACCGAGTTGCTGCAGCCGGTCGAGGCGGATCTTGAGATCCTGCTAAGCGACCTTCGCAGCCTGATAGGAGCAGGTCACCCGATTCTCCAAGCAGCAGCAGAACACCTCTTCAGCGCTGGAGGCAAACGGCTCAGGCCTGGAATCGTCTTACTAATTTCAAGGGCGCTTTCTGCAGACGGAGAGTTGAGTGCACGCCATCGGCGCCTGGCTGAGATCACTGAGATGATCCACACCGCCTCGCTCGTCCACGACGATGTCGTCGACGAAGCGTCAACACGACGTGGCGTTGAGACTGTTCACAGTCGTTTTAACTACAGGGTTGCCGTTCTCGCCGGTGATTTTTTGTTTGCTCAAGCGAGTTGGCACCTTGCAAATCTCGACAATCTCGATGTCGTGAAGTTGCTCAGTCGCGTGATTATGGATCTCGCTGATGGAGAAGTAAAACAGGGCTTGTTTCGCTTCGATACGGGCCAATCATTTGAAACCTATTTCGAAAAAAGTTATTGCAAAACCGCTTCGTTAATTGCCAACAGTGCAAAAGCAGCAGGTGTTTTAAGCGATTTATCAGAGCCACAACTTGAATCCCTTTATCACTACGGCCGTCAGCTCGGTTTGGCTTTCCAGGTTGTCGATGACATCCTCGATTTCACTGGCAGTGATCAACAGCTCGGCAAACCGGCAGCCAGTGATCTATCCAGCGGCTATCTCACGGCTCCGGCTTTGTATGCCCTTGAGGAGCGTCCCGCTCTATCGGGTTTGATTGAACGCGAGTTCAGTGGAGAGGGTGATCTTGAAACCGCTTTGGCTTTCGTTCGTGAGTCAGAAGCGATCCCTCGCACCCGCGAACTCGCCAAAACGTTCGCCCGAGAAGCACGAGAATCATTGGACTGGATGCCCGAATCCCCGTCACGCACTGCCTTACTCGAACTACCAGACTTCGTTCTTAGTCGTTTGTACTAAGGCTGCTCCGGAGTTGTTGCTCTCCTTCGCCCAAGCTGGTGATGAGGGTGAGATGAATATGGTGGATTGCATCCGTTTCGCTAAGGTCATCGACCAACTGCCAGACCCAGCAGCCTGCCTCTAAGGCCGACTGGCAGCCAGCCTCTGAATCCTCAAACACCCAGCATTCGCCTGGCAACAACCCCAGCCGTCGGGCCGCTAATACGTAGGGATCAGGAGCTGGTTTCCCCGCACGAAGTTCAGAGTCATCGCCCAACACACGGCTTTGAATTAATTCCAGCCAGGGGTGGCCGGAGATTTTGTAGAGCAGAGACGCTTCCTTACTACTGGTGACAAGCACCATGGGTAACTGCTTGGAACTGCAAAATCGGATCAGTTGCTCCGCGCCAGGAACCGCTGGAGCCTCAGCAACTAAACGCCTGGCAATCGGCTCACGCGCCTTCAGGAGTTGTTCCGCTGAAACCGACTGCTGCAGCCATGAGCACACCAAATGGGCATTGTCATCCCGGCGACGTCCCTTGAGCTGTTGAAGTTGCTGACACGATAAGGATCCGTTGAAGCATGCGGCCGCTGCCTTCCAAGCCTCTGCCTGCAACGGTTCGGTATCAAGCAAGAGACCATCAAGATCAAACAGGCATGCTTTTGGCGCTGACAAGGATCCAGCTTTTGGCATCGTTGCCGTATCACTCTTCTGTGGATTCTGACAACGCGACTGGTCAGGATGCTGAAAGCATCGATAGTGTTGTGCTGTCAGTGCATTTGAGCAGCAGGCGATGAGTGAGGGTTCCACCATTGAGAGCGTGCTTCAAGAACAACGTGTCTTTGATCCACCAGCGGACCTCGCCAAGGATGCGCGAATTTCTGGGATGGAGTCCTATCGCGCTCTGGCTGCAGCGGCCAAATCCGATCCAGATTCGTTCTGGGGAGAGGCAGCCCGTCGTGAACTGCATTGGTTTGAACCGTTTCACACCGTTCTCGACTGGGATAATCCGCCCTTTGCGCGCTGGTTTGAGGGAGGAACAACCAACCTCTCCTACAACTGTCTTGACCGTCATCTGAATGGCCCCAAGGCCAACAAAACAGCACTGATCTGGGAGGGAGAGCCCGGGGATGTGCGCACCTTCACCTACCAAGAGCTGCATGCCGAGGTGTGCCGCGCTGCCAATGCCCTCAAGGCCATCGGAATTGGCAAAGGCGACCTTGTCGCTCTGTACATGCCGATGGTGCCTGAGGCCGCCATCGCGATGCTCGCCTGTGCGCGCATTGGCGCTCCTCACTCTGTGGTGTTTGGTGGGTTCTCAGCAGAAGCCCTGCGTGATCGCCTTATCGATGGTGAAGTAAAAGCGGTGATCACAGCCGATGGCGGTTTCCGCAAAGACAAGCCTGTGTCGCTGAAGCCTGCTGTGAATGCAGCGCTTGCCGATGGTGCATGCCCAACGGTGCAGTCAGTGCTCGTTGTGAAACGCACCGATCAACCGGTGGAGATGGTGGAGGGGAGAGATCAGTGGTGGCATGACTTAGTCGCCAATCAAGCGGATGCATGCGTCGCTGAGCCCATGGCCAGCGAAGACAGGCTATTTGTGCTCTACACCTCTGGATCAACCGGAAAACCCAAAGGTGTGGTCCACACCACCGCGGGATACAACCTTTGGACCCATTTGACCTTTCAATGGATCTTCGACATCCGTGACGACGATGTGTTTTGGTGCACAGCCGATGTGGGCTGGATAACTGGACACAGCTACATCGTCTATGGGCCTTTGTCGAACGGCGCCACCACAGTCATGTACGAGGGAGCTCCTCGACCCTCCAAGCCAGGGGCGTTCTGGGAGCTCATCCAGAAACACCGAATCAGCATTTTTTACACCGCTCCCACGGCCATTCGTGCCTTTATGAGGAGTGGCCGTGCGGTGCCTGATCAGTACGACATGAGCAGCCTGCGCCTGCTCGGCTCCGTCGGTGAACCAATCAACCCTGAAGCCTGGATGTGGTATCGCGATGTGGTGGGCGGTGAACGCTGCCCGATCGTTGACACCTGGTGGCAAACCGAAACCGGTGGCGTGATGATCAGCCCCCTCCCTGGAGCGACCCCCACCAAGCCAGGCTCTGCCACCTTGCCCTTACCTGGGATCCAGGCCGACATCATCGATTCAGAAGGCAATAGCTGTGGACCGAACGAAGGCGGATACCTCGCGGTGCGAGCCCCTTGGCCAGGAATGATGCGCACCGTTCATGGAAATCCACAGCGGTACCGGGAGAGCTACTGGGAAGCCATTCGCCCTGCAGATGGATCGCACCTCTACTTCGCTGGTGATGGGGCAAGACGGGATGCCGACGGTTATTTCTGGGTAATGGGGCGAGTGGATGACGTGATCAATGTCTCGGGTCATCGTCTTGGCACGATGGAAATAGAGTCGGCCTTGGTCAGCCATCCCGCCGTAGCCGAAGCCGCAGTGGTCGGTCGACCCGATGATCTCAAAGGTGAGGGCATCGTTGCCTTCGTCACGCTGAAACTGGGACGAGAATCCAACGACGCCCTCGTCGCGGAACTGCGCGCCCATGTCGGAAAGGAGATCGGACCGATCGCCAGGCCCGACGAAATTCGCTGCAGCGATGCGTTGCCAAAAACGCGAAGTGGCAAGATCATGCGCCGGATTCTCCGAGCTCTTGCTGCCGGTGAAGAGGTCACAGGAGATACCAGCACGCTGGAAGACCGCTCCGTTCTTGATCGTCTACGCGGCTAAATCCAGCCACACCATGCTGCAGCAGCCCTCGCCGCTGTTGCTGCATAGGTCGATCTCAAATCATTGGAAAGCCAGGTGGAAGCAGCGCTTGATCGGGCCATCCATCTTTTCCATAAATGGCATCCAAAATCACGTTGAGAAGGGAAGGTTTCTGCTGAAGCTCCTCTTTTACAGCCCATTGGATTTCGTTTAATTCCTCCTCCGACACTTGAAGAGCTGCAATCAACTCTCGATAAGCCGTTCGTTCTTTTGCATTGATATCACAGTCATCGCCTGGATTACGCGACACACCCGCAACCAAACAGGCCACCCTGACCGCTGTGCATTGATCGGTGTGATTGGTCAGCAACTTGGCGAGCTCATTCAAACTTTGTGGCTGATGGGGCCTGTCATCAGGGGTGGTTTCGTTGAGATAAAGGCGCTCAGGTAAGTCTTTAAGCAAACGCTCTTCCTCATCTGAAATTGTGCCATCACTCAGAGCGATGGCCCTCGCAATCTGCAGAAGAACTTTTTGTGTGTTGGCGCTCACAACGGTATAAAAAGGACTTCCTCAATCATCGCTGACATTCAAGACCGAGCCCCAGATTGCCAATGGATTCAATCAATTTGCCAATCACCCTGGCTCTTGATGAATCATCGGCCCAATCTCCTAGGAGCCCTTGTCGAAGTCCAGCACTAGCTGGGGTGAGGTGATCTCCTTTCATCGGAATGAACTGGCTTTGATCACCGGAGCGTTTGTTGAGCGCTTTCATCAGGTCCTGGCTTTGATCCAGCTGATCATTCCCGAAGCGAATCAGCAGGTTGTGAGGCTGGAGGTAATACCGTTCGATCAAGCGCAGTGTTTCCTCAGGCCCAGGGCTGAATTCCGTCACCACTCCGAGGCTCGGCGCCAATTTGCCCAGCAGGGGAATCGACCGTTCAGCGGTGAAGTTGTTGAAGCTCAACGCAGCCATCGAAAGACTGTTGCGCCCACCATCCGGAGCCAACAAATGCAGCTTGCAACCCAAGCTGTGACCCACACGCACAGGTACGAGATCTTTTCCTAGACGCTGATTGAAGGCTGAGCGACAGGCGCGTAGGGCCTGCCAACCTTCTCGCGCCTGCAGCTGATGGTCGAAACCTGGTACGTAACTCCAGGCGTGAACTGCGAGCTGACGAGCAGCCAACCCTTCCAATAGACGCCGGTAACTGATCTGGGGATTAGTAGCTAAGTAGCTCCCCCCGATGAACTCAACCAATCCTTGAGCCGAAGCAGGCCAGAGGCACCAACAGCCGTGTTGTCGCTGCCAGCGGCTCATCCTTTGGACAACTCCTTGACGATCCGCTCCGCTTCACGGACGTGCGCGGGTCCATCGAGCATGTTGTTAAAGAGATGGCGAATGGTGCCCTCGGCATCAATCACGTAAGTCACCCGTCCTGGAAGAAAGCCAAGAACTTTGGGAACCCCGAAACTCGTGCGCAGTCGTTGCCCTTGATCACTGAGGAGGGGAAAGGGCAATTGATAACGCTGAGCGAATTTTCGATGGCTCACAGCATCGTCACTGCTGACGCCCCACACCACCGCACCGAGAGCCTCGAAAGTGGAATAGGTATCGCGGAAGGCACACGCTTCAGCAGTGCAGCCAGGAGTGTCGTCCTTGGGGTAGAAAAACAGTACTAACACCTTGTCTTGCAGCTCATCACGACGACGCAACACGCCGTCTTGATCTTCGAGGGCAATGTCTGGTGCCCGGTCTCCGATCGTGAGAGCCATAAAGCAAGTCAAGAATTGGCGGCACCCTAGGAAGCACCTGGGCTAGACGAGAGAATGGGTTGCAGAACGAGCGAGCTGGTGTGATGGAATCAGGCGCTATTCCTGGTCAATTGAATCTTCTGGGTGAGTTCCAGGTTGAAGAGCCGCAACCTCTGCCAGAGCAACCAAGGGAAGAGCGCGATGCCTCCGCTGCGCGCACCCTCTTGATCATTGATACAGAAACCTCAGGCCTGGACCCTGAAGCCCATCACTGCCTTGAAATTGGGGCAATTTTGTTTGATGTGCCAAGCCGGCAGATCCTGGCCCAGATGTCTTGCCTATTGCCCGTTGAGTCCAATTCGGCTGAGGCCATCAATCGCATCCCCGCCGCAGTGACGCGTCTGCCACAACCCTGGAAACAAGGACTCCACTACTTCCAGGAATTACTGAACGCTGCTGATCTTCTGGTGGCACACAATGCGGCCTTCGATCGGCAATGGTTTGGCAGGGGCCATCTTCCTGCAACAGATCTGCCCTGGCTCTGCAGCATGGAAGACATACGTTGGCCGAAAGAAAAGCAACTACGGTCACGCCCTTCAGTCCGAGATTTGGCATTGGCCTACGAGATTCCGGTTTGGGCTGCCCATCGTGCACTCAGCGATTGCATCTATCTGGCCGAAGTGTTCCGACGTTGCGATCAACTTGAACAACTGATTGAACGTGGACTCGAACCCCGTTCCTTAATGAAAGCTCAGATCTCCTACGACGATCGCCAGCTCGCTCGAGATGCAGGCTTCCGCTGGAATGATCCGGTGAAGGGAGCCTGGACAAGGCGTCTCAGCGCCCGTGAAGTGGAAGAACTGCCATTTCCAGTCGTGCAACAAGAGGAAATTTGACGGCAACCACCTGGTTTTGTTTCAGCAATCCGAAGGCAGGTAGGGGATTTTTCACGGAGAAGGTCCGCGGCATCAGGCTGTCAGTACGGTTGTTCTCTACCTTCGTCCCAGCGTGCAGAGACCACTCAGCCACTGCGAATTCAGGACCTTTGACCCCTTACGGCGTCGTTTGAGGCGCTGGCAACAAGTGCGCACTTGGGCGCGTTTAATCCGAGAAGCAGAATCCCTTTGGCACGTGGATGTTCGCGAGTTAAGACGGCTCGGGGCGATTGAACTTTCACAATTGGTGGAGGAGGTTCCTCCCATCCAGCGCATCCGAGTGAACCGCTGGCTCAATCGCTATGCCGTTGCAACGCGTTTGATTTGCACTCAAAACTACAAACCCGACCCCCTCCAAGACAGCCACAGCACATGACCAGACGATTCAGATATGGAGATCCCACAGATCATGAGAGGTTTAGAGAAAGCAAACTAATAACCAGTCCTTAATGCTCTCTTGAATTGCTGATGAAGATCGGCATTTAGAACAAGCGAGCAGTGATTTCGCAACATGCGTCGTCCTTTCTTGATTCGCTCATCCATCGCTCTCATGGGTGTGGCTGCTGGCCTCAGCCTTGCAGCATGTACAAGCACTGAAAACAGCAACGGCAACATTGAAGGGACACTCTCTGCAGCAGGTGCGTCCTTTCCTGCTGCAATTTATCAACGCTGGTTTTCTGACTTAGCGCCACAAGGTATCCAAGTCAATTATCAATCGGTAGGTTCTGGAGCAGGAGTGCGCCAATTCACGGCAGGCACGGTTGACTTTGGGGCTTCTGATAAGCCAATGAAACCTGAAGCCATTGCCAAAGTGAGTCGAAGTGTCGTTCAGATCCCGATGACAGCTGGTGCAATCGCCGTTGCTTACAACAACTCAGACTGTGAACTGAAGTTAACGCAAGATCAATTATCCGGCATCTTTTTAGGCACGATTAAAAACTACAGCGAACTGGGTTGCAATCCAAAAGCGATCAAGATTGTGCATCGCTCGGATGGATCCGGAACCACCTACAACTTCACCAAACACCTTTCAGCGATTAGCCCTGAATGGAAAGATAATGTGGGCGCAGACAAATCTGTCCAATGGCCTTTAGGAGTTGGATCCAAAGGAAATGAAGGGGTGTCTGCTCAACTCCAACAAATCGATGGCGGCATTGGCTACGTCGAACTGGCCTATGTAAAAGGAGATCTGCAAGCAGCAGCTGTTCAAAACGGCTCAGGGAAGCAAGTTGTTCCCACCAACAAAACTGCCAGTGAAGCATTGGGATCCATCGATCTTGGACCAGATCTGATCGGTGGAAACCCAAATCCTATGGGTGGATATCCAATCGTGACGTTCACATGGGTGCTGGCCTACGCCAACGGCAATGCTGAAAAGCTTCCTCTGCTTCAGAAGACCTTCAACTACATGCTCTCTGACGAGGCCCAGTCCAAGGCTCCAGAACTTGGCTACGTTTCACTTCCTCCCGGAGTGATTGGCAAAGCCAAAGAAGCTGTCAGCACAATCAAAGAGTAATTTTTCGTCGAATAACGACAAAGAATAAAACAGATAGGGGGGAGAATAAATACTCGCCCCTTTTTTCATGAATAAAAGTTGGCTACATGAAGAGCCTCAGGATACCCTAGCCGCTACAAATCCATCACAAATACATCAAAGGACGCAAAAAACACCTCCTTTAAACAGTAGACACACAAAAAGAAATCTATAGAGAAAAGTCAATAAAGAGAATTACACAGACTGGATGGTATTAACGCAATGTCTAGGAGGTGGCGGTAATTGACAACTGCTCAAAAATGCCAAACCTACAAGAACGGAAGACATCCACAAACAAGCCTCCATTCCCCCTACAAAGAAAATAGCTCCAGACAACAAGGTGCCCGTTAAACGGCCAGCTGCATTCGCCATGTAATAAAAACCAACGTTAAGGCTGACGTTCTCGGAATCGGTATACGACAGAACCATGAAGGAATGAATGGAGGAGTTCATTGCAAACACCACCCCAAAAACAGCCAATCCTGCAGTGATCGCAATCGACACATCGACATCGCGCCATAGGGAAACAGCGATGAGGGCCGGGACCGCAGTTAACAAGGCACTCCAAAACTGCAGGGATGAAACCCCAGGTGGAGTGGTCTTACCCCAAAGACGACGTAAACCAGGGGCGGCCCCCTGGACGATGCCGTAACCAATCACCCAAAGGCCCAGAAAACCACCGATCTCCCAGAAGCTCCAACCCAAAGACGCCTCTAGAAAAACAGGCAAAGCCACCACAAACCAGACATCCCTAGCCCCAAACAAGAAGAAACGAGCCAAGGACAGAACGTTGATCCCCTCAGATTTAGAGAACAGTGACGAGATCGAAGGCTTGTCCTTCATCTTGCCAAAATCAGCTGGCAAAACCAAAGTTGGCAGAAATGCAAATGCCAAACCTGCCGCCATCGAGCCAACTGCAAGATTGAATCCAAAGGATGTGAGAAGAACCCCTCCCAGAAAAAAACCGACTCCCTTCAATGCATTTTTGGAGCCAGTAAGGATCGCAACCCATTTAAATAATTGTGATTCACCCGTTTCTGCCTCATCTACATTCACGGGAATAACCAACTTAATTGCACTTTTAGCACTCATTTTATTGAGGTCCTTTGCAATGCCACTGATTGCCTGAGCCACCATCACATAGCTCACACTCAACAACTTGGGCCAACTAGCAGCCACAGGTATCAACATCAACAACGCAAAGATCTGCAGCAACGTGCCAACCCAAAGCGTGAGACGTAACCCATAATGAGCACCTATCAAACCACCATAGAGATTGGTCAGGATGCCAAAAAATTCATAAAAGAGAAATAGAAACGCAATCTCAAGGGTGGAATAACCAAGTTCATGGAAGTGAAACAACACCAACATGCGCAAGGCACCGTCGGTAAGCGTGAACGCCCAGTAATTGGCGGTCACGACGCTGTATTGCTGCAGCGAAGAGAGCCTCATTCCTCCAGGGAGACCACATGGCATGCCAGATCTGCCATTCGTGAGCTGTACCCCCACTCATTGTCATACCAGGCATAAATCTTGACTTGAGTGCCGTTGATAACCATGGTCGACAACGCATCAACGATGGTGCTGCGATTGTCATTGACATAATCCACTGACACCAACGGTCGAGTTTCATAGCCAAGAATGCCATGAAGGTCTCCATTGGCAGCAGCCTCAAAGGCTCCATTAACATCCTCAACGCATACTTCCCTCTCAAGCTCAAACACTGCATCAGTGAGCGATGCATTCAAGAGTGGAATCCTCACCGCATGACCATTCAACTTTCCCTCTAATTCAGGAAAGATAAGACCGATAGCTTTTGCTGATCCTGTCGTCGTTGGGATCACACTTTGGAGACAGGATCGAGCACGTCGCAAGTCGTTGTGAAACCCATCTGCAACAACCTGAGTATTGGTGACATCGTGCAATGTAGTAATCGAACCATGCTTAATCCCAAAGCTATTATGAATAACCTGCACAATGGGTGCAAGACAATTGGTTGTACAAGATGCGGCCGTTACGACCCTATTCCGACTTGGATCATAGAGCTGATGATTAATCCCATAAACGATGTTAAGGATTTCGACATTATCAACAGACCCCTTGACTGGACATGCAACAAGTATTCTTTTTAGATTAAGGATATTTAAAAATGATTGAAGCAATTCTGATGATTTGAACTTCCCACTGCACTCAAGCAACATCTCCACGCCAGAGTCACTCCAGCCTGCTTTTGTAAGATCACTCTCTGAGCTGAATCGCACCTCCTGGTCGCCAACGAGGAAGCCCGTTGCATGGGGGCGAACCTCATGTTGCCAGCGTCCATGAACAGAATCGAAGTGAAGCAGATGGGCTGCAGCTGCAGCATCACCAGCGCAATCGTTCACATGAACGATATCAATTCCGGGTCGGCCCCATAGAGCACGAAAAACGAGCCGACCAATCCGGCCAAAACCATTGATGCCAATGCGCATCGAAGTTGAGCAAAAGATGACACCACTAATACTCAACAGTTGGAGGCGCTGTGTTTAGAAAGGGTTAAAGCATTCAACAGGACAGGTAAAGATATCCAGCACTTCACGTCGAGATGGCAAAAAGCGAGACATCAGCGCTCAAGACAAAAATCCTTAAACAATCCATTACCAGCTCTTTGCTCAGTGCTGATTCAGGCTCCATAGGGTTACCGCATACCACTCGTATATCGAGAAATGGTTTGCACGCCTAGCAGCTCCAGCGGATTCCTCGGAGATCTAGAAAACAGTTATCGACGTCGCTCCATTCATTTCGATTCAGGAGTGAAGGTACCCTTACTCCTAGATCACATTTGGATCGTTGTACGAGGCATTGTGAAATTAAGTTGCCTCAACGAGCAAGGTGATGATGTTTTGCTTGCAATTGCAGGACCCAATGAGCCCTTTGGAGAGCCATTAACGCATTTGGACCTGTTCGAGGCCACAACTCTTGATCACTGCGACTTGCTGGGTTTGTCCATTCAAGATGTGAATACTACGCCTCATCTGAGCAACAATTTGATGAAGGCAATGATGCATAGAACCCGTCAGTCGGAAGCTCTGATCGCCCTATTGGGCCTGCGTGGTGTTGAAAATCGTGTAAAAAGCTTTTTAGAGCTGATGGCAGAAGATTATGGTCAACCTTGCGATCAAGGCCTCAAACTAAATTTACGCCTAACCCATCAAGAAATCGCAAGTGCTGTAAGCACAACCCGAGTCACAATCACAAAGGTGCTAGGACAACTCAAAGAGAGTGGTTGGCTTCAATATGACAGCAAACAAAAGATCATCGTAAGCCACCTTCCGAGTAGAAATACAAGCGAAAACAAAAAGATCTTGGCTTAAACGAAGTCCTGAACGTAGATATGGAGCATACATATAACCATAAAGATGACTATCAATTGCGACTAATATAG
>JASJLK010000050.1:0-10506 GCA_037620855.1 Synechococcus sp. ChBW.bin.23 | reverse complement strand
AGGCGAATCATTTCGCTGGTGTGTTTCAAGTGGCGAAACGGGCGAATTGGATCCCAGAGGGCGGCCGACTGGAGCATGTGCCTTTCGGGCTGGTCCAGGGCGAAGACGGCAAGAAACTCAAAACCCGTTCGGGTGACACGGTTCGGCTGCGGGATCTGCTCGACGAAGCGGTGGAACGCTCAGAAGCCGACTTGCGTCGGCGCTTGGAGGAGGAGGAGCGTGAGGAGGATGAGAGCTTTATCGAGCATGTGGCTGGCACGGTGGGGCTTGCGGCGGTGAAGTATGCCGACCTCAGTCAGAACCGGATCACCAATTACCAGTTCAGCTTCGATCGGATGCTGGCTTTGCAAGGCAACACAGCCCCTTATCTGCTCTATGCGGTGGTGCGAATTGCTGGAATTGCGCGAAAAGGTGGAGATCTTGAGGCAGAGGTAGGAATGCTGCAGTTCAGCGAGCCACAGGAGTGGTCCCTGGTAAGAGAACTGCTCAGGTTTGATGCGGTGATTTTTGAGGTTGAACATGAGTTGCTTCCGAATCGCCTCTGCAGTTATTTGTTTGAACTGAGCCAGGTGTTCAATCGCTTTTATGACCAGGTTCCAGTGCTCAAGGCTGAGGGCAACTCCCTTTCATCCCGTTTGGCGTTGTGCCGTCTCACGGCCGATACCCTGAAATTAGGGTTGGGATTGTTGGGTATTGCCACGCTGGAGCGGATGTAATGACACCATTACGGGCAAGAGCAGGTGCTGTGGTTTTAATTCGTCTTCAGGTTTTGATCGTTTCGTGACTGGGGATTGGCTGTGAGCGGACACCCTCAACTCAATGCACCGCGAGCTCGTCCAGAGGTTGAGCAGCTCAAGGGATACAGCGCTCCCCTAGAGGGGCGAAGAGGTTTGTTGCGGCTTGATTTCAACGAAAACACGCTTGGACCCAGCCCCAGGGTCAGGGAGGCGATCCGAGCTTTCCCGGCCGATCAGATTGCGATTTATCCCGAGTACGACGGCCTTCGGGAAGCCCTGATTGCCAATCTTGAGTCGTCGTCAGCGGGCTTGGCTTGTGCGCTGACTACTGCGCACGTTGGGGTGTTTAACGGGGTCGATGCTGCCATTCATGCCGTGATTCATGCCTATGGCGCGGCCGGTGACACGCTGCTGACTACCAGTCCCACCTTTGGGTATTACGCCCCCTGTGCGGGAATGCAGGGGATGGCGATCGAGGCCGCGCCCCATGAGCTGCCCGGGTTTGTGTTCCCGCTGGCGGCGATTCGCGCCGCCTTGTTGCGCAAGCCGCGCATCTTGATGCTGTGCAATCCAAACAACCCCACGGGAACCCGATTGCCGGCGGATCAAGTGTTGGGCCTTGCGGCTGCGGCGCCTGAAACGCTTGTCGTGGTGGATGAGTTGTATGAGGCGTTCACAGGAGACAGCGTCTTGCCGTCGGTTGATTTTTGCGCCGTTCCCAATCTGCTCGTGCTCCGGTCGTTGGCGAAAACCGCTGGCCTTGCTGGCTTGCGAATCGGGTTTGCCCTTGGCCATCCCGATGTCGTGGACCGGGTCGGCAGGGTGACTGGCCCTTATGACGTCAATAGTTTGGCTGTCACGGCGGCGATGGCGGCCTTGAATGATCAGCCTTATACCGACGCGTATGTCTATGAAGTGATACTCGCCCGTAGCTTGATCGTGTCGTCTCTGAGACGTCACAATGTCGTTCATCATGTGGCCGGCGGCAACTACCTGCTGCTATGGCCTCGTCGTTCGTCTGAAGCTGTTGAGGCCGAGTTGCGGGCGGAGGGAATCTTGGTGCGTTCCATGGCGGGGAAGCCCCAGATCGATGGTTCGCTGCGTATAAGCATTGGCACCACTGAGCAGATGCAGCGCTTTTGGCAGGCTTATCAAGCGATCGATTCAGAGCCTTGATGGTCGATCAGTCCGCATCGCCCCAGCAGTTGCTCCTGCTTGCCACGGGCGGCACGATCGCCGGGCGTGCTGCCAAAAGCACCTCCCTCAACGCCTACACCGCGGGGGCGATGGCGGGATCGGAACTGCTCCAGGAGCTGCCGCAGCTGCAGGAGTTGGCCCAGATTCAGGTGGAACAACTCACCAACCTGGATAGTGCTGATCTGCAGTTTCAGCATTGGATCCAGCTGGTGAAGCGAATCCGTGAGGCTTTTGCTCAGTCCCCTGAACTGGAGGGAGTGGTGATCACCCATGGCACCAACACCTTGGAAGAAACCGCCTGGTTGTTGGAGCTGCTGATTGATGATCCGCGGCCCGTGGTGTTGGTGGGAGCGATGCGTCCGGCCACAGCCCTCAGTGCGGATGGTCCGCTGAATCTGTTTCAAGCAGTGCAAGTGGCACGGAGCCCTCAAGCCTGCGGGCACGGGGTGCTTGTGGTGATGAATGGCAAGATCCATGGAGCCAGGGCTGTCACCAAGGTGGCCACCCAAGGTGTGGGTGCTTTCCAAAGTCCAGATTTGGGCCCCCTGGGCTGGGTGGATGACAGCGGGGTGCGTTTGCGGGTGGCGACCGGGTCCCGTTCCGTTCCGTTCGCCACGCTTGATTTACCGCATCAGTGGCCCGAAGTGGCCATTCTTTACGGCTGTGTGGATCCTCCATTGGCCATGGTTTCGGCCCTCTTTCATGCAGGGGTGAAGGGGTTGGTATGGACCGGCACCGGGGCCGGTCAGTTATCTGCGGGGGAGCGTGAAGCCATCAAAGCCTGGCCTGGTGTGTTGCCCCTGATGCTGCGCGCGAGTCGTTGCGGTAGCGGGCCTGTTCATTCCTGTGCGCTGCAGGATGCGCTTGGTTTGTTGCCGGCAGGAACACTCAGCCCTCAGAAGGCGAGAATTCTGCTCCTTTTGGCCTTGATCGCTGGGATGGAGCGAGCCGAGCTTTCAGACCTGTTGGCATCGATGACGATCGAGGGCTAAGCGCCAAACCCGATCAACGCATCACATCAATCACGGTGTTGTCACCGAGGGTTCCCGGCAGGTTGAGGTTTGGCCCCACCTTGCGCACCTTTGTACCGGACATCGCATCCAAAAAAGGCTGTACCCCGCCGAGGTCACAGCCGACAGGGGCTTCTCCATTGACGTATTGAACTGGAATCACCCTGCGGGGATTGAGTTCACGCACCACCTTCGCCGCCTCATCTCCGTTGTAAACCTTGCCGCCGCCGCCGACCCCGATGATTAAGACGTCGGGGCGACCGAGAAGCACTTTGTCCTCACCGGTGAGTGTGGCGGCGGTGCCTCCTAGATGGGCGAAGCTGAGGCCTGCCTGTTGCCAGCGCCACACGGTGGCTTGGCCAAAGCGACGGCCACCCACCCGGTCATGGGGAGCTGCAAACCCTTCGATCTTGAGGCCGCCGACGCGATACGAGCCTGGTTTGGCCAGGTAGGTGCCGCCACCGATGCGGGCCCCTTCATCGGGTAATTCCGAACTGGCAAGGATGACCGTTGCGTTCACGCGAGGTTCAGCGAGCCCTTTGGCGCAGCCCACGGCCCGAAACGGATTCACCATCACGGATTGGCCGCCTCCGCGGATCAGCAAGGCGCTATGGCCGTAATTGGTCACGGTGACGCCCGCGGCCCGAGCGGGAGCAACCGTTCCGATCGCCAGCAGAGCTGAACCACTCACAACAAGGCGGAAAAGACTCTGAACGCGTTCGTGGACCGACATTGTTGATCGTCTTTTGATCAGGAAGTTAGCAGTGATGTCACTGGGGCTCTGCTTGACGCAGGAAGTTGGCCAGCAGCTGGTGCCCTGCTTCTGTGAGCACGCTCTCCGGATGGAACTGCACCCCCTGTAGGTGGGGGTAGTCGCGATGGCGCAGCCCCATGATCGTTCCGTCGTCCAGCCAGGCTGTGACTTCAAGGCACTCAGGAAGCGTTTCTCGTTCTGCAATCAGGCTGTGATAGCGGGTCGCAGTAAGGGGTTGGGGGAGCCCGGCGAAAACGCCTTCACCGCGATGCTGAACAGGAGATGTTTTCCCATGCATCAGTTCTCTGGCTCTCACAACGCGTCCGCCGTAAGCCTGCGCGAGTGACTGATGCCCGAGGCACACACCGAGGGTTGGAATGGTGGGTGAGAGTTGGCCTAAGACCTCGAGACAAACACCGGCTTGATCCGGATCGCCTGGGCCAGGTGAAAGCAAAATGGCGGATGGATTGAGGTCGCGAATCTCCTCAAGAGTGAGGGCATCGTTTCGCTCGACACGACAATCGGTCGCCACCGGGAACTGGCTGGCGAGTTCTCCCAGGTATTGCACCAGGTTGAAGGTGAAACTGTCGTAGTTATCGATAACCAAGAGCATGGTCAGAGGCCCAGACGCAGGATCAGGGGTGGAAGGAGAAGCAGGAGCGCGATCAGCATCGAGCTAATCGCAGAGACGAGAACAGCGGCAGCCGCACAATCCTTGGCAACTCTGGCGAGGGGATGGAACCGGCGGCCGATCGCCAAGTCCACCACCGCCTCGATGGCCGTATTGAGCAGCTCCAGCACCAACACAACAGCAACAGTGAGCACCAACACCGCCAGCTTGATGGAGGGAAGCTGGAGCCAAATCCCCATCCCTAAGACCACAGCTCCCGTACAAACGTGGATACGGAAGTTCCTCTGGCTCACGAAGCTGTAGCCCAGACCTTGGGCCGCGTATCGGATGCTGGAGGGGAGGTCCCCGGCAATCCGCCAGGCACCCCGTTTTGCTGCACGATGGGCTCGGTGGGTGCTTTGCTGGCTGATCTCCTCCGACACCGGTGCTCCGTCTTCAGGGTTCAGCAGTGACTTCATCTGCTGATTCACAGTTGAGCTCACCTCAAGACTCAACGGTACCGCCCATGCCAAGCAGGTGCTCCTGTTTTTGCAGCATTGCAGCGAGGGAGTCTTCATCGGGATGATCCCAGCTCAGCAAGTGCAGAAGCCCGTGACTGACCAACCAGCGCAGTTCCCGTTCCAGGCCATGCTCCTGTTCCAGCGCTTGACGACGGGCGGTGGGCACCGACACGACGATGTCTCCGAGTTCGAGCTCCTGGCCTGCACCCATCGGCATCTGGCTCTCCAGAGCAGCAAAGGAGAGCACATCTGTTGGAGTGGGTTTTCGGCGCCAGCGGAGATTGAGTTCAGCGATGCTGGCGTCATCGAGCAGCGAGACCCCCAAACTGACCGAGTCGCATGTCCTCACGAGGTCGGGACAGTGGTTGTTGTGGTCCTGACGAAGAGCTTCAATCCAAGCGCTTAATTCACACTCCCAGTCGCTTGCTTGTTGAAGCCTCGAGAGCGTGCCTTCGTCATCCGCTGCATCAATGAGGTCAGCGGATGCGGGGCTGAAGGCCAGGTCGAGGGTGATCATTGCGGGAGTGTTGGTCGCCCCAACCAGGCCACCACAAGAATGAAACCAATGAAGCCTGCAGCGGTCAGGCCGAAATGGAACAGGCTCTGCCCGCCTTTGCGCACCATGTTGCGCATGGCCAATTTCACGAAACTTGGCGGTGGCGCCCCTTTGTCGTCGCTTTGGGGGGTGGAGGGGCTGCTGTCGCTTTCGGGAGCCTGAGTCATGAAGGAATCATCGTGATGGGTGCACGTCGGTCAGCTGTCGTCGTCGCTGCCTGGGCGATCCACACCTTGGCGCAACAACGCCTGGATGAAGGGGTTGAGATCTCCATCCATCACGCCTTGCACATCTGTGGTCTCTTCTTGAGTGCGCAGGTCTTTCACCATTTGATATGGGTGAAATACGTAATTACGGATCTGATTGCCCCAGGCGGCTTCCACAATGTCGCCGCGAATGTCCGCAATTTCCGCTGCACGCTGCTCCTGAGCAATCACCATCAACTTCGCCTTGAGCAGGGCCATGGCCTTCTCCTTGTTCTGAAGCTGAGAGCGCTCTTGGGTGCAGCGCACCGCCAGACCGGTGGGCAAGTGGAGGATGCGAACGGCGGTTTCCACTTTGTTGACGTTCTGCCCACCTGCCCCGCCGGAGCGGGAGGTGGTGACCTCGAGATCTTTTTCGGGAATATCGAGCTTTACCTCTTCATCCAGCTTGGGCATTACTTCCACACCCGCGAAGCTCGTTTGCCGCTTGTCATTGGCATTGAAGGGCGAGATCCGCACCAATCGATGGGTGCCCTTTTCCTTGCGTAAATAGCCGTAGGCGTAGCGACCTTCGATCTCAATCGTGGTGCTTTTGATGCCAGCTTCCTCTCCCTCCGACAACTCATTGACGGTCACGCTCATCCCTTGGTCTTCGGCCCAACGGGTGTACATGCGCAGCAGCATCTGGGCCCAGTCCTGGGCGTCAGTGCCCCCGGCGCCGGCGTTGATGCTTAAAACAGCACCTTCTTTGTCATATTCGCCGCTGAGAAGGCGCTCCAACTCCCAGCGATCCAAAGCGTGTCGCAGCTGATCGAGTCCCTGCTGCGCTTCACCGAGGAGGTCTTCGTCAGGCTCTAAGTCATAGAGCTCAAGGGTGGCTTGCCCATCGTCGATCGCTCCACGCCAATCCACAAGTTGCTGCAGCTGCGCTTTGACTTCATCGAGGCGCCGCATTTGCTTCTGGGCGTTTTGCTGATCGTTCCAAAAATCAGGCTGAGCAGCGAGTTGTTCGAGATCTTGTTGCCTGGCATTCAGTGCAGGTACGTCAAAGACAGTCCTGGGCATGGCCCAGGCGGTCAGTGAGCTCGGAAAGATCGCGTTTGAAGTCTGTGAGATCCAGCAATGGGGCAACGAAGTCTTCTGGACTTGACGCTATCAGCGCGGTCGTCCTGCATAAGATTCAGCCTTCCCATGCGGCAGTTTGATGGCCAAGGTTGAGATCTACACCTGGAGCACCTGTCCGTTTTGCGTGCGCGCAAAAGGTCTGCTCGATCGAAAGGGTGTGGCCTATGCCGAAGTCTCGGTGGATGGGGATGAGCCTGGACGTGATGCGATGGCGGCTCGAGGCAACGGCAAACGCAGCGTTCCTCAGATTTTTATCGATGACCAACACGTTGGAGGCTGCGATGAACTTCATGGCCTGGAGCGTGCGGGGAAACTGGATGCCCTGCTCGCCGGTCAGGGCTGAATAGGTGTCAGCAATGCGCCACCTCTTCGTGTTGGATCCGCTCGATCGGATTAACCCTGCAAAAGATTCCACAGCCGCCTTGATGCAGGCTGCCCAGCGTGCTGGCCATGAGGTCTGGGCGTCCACGCCTGCTGACTTGATTGCATTGGGTGATGAGCCCTTGGCGGTTGCGGTGCCAGTGCAGCCCGATCCATGGATTGAGTTCGGCGAACCAGAGCGCTGTCCGCTCAATCTCTTTGGAGCGATCTGGATGCGGAAGGATCCTCCCGTTGATGAGGCTTATCTCTATGCAACCCACTTGCTCGATGTGGCCGAGCGAGCGGGTGCCTTGGTGCTGAACCGTCCGTCATCGCTGCGTAGTTGGAATGAAAAGCTTGGTGCCCTGCGCTTCAGCCGCTGGATGGCGCCAACGTTGGTGTCGGGCCGAATTTCGGAGCTATCGGCCTTTGCGCGCGAGCAAGAGGAAGTGGTTCTGAAGCCCCTCGGTGGCCGGGCTGGTTTAGGTGTTGTGCGCGTCTCAGCGTCAGCACCTGGACTTGGTGCGTTGCTTGAACTGGTCACGGAACAAGGATCCCTCCCGGTGATGGCTCAACGCTTTCTGCCTGCCGTTACCGATGGCGATAAGCGAATCCTGCTCGTGGATGGAGAACCACTGGGAGCTGTAAACCGCAAGCCCAAAGAGGGCGAATTCCGTAGCAACCTCGCTGTTGGGGGATTCCCAGAGGCCACGGAGCTCACGGACCGTGAACGCTTGATCTGTGAGGCCTTGGCTCCGGCCTTGCGCTCGGAAGGTTTGTTCTTTGTGGGTATCGATGTGATTGGCGGGATGCTGAGTGAAATCAACGTCACCAGCCCAACGGGCATTCGCGAGGTGGAGCGCCTGATGAATGTGCCCTTAGCCGACATGGTGATTGCTCGGCTGAGTGCATCTTCGACCTGAGATCAGATCAAAGATGCACTCAGCCGTCATCGATGGAGGGGATAGTCCGCTCGATCCCGATTCCCTGGGTGAAGATCAAGCTGGTCGGCGAGGACGGCCAGCTTTTGGCTCACTTCTTGCAGTTCCCGCTCCGCAATCGATCCCCGCACAAGGCCAGCTCCTGCAGTGAGATCGAGTTGGTTTCCGCGTAAATGTCCGCAGCGGATGGCAACGCGCAACTCCGCATCACCAGCCTGGTCGATCCAACCGATGGGAGCTGCGTAGCCACCGCGCTCGAATGGTTCAAGCGTTTGCAGCCAATTCATGGCTTCCCGTCTTGGCAGGCCCGCTACCGCTGGAGTTGGGTGGAGTGCTGCCGCTAGGGCAAGGGCCTGGTGCCCTGAGGCATCGGCACTGATCGGGGTGTGCAGATGGATCAGCTGGCCATGGCGCGCCAGTTGGGGCCGCCGAGGGCTTTGGGGTTGAAGTCCTTCCTCGCTGAGACTCTCGCTGATCGCTTTCACCACGAGCTCATGTTCGTGACGGTCCTTGCTTGATTGCATCAACGTGTCGCCGCCTTCTCCTCGACCAGCAGTGCCGGCTAGGGCATCACTCCGCAACCGTCCGTTGCGCAGGCTGAGCAGCCGCTCTGGCGAGGCTCCAAAAAAAGCATCATTGAGACCGCGTTGCCAGAGGAAGCGGCAGCTACCGGTCTGCTGATGCCGCAGCCTCTCCAGCAGGGGCAAGGGAGAGAGAGGTGTGGTGAGTTCAATCGACTGACGCACGGCCAGCACCAGCTTGTGCAGAGCTCCCTCATTCACCAACGCCAATCCTTGCTCAAGTGCGGGTCGATAGCGCTCTTGCCAGCAGCCCACGGGGGTACCCAGGACCGTTGCATCGTCTGGCTCATCATGTGGCGAGGTTGCGTTCAGAGCTTCGGCCATCTGCCAAAGAGCTTCCGTCAAGACACGCACATCCGATTCATCGGAGGCATGGCCATGCATCCGCAACCAGCTTTGTTTGCCATGACTGCTTAATTGCCAGCGGGGAAGCAGCGCTTGCAGACAAGGAGCTCTGTCCATGCTCCCTTGTTGTTCCCTGCTCTGCTCAAAAAAGCTGAAGGCGAGCAAGACGCGAGAACGGGCCTGGCAAGGCACCTCAGGACTGGCATCGATCAGGCGTTGCAGGGTGGTGTCGCTGAAACGTTGGGCCAGCTCGAATCGCCGCGGACCCGCTAGGTCAAGGTGTTGGCATTGACCAGCAGCAGCGAGACAGAGGCCTGGGGCGCTGTCCCACAGGAACCGAAATGAGCTCTCGCCCGCTAGGCATGGCAATTGCTTCAGCGGATCCTGTGGGGGAACCTGCAGGGCGATGCTGAACGTGCCCTCCTCCACTTGGCGCTGATGCCAGGCGCGCTGAGCGGTGTCGAGCAGTGTGCCGAAACGCTGAGCAGCCGTTGGTTGTTGAAGTGCGGCTGTCATGGCCCGGCGAATCAGTGCAGCGTCCTGCTCAAATGTATGAGCCACATCGCAGTGTGCCTGGATCCTGCCCATGCCAGATCCCCAGGCTGTCGCAACCCGTTACTCCATGTCCGATCGCCAACGTCTTTGGAAGGCCGCCATTAAGTGGCGGATGTATTCGGTTGCCGTGATGCCCGTGCTGTTGGCGGCAGGTTGGCGTCTAGGGGACCAGGAGTCGCTGCGTTGGTCTCAGTTCTCAGGTTTTTTGCTAGCGGCGGTGCTGCTGCTTCTCTGGGAAAACCTCAGCAATGATCTGTTTGATGCCGATACCGGTGTGGATGTTGTCGGCAAGCCCCATTCGATCGTGGCGCTGGTAGGGCAGCGAAGGTCTGTACGGCGTTGGGCCTGTTTGGCGTTGATCTTGGGCTTAGCCCTGATGCTGATCCTCGCTCTGCGCAGTTCGTTCGCGGTGCTCCCCCTTGTGCTCGTGAGCTGTGGGCTCGGATATCTGTACCAGGGCCCACCCTTTCGCTTGGGGTATCGAGGTTGGGGTGAGCCGATTTGCTGGTTGGCTTTTGGACCCTTTGCGACGGCGGCTGCACTGCTTGTGCTGGCTCCTTCTGATCAGGCAGCAGTGCCTTGGCAGCTTGCGCTGATGCTTGGCTCAGGTCCTGCTTTAGCCACGTCTCTGGTGTTGTTTTGCTCCCATTTCCATCAGGTGGATGAGGACGCTGCCCATGGCAAATACTCCCCGGTGGTGCGCTTGGGTACGGCTAAAGCTGCCAGCTTGGTGCCTTGGTTTGTTGCAGGCACCCTTGCGCTCGAATGGCTTCCAGTCCTTCACGGTGATTGGCCGCTCACGGCCCTATTCAGCGCGATTGGCCTTCCAGCGGCAGCAGCGCTGATTCGGTTGCTGCGTGATCACCATGCCGAACCGGATCGAATCGCTGGCAGCAAATTTTTGGCGCTTCGTTTTCAGGCTCTAAACGGTCTTGGCTTAAGTGCGGGATTAGCGCTGGGCTCCTTACTGAGTTGAAAGGCATGGAGCTTCGGTTGCAGATCAAGCCCTAT
>JASJLK010000049.1:0-6309 GCA_037620855.1 Synechococcus sp. ChBW.bin.23 | reverse complement strand
CGTCAGGAAGACGATCCGGAATACGACCGTCAGGGAGATTGGATT
Source organism: Synechococcus sp. ChBW.bin.23 (assembly GCA_037620855.1). Lineage (GTDB taxonomy): Bacteria > Cyanobacteriota > Cyanobacteriia > PCC-6307 > Cyanobiaceae > Synechococcus_C. The sequence goes on along the minus strand of JASJLK010000049.1, from coordinate 6,264 downwards.
TCTTACCGCTCATGATTCAGGCCTTCAGTTGAAGAAGTAGCTGGAGAAAAGGATTCCAGTGGTGAAAACAATCAACAGTCCTAGATAAAGACTGGTACGGTTCAGTTCAACCGGAAGATTGTTGGGGTTTTGATTGCGCTCCATGGAGATTTCGTTGGTTAGTTAGCGACGAATAAACTGCATCGCAGCTAGGGCACCCAAAAAGAAAACTGTGGGAACACCCAAGGTGTGCAAAGCGAGCCAACGCACCGTAAAAATTGGGTAATTGCGAGGCGTTGAGGTGGCGGGAGTCTGTGTCATGGCCTATTTCAAGCGCAGGTCGAGTTGAGATTTGCCCTCAAAACGTTGGCTCACAACCGGAGCCTTGCTTTCAGAGGCCTGAAAATAAGCATCTGGACGAGGTGTGCCGAAGGCGTCGTAAGCGAGACCTGTAGACACAAAAAGGAACCCAGCCAAAAAAATGGATGGCAAGGTAATCGCATGAATCACCCAGTAGCGAATACTGGTGATGATTTCAAAAAACGGGCGTTCCCCGGTGGAGCCGGCAGCCATAGCGTCGGGCGTATCAGCTAATTGAGCTTAGAGCAGCTGCCCCTAACTCGCGCTGCTCACACCGCACTGGTTACAGAGCGTTGTCAGAGCAGCGCGAGTTCAGATGGGATCAGCTCGTCGCAGACCAGCGCAAGAGGTTGCCGCGCTCGCCGAGAAGGAAGGCGTGCAACTGATTACCGCTGTGATCAAACACGAAACGGTTGAAATTTGTGGGGGTCTGATTCGCTTCGGGATCCCGTTCCCAGCTGTCGCCCTTGTCACGACTCACCAGCAAGGTCCCATTGCCACCACCGGCCCAAATGGCACCGTCATCGGACCAGGCCATGTCCATATAGCCGTAGCCATTGGTGATCGGGACGATTGCTTTCCCCCAGTTCTCGTTGTCAATGTCGTCTTCGTTAAACCGAATCTGAGCTCCGCGAGCCACCATCCACAACTTTCCATCGGGTTGGTAGCCGATGCTTTGCAGGCGCTGACTGCTCACGCGTTGGTGCACTTGCCAAATGTCTTGCCCAGGAGCCCATCCGGCGTAGAAGTTGCCAAGGCTGCTTACGCTTACATACCCACCTTCAGGTCCGCGGCGCAAATCGCGAATCGCTCCTGCTGCGTCACTCACTTCCGCTTCCCAGCTTCCGCCTCCGTCGCTGGTGCGATAAACCGCTCCAACATTGGTAGCCAATTCGGCTGTGTTCGGTCCAAGAGCGGTGATCAGGTAAGGCTCTCCAGGAAGCTTGGTGTCAAGGAAAAGCCGAGTCCAGTTATTGCCACCATCGGTGGTGTGCATCAGCAAGCCAGGCTGACCGGCAATCCAGCCATCGTCACCGTCGAAGGCGATGCTGATTAAGCGAAAATTCTCTTCTTCAGGGAGATCAAGACTGCGCTCATTCCAATTGGCGCCACCATCATTCGTTTCAAGAATGAGTCTGTTGCTTCCAACAAGAAAGCCATGGTCGGCACTCGTGAAGGCCACATCCAGGGGATTGCCCTTTGTGTTGAGGTCAATGGCTTGCCAAGGGCTGGATTGTGCCATTGGCAGACGCGTGGTGACACATCCGCCAAGTCCAAGGCCAATGCAGGCCACTAAGAAAAGATTGAAAAAAGGGGTAAGTAGTTGCTTCATTGGGATCAGAGGTGGTCTCAGCGAAGTGAATAAAGGGAGAGGAAGAAAGCAAAGCCGAGGGCGAGGCCGCCAAAAATCAGCACATTTTTTTGCCCGGGAGTGAGCCGGTTAACACCGAGACCGAAATTAAGGTTTTCCTCAAATCCACTCGCTTTTGAGCGAGGTCCGATGTCGGTGAAGGCTCCGACCCTGCTGCGGCAGACCGGACAACGGAATCCGATCGGGTCGAGATCTTCAAAAGCGGTGCCCACCACGATGCCCAGCTTCTTGACACCTTCATTGGGGTCGTAAACGTATCCACAGCTTCGGCATTCGAACCGATGCGTGCGTGGATCAGATGTCTCATTGTCTGAGCTGGCGCTTGCCTCGTCTTGGACGGCTTTTGCTTCGATGGCTTCAGCCGCGATCAACTCCTCTGCGAGGGGTTCAACGTCGGCGGGAACTCCCGCTGCTGGGATGATCTCGTCGCTCACCGCTCCTCCTCAAGGTTTCAAGACTCTATCGGCGTTGTGCCTTTCGACGACAGAGGTGGTCTGCGAATGCCAGACTGGATTTTATATAAGGGCTGCCGTGATGTTTGTGCTGCCGGGGTATGACGCATTTCTGGGATTTCTGCTGATTGCAGCAGCTGTCCCTGTCTTGGCGTTGGTAACCAACAAGCTTTTGGCTCCTCGCAGTCAGGCCGGAGAACGCGAGCTCACCTACGAATCCGGGATGGAGCCGATCGGTGGAGCTTGGATTCAATTCAATATTCGCTATTACATGTTTGCTCTTGTCTTCGTCATCTTTGATGTCGAGACGGTCTTCCTTTATCCCTGGGCTGTCGCCTTCCATCGTTTGGGCATATTGGCATTCATCGAAGCCCTTGTTTTTATTACCATCCTCCTTGTGGCATTGGCCTATGCATGGCGCAAAGGTGCCCTCGAGTGGAGCTGATTGATGACCGACCCCATCACCATGACCTCATCCGGCGATAGCCCTTCGATCCAATCCCTTCGCGATCTTCGTGAGGCGAGTTGTGGGCCGGTTGGAGGGGCCGCAGAGGGCTCGCCCACAGTCACGAACGACCTGAGTGAAAACGTCATCCTGACGAGCTTGGATGACCTACACAATTGGGCACGTCTCAGCAGCCTTTGGCCATTGTTGTACGGGACGGCATGTTGTTTTATCGAGTTTGCCGCTCTCCTCGGTTCGCGCTTTGACTTTGATCGCTTCGGACTTGTGCCTCGCAGCTCGCCCAGGCAAGCCGACCTTTTGATCGTTGCTGGCACGGTCACGATGAAAATGGGTCCGGCGTTGGTTCGTCTTTATGAGCAGATGCCAGAGCCGAAATACGTGATCGCGATGGGAGCTTGCACCATCACAGGTGGCATGTTCAGCGCTGATTCCACGACCGCTGTTCGTGGCGTGGATAAGTTGATTCCGGTGGATCTTTATCTTCCGGGATGTCCACCACGTCCTGAAGCAATTTTTGATGCGGTGATCAAGCTTCGCAAGAAGGTTGGTAATGAGTCGATCAGTGATCGCCGCCAGCTCAAGCAAACCCATCGTTATTGCACTGTCGATCACGCCATGGTTCAGGTTGAACCGATCGTGACGGGTGCCTACCTGCGCGCTGAGACGCAGGTCGCAGCCCTCGCTCCTGGAGCAGGGATCCCCATTGCTGCACCAGAGAAAACTGAGTCCGCTGAGCCCGTCTCCTCAGGTACGTCGTCATGAGTCCTAATTCTCCCGAGAAGCAATCAATTGTTGATGTTCCTGTTGCAGCGTCTCCTCAGCCAGGGCCCGTTAGCCAGTGGCTAAACGAGCAAGGCTTTGATCACGATGACTTGGATGCTGACCATATTGGTGTCGAGCAAATCGGGGTTGAAGCTCTCTTCCTGCAAGTGATCGCTGCTGCCTTGAAAAGCAATGGTTTCGATTATTTGCAATGTCAGGGCGGATACGACGAGGGCCCAGGAGAGCGGCTTGTTTGCTTCTATCACTTTGTGGCGATGGCTGAACTCATCGACGGCAAGAGAGACACGCTGCGTGAAGTGCGCCTCAAGGTTTTCTTGTCTCGGGAGGGGGAGCCCAGCCTTCCCAGTCTTTATGGCCTCTTCCGTGGCGCGGATTGGCAGGAGCGTGAAACCTTCGACATGTTTGGTATCCACTTCGAAGGTCATCCCCATCCCAAGCGTTTACTGATGCCTGAGGACTGGACTGGTTGGCCGCTGCGCAAGGACTATGTGCAACCCGACTTCTATGAAATGCAAGACGCTTACTAAATCAAGCGTTTTGATTATCACGCTTATGCCGCCTGTAAAAACGCATCACAGCTAAGGCAAGACTGCGAGGATCGTGGCGGAGCGTCGCTGTGGGCCGACTCCCTTGAAGTGGTGCTTGCATGACGTCAAAGCCTTCTTGTTGTAGTTGCCTGCTGTCGCAGATCACTGGTTCTGCCCCCAACTTGCGGTAGTGAGCCAGAAGGGAAGACTCCCTGATTGGTTCCTGGGCCAGCACGCAGTCGAACAAGCGTTTGCTCACTCCTAGAGATGCCAATTGCGCTTCGATGGCGCGAAGGTGACCACTCACATCCAACCCATCCGTTTCGCCAGGTTGGGTCATCAAGTTGCAGATGTAGAGCCTGGGAGCGCGGCTGCGTTGAATGGCTGTGACCAATTCAGGCACCAGCAAGTTCGGGAGAAGTGAGGTGTAAAGGCTTCCTGGCCCCAGCAAAATCAAGTCGGCGTGAGCAATGGCTTCCAGTGCTCTGGGTAGAGCCGGTGGCTTTTCCGGCAGGCATCCCATGCGCACAATTGGGCTGCGTGCTTTGCCGATCGCTGATTCTCCCTCGATCCGGGTGCCATCTTCGAGTTCAGCCCAGAGACGGACGTCGGCGTTGGTGGCAGGAACCACCTGGCCTTGAACCGCGAGGACGCGACTGGAGGCTGTGATCGCTGTTTCCAGGCTCCCAGTAATTGCGCTGAGGGCGGAAAGAAAGAGATTGCCAAAGCTGTGGCCTTCGAGCCCGCTGCCTGCCGAGAAGCGGTATTGGAATAGACGGGTGAGTAAGGGCTCTTCCGTGGAGAGCGCGGCAAGACAGTTGCGGATGTCGCCTGGAGGCAATACGCCAAGTTCGCGACGCAGAACGCCGCTACTGCCTCCGTCATCGGCAACGGTCACGATCGCGGTGATATGGCTGCTGTAGCGCTTCAGTCCACTTAGCAACGTTGATAGGCCTGTCCCACCACCAATCGCCACAATGCTGGGCCCGCGATTGAGGCGACTTTTGGCACGCAGTGCATCCACTAACACCGTGTCTTTTTCCGGCGCTAGAGCCTGTTGGATCGAGCCAAAACTCTGGCTTTGCCCCCAGAGCAGCAGTCCAACCCCCAGTAATAGAACGAGGGGACCCGTGATCGCCCCCGGCAACACTCTCGTGATCCAACCGAGAGCTTCTTGAATGACCCAGAGCATCCAATAGATCGGTTGCAGATCGGCCCAGACGGCAGCTCCTAACAGGGCTAAGACCAATCCAATACTCGAGGTAAGTAGCCATCTCTTCACCACCAGTCCGGGTCGCAACCAGCTCATCGCCCTGCGGGAGCGCAGAATTAGATCGCGCTTCCGTTCCGCCTGCATGGCTCGGAGTCGTTGACGATTTCCGCGGCGTCGAGGGCTGGTCAAAAGGGCTCGGGTGCGATGGCGTCAAATCCACCGAAGAAGCTGAACTGTACGGAAGTTGAACCTGATCACCAACCTTTTGCGGCAATCCAGGCAGGATGAGTCAACTTTCAGCCATCAGCCCTTTGGTTAACGCGCGGGATTCCTCGTTCAAACCCGTTGTTGAGATGAGAGGTCTCACGATGCAGTGGGGGGCCCATCCGGTGCTGGACGGGGTGAATCTATTGATGAAACCCGGAGAGAGAATTGCAGTTGTGGGGCCTTCTGGAGCGGGAAAATCCACGGTTTTGCGTTTGTTGGCTGGTTTGCAACTGCCCACTGCTGGCGAATTGAGGTTGTTTGATGAGTCTCAGCCTTACCTCCGCCTCGATCAGCGCCGCCCGCCGGATGTTCGGCTTGTGTTCCAGAACCCAGCACTGCTGGCGTCCTTAACGGTGGAGGAAAACGTTGGTTTCCTCTTGAATCGGCTTGGACGGATGCCTGCAGCGCAGGTCCGTGACCGTGTTATGGCTTGCTTGGATGCCGTGGGACTCTATGAAGTCGCTGCTCAATATCCCGGCCAGCTCAGCGGAGGGATGCAGAAGCGAGTGAGCTTTGCTCGCGCCTTGATTGACGATCCAGATCGCGATGAAGCTGCGATGCCCCTCTTGTTGTACGACGAGCCCACCGCTGGTCTGGACCCAGTGGCATCCACGAGGATTGAAGATTTGATTGTGAAAACCACCACCGTGGCCCAGGGGTCTTCAGTAGTGGTCAGCCATGTGCACAGCACGATCGAACGCACTGCGGAGCGCATCGTGATGCTGTACGGCGGCCGGTTCCAATGGGACGGAACAGTGGGCGATTACCGAACAACAGATAATCCTTATGTGGTTCAGTTCAGGACGGGTAACCTGCGCGGACCGATGCAGCCTGCTGAGCACTGA
>JASJLK010000048.1:0-54070 GCA_037620855.1 Synechococcus sp. ChBW.bin.23 | reverse complement strand
TGAAGTCAATGATCGATGAGAATAAACCATCGATTACCAAATACTGGATAATAGTTCGTAATTGATTTTATGGATGAAACAGATCCATGAGTTTTCTTTCCTTACCCACAATTCTGTATTGCTTACCTGATTGAGTCTCTTTGTTCTGTGCAGTGCGAGCGGCAGAAGGAAGGTGGTGGATGATTTGATAATGCTGCCATCCACCGAACTGATTTATTACTTAGATTTTTATTTGGGTGCCTCCATTGTTGGTAGTGCAAGTGCAAGGAGTAGGGGGACTAAGAATCTCATTTTCTTAGACTCCTGAGTTCTTCCGGCAGAACTCGATTGAGTCGGTCATCGCATTCAACAACAATTTGCGGGTAAATCGTTCCTTGCTTGTAAGGGGAACACGCAGTACAAACCTCTTGTGTTGCTTGAACCCAAGTCTTCAGGGTCTCTGGTTTGAGTTGATTTTTTAGTGCCTGATTGGATTCTTCCCACTTTCGTGATGTTCACCACCTCATTTCAAGGATGTTCTGTCCAGGGCAGTGGATGTCTGGTTGCTCTGCCTTTGCTGACATAAGTGGCAACAGGATAAGAAGTAAAAGTGCTTTCATATTTTTTCTTGAATCTTGTCCAGAACTGCATCTTGCAATCTGTTTTGGATGGTCTTTCCGTCTTTTGCGGGAGCAATGGCATCACCAGCAGAGCGGAGTAGGTCTCCCGTTATCTGCCTTGCCTCTTGGTTGGTGAAAAGCAGAAACCCAAGACCAAAGATAATAAGGATTTTCAGCATCACGTCACCTCTTCTTCTTTGATGATGCATGTGATGGTTGCGAGTGCCAGACCTGTCTGATCCTTGATGGACCGATAGGACTCACCTTCTTTACGCAGACGCAAGACCAAGGACTCTTTTTTGTTTGAGGTCTAGGTCTCGCTCCAAGGTTTCCACCTGTCTTCCTGCGGCGCTCTACGGACTTTCTGCTTCTCTCCTGGATAAGAGATCTTTCCACTTCTGAAAGTCCCGTTAGGAGTCCAACGACAAGAGGTGCCATCTTCCCAAGTGCCTTGGTGTCTATCAATTCATCCAAGGTCCTCACATGGATTCCCTCTTGTTGGAGATCGTTCAGACGGTTGATGACTTCGACCTGACTCCTTCCAACGCGGTCAAACTTGGCAACACACAGCAGGTCTCCTTTGCGAAGAACTGAGAGGCAGGCACGCAGTTGGTGTCGTTGCTCCAGGGTCGTGGTGCTTGTGACCTTTTCAAAGAAGACCTCTTCACATCCATCTGCCTTGAGGTTATCCACCTGCGCGTCGTTGGATGGTTGGTTGATGGCCCCCTGGTGCGGACGGATGGGCTTATCGGTTTCATGGGCACGACAAGTCCTAGGTCAGGGATCAAAAGGTTTTCGTGGATATGGGGCGTCTGATGCCTGAAGGGTCTCCAGCACTTCAGAAGGGAGTGAGCAGAGGTTCTGTGGAAGGACCTGCTGACGAATGGATGAATTCAGGTCCCTGCTGTCTGGGGACCTGAATCACAAGAACCCTGAAAAGGTGCTTGTCCATACAAAAGAGTTTGTATGGATACATAAAACTCTTTCCTCACAGTGGACGGCATGGCAAGAAGATAGGTTTTGAGAGACCTTCCTTCTTTTGTTCCCTGCGGTTATTGCTCGAACTCGCATGACACGAAATCGTTTCGTTGCTCAAACCTTGGGTGGGGGTGATTCACGAGGTTTCAGCTGTTCCCAGAAAAAGTGTGGCTGGATTTATCTTTTCAGCTCACTTTTTAGTCCTAACCCGTTCCAGCAAGTCCTATTTGGTCTCTTACTGAAAGAACATCCTCCCCATATTAGATGAGTCCGAATAGATAGTCTTTTGTCCCAAATCCTTGTCATCGGATGAACTGCTGGTCGGTTATCCCTGCTGCAATGTGCCTCCAAGGGACATTGGCCAGTACATAAAGTTCATGTAGTTATTACTTTTCCATGTCTGACGAGAACGCAAGCAAAGAAACTAGCAGCACTAAGAAGGGCTGCGGTGGCAAGAAAAACGCGATGCTTGCCTATGGCGTCATTCAGATTTCTGCCACTGTCCTCTCTGCCATTTCGTTGGCAGCAATCGCTCTTGGTTTCTGTGCTGTGAAGCAAGAGAGCACGGCGTTTACCGGTTGCGTTGAAGAAGTCATTGCTGAAGGCAAGACCAATGCGCAAGCTGTCCGCTTCTGTAACGGCGGGAACTGAATAGGTCGTTCAGCAAAACACCATCAAACGACCTCTGAGGCGCACCTCTCAGGGGTCTTTCTTTGGTCTGCCCAGCTCATAGGGATTTGGTGCCTGTCCCTACAAAAGAGTTCGTTCGAATACATAAAACTCACCACACCCCAAGGAGGTGGTCCTTGGGGATGCGTCGTCATGGGGAAGGTCTGGGATGCCCTCCCTTTTTTCTGCAGTTGTTGTCTGAATTCGCACGACATAAAATCGTTTCGTTGCTCAAGTCTCGTGGTGTATTGATTCAGGAGGTTTCAGATGTTCCTAGAAAATGTATGGACGGATCTATTTGTTCGTCTCACTTTTTAGTCCTAATCCGTTTCAGCAAGACCTATTTGGATTAAAAATGAAACAACGCACTCTCCATTCTAAATTGCTGGTCAGGCGTCAATGATTCTTGTGAATTTCAGGTTCTTATGAGTTCGACGCCTCCATCACACGAGGTCGCAGTATTGAGAGATGATTGTATGTTGTGTTGGTTTACTTCATGGCATGATTTGCTTGATTAGTTTGTATTGTCTCTAAGGGCTGATTGCAGGCCAATAGTTATTTACCCTCTTTCCTGCATGTGCGGCAACTTTTCTTTTGGTAGGAAGAACTCATTCTGCTCTAGCAGCGCTGTAAAGGATAAAATGATTGGGGTTAGAATTGGGATACTTTTTGGATGTTTCTTTAGGCCCACCTGCTATGGACCATTAAGAAAGAGAGTTGAAAATTTGTTTTTTAGAACTTAACAACTGTGATTAGAGATGCGATGAAGATGGGGCGTCCATTTAAAGGCTTATTTTTACAGAAAACTGGTGCTGCCTTCTTTTACTCGTTCGTAACGTATACGCCACAAACGAAAGAGCAGATGATGGCTTGTGGAGACCTTGCTGAGGGAGAAGAGTTTTTGAGTCAGATTGTTTGTGATTTTCTATTGTTTGTTTCAGAAGGCATTCTTGGCCGAGACTTAACGGCTGATTTTCCCATCTCTTATGATGATGTGATTATTATTTGTTCTCGTCAGAGAGGAGATGGCGCTCAGCATGAATACCTGATTCAGATTATCGATCGCAGTTCTACACATGAAGGTCAGACTCTGCTTCTTAATGACTTGAGTGCAATTTTGTCACACCCTCTCTGGGATGGCGCCATCTTGAGGCCTGATTGATTGGTGTTTGATAGGTCTGATTGGAAGGGTTAAGGCTTGTTCTGGTTGCGATGAATTGCTGGCAATAGGGCACTTTATTTTCAATGTTCTTTTTAATTTAGTTTTTATCGGATCGAAATAATCGCATAAAACAAAAGCATTAATGCGATAAAGCCACCTAGCCAGTATTTTGCGGCGATAAGTAGATGCTTGTTCAAGTTGAAGGCTTCGCTTGGATTGTGTAATGTGTTCGTTTGGTGAATTTCTTGATTGATTAAGAATGAAACAGGAGAACGAGTCCTTCGCTGACCTGGTGAAATTCACGTTCTTCTCGGCTTAGATCCAAGCCAATCTCTAATCCTTCCTTTAAAGCTTTTTCAAACGGTGGAGTGGAAGGCGGAGACGCGTCGATCCATAACGCTGCGATTCCAATCGCAGTGGCGTGCCACCGAAAGCTCCCTGTATCTCCAATCGTGGGCTCTTGGAGAGCTTCTTCGAGAAGAGCGCTGATGGACGTGTCGGTGGAAGTCATGCCCCAGCTTCGGAATTCTTGCTCTTTGCCGCAATTGGCTGAGAAACTTCTTGATCTGTTTCTGTCAGCAAATGCTGTTTTCTGCCGATACGACGGGCGTGCGCAAGCGATCCGGAATCAGCAGTTGTTCCTGTGCCGTTGCGGTGACTGGACCTTTTGCTTTCTTAGTTGTCCTTTGTTGCGGTTCAGTAGGTTGAGAGTCAAGTGACACTTGATGCAAGTTGGTCTTCGTCGTTCGTCGTTTCAGGCAGGTGGATCCAGCTTGAGTCGGCGTGCGACGAAACGGCATCTCGAGTTGTTGTCAGCTCCTCCCTCAGTGCTCACATCAGTGGCACTGGTTCGAAAGCAAAGCAGGTTGGGGCGCACGCTCAAGCGAAGTGGTGATATTGCCTTCTCGTTACTGGCCTTGGGGCTTGGATCGCCGGTTTTTCTGCTGATCGCCGCCTTGGTGAGTTTGAGTTCGCCTGGACCTGTGTTCTATGTGCAGAAACGGGTTGGTCGTGGATATCGTCGTTTTGGCTGCATCAAATTCCGTACCATGCGCGCTGATGCCGACGCTGTTCTGCAACGCGTGTTGGCTGAGTCGCCGGAGATGCGGGCTGAGTTTGAGCGGGATTTCAAGCTTCGCCAAGACCCTCGTATTACTCCGATCGGTCGTTTCCTAAGGCGTTCGAGCCTCGATGAACTCCCTCAGTTCCTGAATGTTCTCCGTGGAGAGATGAGCGTGGTGGGGCCACGGCCAATCGTGGATAAGGAGATCGAGCGCTATGGCCCCTTCATGGATGAGGTTTTGGCCGTTCGGCCTGGTTTGACCGGGTTGTGGCAGGTGAGTGGTCGCAACAATCTCAGCTATGCCAAGCGGGTGAGGCTTGATTTGGCTTATTCCAGAGGTCGTTCTTTCCTGCTGGATTTGGCGATTATCTTGCGCACGTTTGGAGTGCTTCTGCTGCCCATGGATCGAGGTGCTTACTGAACGTAAGAGAACCCAGCTGCCACTGCCAGCCAAGCGGCTTCCAGCTTGAGGCCAAGGTTCAACAGCTTGCGCACTCCTGAAGCCGTTGCCTTGGCGGATTGTGCGGAAAGCAGCGGTTTGTTGATCCAAGTGCTCCGATAACGATTGAGACCACCCATCTGCACATCGGCGCAGTGGGCAAAAATTGATTCGGAGAGTCCTGCATTTGGAGATGGGTCAGGCATCCCATCTGAGGCAGCGGCCCGCACTGTTGTTGGCCATTTGGTCCAGCTCATGCTCACGAGTGGAAGAGTGATAAGCACCATCCGGCATGGCAACCAGGTAAGGAGATCGTCGAGCCGGGCTCCAGCAGTGCCGAGCCAGCGCAGTCGGCCTTGCTTGTAACCAAGCATGGAATCGAGGGTGCTGCTTGCTTTGAATGCCCATGCCAGGGCCAGGGGGCCTGGACCTTGGCTGAACCCCGCCTTCCAGAGGCCTGCTCCGATCAGCATCCAAAACAAGGGAGCAAACAGTCCATCCACCGCATTTTCACTGGCTGTTTCTGCGCTGGCCCTGAGGATGCCATCTTGATCTAATTGGCTTACATCACGGCCCACAATCCAACTCAAGCGATCTCTTGCTGAGGGCAGGTCAGGGAGGGCCTGAAGAACGCGCAGCACGCTGTCGCGAAGGCTGCGTGCCGCAAGGGCGCTCGCCAGGGCAATCACGACTAAAAGTGCCGCCAAGGGATGGGGCAACGGAGACGGCGACAACATCAGCCGCTCGAGCAGCCAGCCCGTCCCACCGCTTCCGACCACTAAAAGAAGCGTGATCAATCCACCTCCGGCGCGCAATCGAAAGGGCCGGTCTCCGGCCCAGGCTTCGATCCATTGTCTGAGTCGTGTGATCACACGACCCATGGCCACCACTGGATGGGGGCACCAGCGAGGATCGCCGACCAGCAGGTCAAGGCCTGCTGCGACGATCACCAGCAGAACGGGATCGGTCAGGCCGCCTTCAGCCAGCTGAACATTGAACGCAGACCCTTACCAACTTTCTCGATCGGATGCTCGGCATCACGAGCGCGAACTTTATTCATCTCAGGTTTGCCGGCTGCGCATTCCGCAACGAAGTTCTTGGCAAAGGTTCCGTCTTGGATGTCGGTGAGGATCCTCTTCATCTCCGCTTTGGTGTCGGCGGTGATCAGACGAGGGCCACTGACGTAGTCCCCGTATTCCGCCGTATTGGAGATGGAGTCGCGCATGGAGGACAGACCACCCTTCACCATCAAGTCGACGATCAACTTGACTTCATGCAGGCACTCGAAATAGGCGAGCTCCGGCTGATAGCCGGCTTCCACCAGGGTTTCGAATCCGGCTTTGACCAGCTCCGACAGACCGCCGCAGAGAACGGCCTGTTCACCAAAGAGGTCAGTCTCGGTTTCTTCTTTGAAGTTGGTTTCGAGGATGCCTGCGCGCGTTCCTCCGATGCCTTTGGCATAGGCCATGGCCAGACCGCGTGCGTTCCCTGAAGCGTCTTGTTCGATCGCGAATAGGGCTGGAACACCTTGACCGTTCTGATATTCCCAGCGCACGGTGTGACCGGGCCCTTTCGGAGCGATCATCAACACATCCACGTTTGCGGGTGGCTTGATCAACTCAAAGCGAATGTTGAAGCCGTGCGCGAAACTTAAAACCTTGCCTGCTCCGAGATGTGGGGCGATTTCTTTCTCGTAGACCTCTTTCTGAAACTCATCGGGAAGCAGCACCATGATCCAGTCGGCCTTAGCGGAAGCATCCGCCACGCTCAGGACTTCGAGGCCATCGGCTTTGGCTTTCTCGGCTGAGCGGCTGCCGTCATAAAGACCAACAATCACATTGACGCCACTGTCTTTGAGGTTCAGGGCATGGGCATGACCTTGAGATCCATAACCGATGATGGCTACCGTCTTGCCGCTCAGAAGCGAGAGATCGGCGTCTGAGTCATAGAAAAGCTGAGCCATCCGGTCGGAACCTGCTGAAGACAATAATGAAGTTTACGGATGGACCGGATTGGCCCTCAAGCTTCGTTGGGGTTGGAAATCACCCGATCGATCAAGCCGTAATCCTTGGCCTCTGCTGCACTCAAGAAATAATCCCTGTCGGTGTCCTTTTCGATTTTCTCAAAACTCTGCCCTGTCATATCGGCCATTGAGCGGTTGAGCATCTCCTTCATACGCAGGATTTCCCTGGCTTCGATTTCGATATCGCTCGCCTGACGTTGCGCCGTGCCACCGAGAGGCTGGTGGATCATGATTCGGCTATGAGGTAATGCCAAGCGCTTGCCTTTCGTGCCTGCCGTCAACAAGAACGCACCCATCGATGCGGCCAGCCCTACGCAGATCGTTACGACGTCACTCTTCACGTATTGCATGGTGTCGTAGATCGCCAAACCGGCGGTGACAGATCCGCCTGGGGAGTTGATGTACAGGTAGATGGGCTTGCTGCTGTCTTCTGAATCGAGATACAGCATTTGGGCGACGAGGCTATTTGCAACTCCGTCATTCACGTCAGAGCCGAGAAATAAAATCCTCTCAACGCCAAGGCGTGTGTAGATGTCAACCCAGCGCTCCATTTGGCTGCCGGGGAGGCGGTAGGGAACGCTGGGGGTACCGATCGGCATGGGTCCTTAGATGGGTTGAAGGAGATAAAAGAAATGGTCTGTTAAGGCAAGCCAGAGCTGGTTCAACAGCTTTGGTGATTTCAACTGCAAAGGCAATTGATAATTGGATGCGTCGTTAACCCGCTGCAGCCGGCAGGTCCTTGCGACTTTCCAGCACCCTGTCAATCAGGCCGTAGGACACGGCTTCTTGAGGTGTGAGATAACTCATTCTGTCTGAATCTGCAGAGAGTTCTTCCACGCTGCGACCGGTATTGGTCGAAAGGATTTCGAGCATGGCCTGCTTGTTGTGCAGCACTTCTTTGGCGCGGATCTGAATGTCTGTGGCCTGGCCGCGAGCGCCGCTGCGGGGCTGATGCAACACGATGGAGGCGTGGGGTAGGGCCGCCCGTTGACCCTTGGCGCCAGCAGAAAGAATGACGGCAGCCGTACCCATCGCTTGACCGATGCAAATCGTGTGTACAGGTGGCTTGACATAGCGAAGCGTGTCGCAAATGGCAAAGGCTTCTGTCTCGAAGCCAATTGACTCACCCGAATACCAACTCGTACCAGTGGAATTGATATAGAAATAAATTGGTTTGTCGGGGTTGTCGAACTCCAAGAAGAGGAGTTGGGCAATGATCAATTCAGTGACGTCAAGACCTAGCTGACGCTTGGTGTCTCCATCTGAAAACAGCGGAAGACCCAAATACACGATCCGCTCTTTGAGCATCAAAGAGGGCAGGTCAGGCGGGGGTGTACGCATCATGCCTGAGTCGCCGTAATAAGGCGCTGATGTGGTCATTCCGCTAAGCATCCCTGTCGTGGAGCGAGCCTAGCGGGGTCAAGCGGATGGCTGCTCCTCAGCGTTGTCAGTTCGTGCCGCCTTGCTCTTGCCGTTTTTGCTGCTGCGGTTGGTCTTGTGCCCGTTTTGGTCACGGCGGGCAAACACCATGCGCCCTGTTGGGGTCTGCAGAGCACCAGTTACTACGACGGGCTGACGGGATCCGATCAGGGTCCGTCCCTCCTCAACCACCACCATCGTCCCGTCTTCGAGATACCCCACTCCCTGACTCTCCTCTTTGCCTTCGCGCACGATTTTGAGCAACAGCTCATCACCAGGCTGAACCTCAGGGCGAAGGGCGATCACCAATTCGCTCAGATTCATCACTTTGATCTCCTTCACTTCGGCGACCTGGGCCAGGTTGAAGTCGGCGGTCACAAGCGTGCCGCCCGTGTCGCCTGCAAGGAGGAGCAAACGATCATCGGTGCCTTTGCCTTCGTAACGGGTGCTGTTGATCACCAGTCGACGGCCATAGGTGTCGCGTAGATCGCGCAGAAGTTTGAGACCACGGCGCCCTTTGGCTCGCTTCTCCAGGTTGGTGGAGTCGGCCAATTGCTGCATCTCGTCGATCACCGTTTGAGCAACGATCGCTTGACCTTCGAGCAAACCGCAGGCCAACATGCCGCGGATTCGCCCATCGATGATCACGCTGGTATCAAGGATCTTTGGTGTTGCAGGGGTGAGAACACCGTCTGCCACCAGCAGGGCTTCTGTGCTTGTGGGGTTGAACAGGCGCAGGAGCGTGCGTCCGTGAACCTCAGCGAGGTTGTATCCCAGAACCCCAAAAAACACATTGCTGAGAACCGCAGCCAAGGGTTTGACCAGGGTCATGCCACCCGCTAAAGGGAGCAACAGGATGGGCGCTAGCAATAAATTGGCGACTAATAAACCAAGGATCAGTCCAACCGATCGACTGATCAATAAATCGGTGGGCATCGTGCGCACCTGCTGCATTAGTTGCAGGCGCAGCCTCTTAAAAACCAGGCCTGCTACAAGGCCTATGCCTGTGCCAATGCCAGTGAGCACGAGGCGCACCCTTTGGACATCGGTGACATCGTCCAGCATCTCTTGTGGAAGGAGATGAACTCCCATCCAACCGGTGGCTCCACCGGAGATCAGAAATAGGACCAGGATGAGAACTTCAACCATGGCGATCAGTCGTGGCCGTTCACTCCGTATGCAGGCAGCATGCACCATCTTCCGTCGCTCTGCCTGCGCAGATGACCGCATCTGCACCTCGCAGCGCCTATTTGCATATTCCTTTTTGTCATCGGCGATGTTTTTACTGTGATTTCGCGGTGGTGCCTCTTGGCGATCGAGCCGATGCGTTTGGCGGGTCTGGTAGTGGCTCGATCGAGGCCTACTTGGATCTGCTCAGCGCCGAGATCAACCTGTCTCCCCAAGGCCCTGCATTGGCCACTGTGTATATCGGGGGCGGCACGCCATCGCTGTTGAGGCCTGATCAAATTGCAGGGCTACTGCAGCAGCTCAGAGGTCGATTCGGGTTTCAGGACGGTGCCGAAATCACCCTAGAAATGGACCCTGCCACGTTTGAGCAAAGTGATCTTCAATCCCTGATCGATGCGGGCGTCACCCGCGTGAGTTTGGGAGGGCAAAGTTTTGACGATGTCAGGCTTGCGGCCCTTGGGCGCCGACATCGCCAGCAAGATTTGCTGGAGGCCTGCCATTGGCTCCAAGAGTCTTTGCTGGTTGGTGGACTGCAGAGCTGGAGCTTGGATTTGATTCGAAACCTTCCAGACCAAGGAGATCAGGAATGGGAGGCTCAGCTGGAGCAGGCCGTTGCAGTTCAGGCCCCCCACATGTCGATCTACGACCTCAGCGTGGAGCCAGGCACTGTGTTTGCTTGGCGTGAGAAGCGAGGCGAGCTGGCTCTCCCCGAAGAAGATGCCGCCGCCGACCGGATCGCTTTCACCAGCCACAGACTCCGTCGCGCCGGCTACAGCCGCTATGAAATCTCAAATTTCGCCAGGCCAGGCCATGCCTCCAGGCATAACCGCGTGTATTGGAGTGGTGCGGGCTGGTGGGCTTTTGGCCTGGGTGCGACCAGTGCTCCCTGGGGGGAGCGGATGGCCCGTCCTCGAACCCGTGAGGCCTATGCCGCCTGGTTGCAGGATCAAAGTCAAGAAATGGATTTCAGCTTGCTTCAAGGGTCAGCGGGGAGCTTGCCTCTGGATGATCGGTTGCTCGTGGGACTGCGCTGCCATGAAGGGGTGGATCTTTGGGATCTTGCGAGACGCTGCGGCTGGGATGAACGGCGATGCAACCGTGATTTACCTGCCCTTGAAGCACGCTGGCAACCCTTGATCGACATAGGCCTTATGGAACGCCCTGGCCGTCGCTGGCGCCTCAGCGATCCCGAGGGGATGGCTGTTAGCAATCAGGTGCTTGTGGAGGTGGTGGAGTGGTGGGAGTTGCTCCTTGATCCCGTTGCTCCTTCAGCCAGCTTTTAAGAGCGGTGATGCTGAGTTCACGGCCTTGCATCCTGGCCGTAGTGAAGGGTGGCTGGCTTGGCGTTAAGCCCAGCAGGTCCGCGGTCACGCTGACCTGTCCGTCGCAATCGGCTCCGGCGCCGATCCCGATCACCGGGATGGACAAGTTGCGTCGCAAGCGACCTGCAAGTTCGCTAGGGACATGCTCCACAACAAGAGAGAAACAACCGGCGTCCTGTAGAGCTTGTGCTTGGCGATGCAGTTTGTCCTGGCTGCGCGGATCGATGCCTTGACGCCGATAGCCGAGGCGATGCACGGCCTGAGGGGTGAGTCCGACATGGCCCATCACTGGGATGCCCATGCGGACGAGGCGATCCACAACGGCAACCACCTCAGGTTCTCCACCCTCAAGCTTGACGGCGGCGGCATCCGACTCTTTGAGAATTGTTCCTGCAGCGGCGACGGCGCGATCGAGTCCGCACTGATAACTCAGGAATGGCAGATCACACACCACCAGCGGTTGCTGGGCGAGAGGTTTGCTCAGACCTCGGCATACGGCCTGGCTGTGATGAAGCATTTGTTCAAGCGTGACCGGAAGGGTGGTGGCATGGCCAAGAACCACCATCGCGAGTGAATCACCCACTAAAACCACATCAGCGCCTGCTTCTTCAACCAAGGCAGCACTGAGGCCATCCCAGGCTGTGAGCATCGTGATGGCTCTCCCGGATTGCTTGAAGCGAATCAATTCAGCTGGGCGCATCCGCCCTTCCGCCATAAAAGAGGTTCATTGCTAACATGGCATCGATTCGGATCCATGCGGTCCAGACGCCCAAACCTGGTCAGAACCGGAAGGGAGCAGCCACACGGGATGCTCTGGGCAGGCGTGGACTCCGGGTCACCAACTTTTAGTTGTCGTTTTGACGTTGCTGCCGCTGCCTGAGGAAATCAGGTATGCGAGCTCCGCTTTCATGGGCAATGTTTGTGTTTGAGCTGGGTTCAAATGCTGAAACGGCTGGCCTCGCATTGCTGCGCTCTGACCGATAGGGATTTCCGTCCGTAAAGCCCGTAGCAATCACGGTCACGTGAATCTCTCCCTCGAGACGTTCATCCACCACAGCACCAACAATGATGTTGGCTTCTGGATCCACCACGTCGTAAATCACTTCTGATGCGGTGGTCATGTCTTCCAGGGTCATGTCCCGGCCGCCACTGATGTTGATCACACAGCCGCTGGCACCATCGATGCGTGCTGCTTCAAGCAAGGGGCTGTTGATTGCGGTTTGTGCGGCTTCGACCGCCCTTGATCGACCTGAACCCACACCAATACCCAGTAGGGCAGTACCGGCTTCGGTCATCACGGAGCGAATGTCAGCGAAGTCAACGTTGACAAGACCTGGGAGGGTAATGATGTCGCTGATTCCCTTTACTCCCATACGCAGAACGTCATCGGCACTGCGAAAGGCTTCCTGCAGAGGTGCTCCAGCAATGGCGTCGCGAAGACGATCGTTGGGGATCACGATCAAAGTATCAACGTGTTCTGCCAGACGGGCGATGCCTTCATCGGCCTGCCGCATCCTGCGGCGACCTTCAAAACTGAATGGTTTGGTGACGATGCCAACGGTGAGAGCTCCGCTTTCCTTGGCTACTTCGGCGACAACGGGAGCTGCACCAGTTCCGGTTCCACCGCCCATACCCGCGGCAATGAAGACGAGATCAGCGCCTTGTAACGCCTGTTGAAGATCAGCCCGTGACTCTTCTGCCGCTTTTTGGCCAATACTGGGATTGCCGCCTGCTCCAAGTCCACGGGTGAGCGTTTGGCCTAACTGAACTCGATTGTCGGCAGCGGATTGAATCAGCGCTTGTGCATCGGTGTTTAAAACGCGGTATGCAACCCCTTCCAGATCGCTCAAAATCATGCGATTGACGGCGTTGCTTCCACCGCCTCCAACACCGATTACTTCGATCCGGGCTGATTGGCTAGGCGAGATGCCCTCTGGATTCATCGATGAGGACATCTCACTGCTCACAGTCTCCATTATTTGGGCTTCAACCGCTGGAATCGGTTGCATTATGGAGCTGAGAGTGGATTTTGCCGACATAAGTGATACAGGAACTTGATTGTCACGATCATTTCGGCCTGTGTTCGTCAACGATCGCTGACTTTTGCCGGGGTTGTTGGATTGGGCCTTGGCCGTAACTTCAGTTCAGGTTGACTTGGGTCACTCAGATCCAGGCCTTCATTGGACATGCCGCGCAGGTTGGGAGGAAGGCTTTGAGTGAGTTGCGCAATCGTTTTGAACTGTTGATCTAACAGGGCCTCATTAGCGCCGAGATAGATGAGGCCAAGCGTTTCAATTCGCAGACTCACGTCACCGGCGGGTTTCACCACAATTGTTTTCAGTGGTCGACCCAGCAGGTCTCGTTGTTGAAGGATGCGGGCAATGACCGCGCGTCGATTGGAAATCCAGCCCTCTACTTTCACTGCGCTCGCTAGCTTTTCCCCCCGCTTGGCCATGTCCATCGGCATCCACTGAGCCTCGCGGTCCACCATGCCCCGCTCTATTCCATTTGGGCCCATCCGAGAGGCAGCTGCGATCGGTCGGCGTTCAACAAGTTGGATGTCGAGGCCAGGAGGAAGAAGGCGGCGCTGAACGGAAACCTCTTGAACAGGAAGCTCCTGCATCAATTTGGTCTCGATTTGACCAGGCTCAAGGCTCAACAGTGATTGTGGAAAGGAGAGGCCTGCAGCCTTCACTACTACGTTTTCGTCCATCCGCTGGCTTCCGCTGATCTGAATTTGTGATGCGGATCGCAGGCTCCACCCCAGGGTCAGCAATAACCAGCTCAATCCAGAGGCAGTGAGTAGAAAAAAAACAAGACGCCACAGTTGAATCAAGCGCTCTTGCCTGCGCTCTTGGCGCAGCCTTCGACGCCTCTCCATGCCAGGAGGCAGCGGGCCTTGGCTTTTGCCGAGCTTGAGCCCCTTCTTGCTGGAAGCCTCAGGGCTCACAAGTCGCAGCGTGCACGAGACATCAGCTGATCCATCCAACGTCTGGCACGGTCAGCATCAGCAAAGGGCACATCGAGCTGACGGCCATTCCCAATCAGTCTGAGACGGCACCGACCTTGAGATTCACTAGCCAAGGGCGCCTCTCCAGATGCCAAGGCCATTAATTCGACCAATTCCAGGCCCTTGATCACAAACTGCCCCTCGTCTTGAAATGACCCTGCACTGAAGCTGCTCCAGCGCAGTTCTCCATCCTTGAGAAGTGCTGCGCCGCTGCCATCGAGTTTGGCTAACTCAGACCCTTCGCTCCAGGTTCGGAACAGATTTTGACGACGGCGCTCGAGCCACCCCAGTGCTACGAGCAGCACAAAGGCGACGAGGAGTGGAAGCCAGAGCAGACCTTCAATCATCGCTTGTCTGGATGTTGATTCATTCTCGCGCTGTGTGGACCAGCTGGGCCACTAAGTCTGGTAAAGCGACACCACTGGCATCCCAAAGCATGGGATACATGCTTTGAGAGGTGAATCCAGGCAAGGTATTGATTTCATTGAGCCAGATGTCACCACTGTTTTCATTGTAAAAAAAATCCACGCGTGCCAAGCCGTAGGCATGAACAGCAGTACAGGCTTGCAGGGCAATCGCCTGAACCTGAGCGCTGACCTGGGCGGGAAGTGGGGCTGGAATCAGCGTTTGGCTGCAGCCGTCGGTGTATTTCGTGTCGTAGTCATACCAATCGGCATCAAAACTGATTTCGCCCACCACAGACGCCTTGAGCTGTTGCCGTCCGCGTACGGCGCATTCCAACTCGCGTGCCGAGACGCCACGTTCCACAACGAGGCGGCTGTCATGGCATGCCGCTTCCTTCAGGCCCGCAAGTAGTTGGTCTCGTTGACGAGCTTTGCTGATCCCAACGGATGAGCCCATGTTTGCCGGTTTGACAAAGCAGGGATATCCCAATTCCGCTTCGATCCTGGCGATCAGCTTGTTTTGGCGTTCAGGGTGGTTAAGGTCAGCGGCGTTAAGCCCCACGTAAGGAACTTGGGGTAAGCCTGCGGCTGCAAAAGCAGCTTTCATGGCCAGCTTGTCCATCCCTACGGCTGAACCGAGCACGCCGGAGCCCACATAGGGCTTCCTCATCAAGGTAAATAACCCTTGCACCGTGCCGTCTTCTCCGTTTGGACCATGAAGGACGGGGAACCAAACATCCACACGGTCGTTGTCGATCGGCAGGGAACGGAAGCCCGCTGGTGGAAGCGGCTGGGGAAGGCTTTCATCTGCAGGTGGTTGTTTTTGCTTAAGAACGCCATTTGCAATGTGTTCAGGCCACCAACGCCCCGCCTGATCGATATAAACCGGAACCACGTCGAAGTGATCTTGATTTCCCCCCTCTTGGAGGGCGTTAATTACCGTGATCGCCGAGCGAATCGATACGGCATGCTCACCGGATGCTCCTCCGAACACCACGCCAATGCGAACGGGAGAAGAGGGCATGGTGCGGCCGTTCATTCAAGAAGCGAACCCGAAAGGTATCAGTTGATCACCGGTGTGCCAGTGAGCGAGAACGAGCGAACTTGATCGATTCGGACATCGACCAGATCTCCGGCACGATGCGTTCTGCCGTTAGGGGAGTCAGCTGAGAAGAAGGTCAGCCTGTTGGTGCGCGTCCGCCCCATGAGCTGGCTTGCATCTTTGGGATTGATCCCCTCTGCAAGTATTTGTTCGATCCGTCCGGCATAGCGAGCATTCCGCTCTTTTGCCGTGGATTCCACAAGCGCATTGATTTCCTGCAGGCGTGCAACTTTGACCTCTTCAGACAGCTGATTGTTCCAATCCGCAGCTGGTGTGTTGGGCCTTGGTGAATAGGCGGCTGTATTCACTTGGTCAAAGCCAATCTCCTTAATTAACGCCAGGGTGCGTCTGTATTGAGCATCGGTTTCGCCGGGGAAGGCCACGATCACATCGGCACTGATGGCAGCATCGGGCATGCGATCGCGAATGCGATCAATGATGCGGCGATAGCGCTCAACGGTGTACCCGCGGGCCATGGCTTTCAGAAGCTCGTTATCACCGCTTTGAAAAGGGATATGAAAGTGTTCGCACACTTTGGGGAGGTCAGCGCAGGCATCAATCAGACGCTCGGTGAAATATCTCGGGTGACTTGTTGCAAAGCGCAGGCGTTCGATGCCCTCCACGTCGTGCACCTGGTACAGAAGATCTGTGAGGGTGTGTTGGCGTCGGCCCTCGGCGGTAATGCCTGGTAGATCGCGGCCATAGGCATCGATGTTTTGGCCAAGCAGGGTGATCTCTTTGAACCCACGCGCTGCCAAGCCTTCCATCTCCAAAATGATCGAGTCCGGCACCCGGGATTGCTCCTTGCCACGGACCGAGGGCACGACGCAATAGGTGCAACGTTCGTTGCAGCCGTAGATCACATTCACCCAAGCGCAGGTGTTGCTATCGCGCCTGGCGGTAGTGAGGTCTTCGAGGATGTGATGGTCTTCCGTCGCGACCACCTGTTGTCCTGTTTGGACTTGTGTGAGCAGGGTCTCGAGGCGATTGGCGTGTTGGGGTCCCATCACCAAATCCAGCTCTGGCACCCGGCGTAATAACGACTCTCCCTCTTGTTGCGCGACGCAGCCAGCCACGATCAAGGTGAGATTTGGATTGGTTCGCTTGCGGATGGCCTGGCGACCCAAATAGCTGTACACCTTTTGTTCGGCGTTGTCGCGAATGGTGCAGGTGTTATAGAGAACGAGATCGGCGTCCAGTTCAGCCTTAGCTTCCTGGTATCCCATGGTTTCCAGGATTCCTGCCATCCGCTCGGAATCGGCTTTGTTCATCTGGCAGCCAAACGTGGTGATCCAGTAGCTGCCGCGCTGCTGCTGGTCCCGATTGGAGGATGCGGGCTTGGTGTTGGTCAGACTGGGGCTGGCGGGACTGGAGAGAGCCAAAGCGGGTGGCGATCCTGGAGACCGACGACGGTGAAATCTCCGTTTAGTTTGAGTCACCGTCAACTTGTGGCAGCTTGGGGATTGGCGTTTCAGGACGATGGGCTGGTTTCTTCGGCGCTTTTCTCTCACCAAAGCTGTGCCGCTCGCCATTAGCTGCGGAACTACGGCCTAGTAGGTGGACATCTCGAGCTCACCTTCAGCCTGCATGGCTGCATTGGCTGCGGCGAAACGGGAGGGTTTGATACCTGGCAACGTGCCTTTAGTACCGATCTCTTGGCCTCGGAGCTCGAGGCTTTGATGCCAAAGCAGGGCGATCTTGACACTGGTGATCGCCAGCGACTCGCTCCTTTGCTGGGACAGCCGGTTTGGCGCTTGTTTGGTCTTGATGGCAGTTGCTCTGTTGCGACAAGCGTGACCTTGGGGCTCGGGTCAGTTGATGAGGTTGTGAGCCGCCTTCATCGTTGGTGGCGGCAGTTACCGGCAACGCGCATCAAGCTCAATCTTGGCAGCGCTGATGGCAGCGATTGCGCGACCGCGAGGCGAAGGACCTCCTTCGAAGGTTCAAGCACTTGCTATTAAAACAGCCGAGTTATCGGCTGAGGAGGCGCAAAAAACCATCCACTCTTGTCAAGACGCTCTAGGGCTTCACTTCGATGACCCCATCCGCAATCAGGCAGATGGTCTACTCAAGGTCTTCCTTAATCGTTGAGGGCGGATGAGGGGATTCGAACCCCCGTATGGCGGCACCACAAGCCGCTGCCTTAACCACTTGGCGACACCCGCCGTGTCGAGTAAGAATCTACCAATTCACCAAACTTCTTCTGGAGACGATCATCGGTCCTTTCCGTAAGCCATCGGCCAACGCAGTAGCCGCCGTTCTGGCACTAGCCGCCTCTGGTGCGGCACTCGCCTTCACTAATCCCTCCCCTCAAGAGTTCAAGAGCTATGCGGGCGGCCAACTCGTTTCGTTGATCAGCGACGAGTTATGTGGGGGTGGACTGCCGATGGTGCTGCAGCTTTGGGTGAAAGATTGCCCGCGCTTGATTCGTGATCAGGAGCCAGCGTTGGCGGAGCTCGCTGGTCAATTCAGCCGTCGTCTCAATCTTGGCTTAGCCAGCGTGTATGCCACCGAGCTTGGTGGACAGGACTTACTTCCAACCTTGCGACTTCCGGAATATTCGGTCAGGACTCTCGGAATCGCTGGACAATTTGTCATCCTTCACTCCAGCAGTGACGCCGGCAAGATCGAATGATTCCTCGTGTTGGAGATGGCACTCTCAGTGCCTGGATTCCAAGGGGATTGGTCGAGCTGGATCATGAACGCGTTGGGTCGCCAGCGCCGATCACGCGCGCTGATGGTCTTTCTGCGTGGCAGGTGTCCTGGCGAGAGGGACGGATTATGCAAGTGCAGCCCCTTGTTGAGGGGGCTGCGGAACCCGATGGGATGTTGCTTCCCCGTCTGCTGGAGCCGCATGCGCACCTTGATAAGGCGTTTAGCTGGAGCCGCTACCCCAACCTCAGTGGCACCTATGCCGGAGCGATGGCGGCCAACCTCAGGGAACATCAGAGCCGAACTCTGGAGGTGGTTCAAGAGCGCTTTGAGCGCTCTATGCAATTGGCTTGGCGCCATGGTTTGCGTGCTGTACGCACCCACATCGACAGCCTGGGGCCTGGGGCCCAGTGCAGCTGGGACGCCATTCTTGAAGGAGCATCCCGTTGGCAAGATCGCGTCACGGTTCAGCCGGTTGCCCTGGTTCCGGTGGAGCACTGGAGCACCTCAGAAGGGGAACAACTGGCGGCTCGGGTGGCAGCTTCCGGTGGCTTGCTCGGTGGTGTGATCACCCCCCCCTGCTCTGGGCGTGCGCACCGCCAGGCGCTGCGGAACCTCTTGGTGCTGGCCGATCGGCATGGATGTGGGGTGGATTTGCATATCGACGAAGCAAGCTCTGAGCCTGCTGCCGGGATGGTTCAGCTGATGCGCGTTCTCAAGCGGATGACCGTTTCAGTGCCGATCACCTGCAGCCATGCCAGCAGCCTGTCGCTGCTCAGAGCGTCTGTCTTGCAGCGCCTTTCTGAACGGATGGCGCGTCACAAGGTTCAAGTGATTGCCCTCCCCCTAACCAATGGCTGGTTGTTAGGTCGGCAGGATTTCCGTACCCCTCTGCGGCGACCATTGGCGCCGATTCGTCAGTTGCAGCTGGCCGGTGTGTGTGTGGCCGTGGGCGGTGACAACGTGCAGGATCCATGGTTTCCGGCTGGCAACTTCGACCCCTTGGCTTTGATTGCATCGAGCCTGGCTCAGGCCCAGCTCGCTCCCTGGGAACGCTTGGGCCTTTCGCCCTTCACAACCGCGGCAGCTCGATTGATGCAGTTGGAGTGGGACGGTGTGATCCGAGCGGGTGCACCCGCTGATGCGATTCAGCTTCCCGTTCAAAGCTGGGCGCAAGCCTTGGCGACACCTCCGGAGCGTCGCTTGTTGGTGCGTGGGGTGTGGGTGCAGGATTCAACCTGAGGATTACCACCACCAATGGCTTCACAGCCGTTTTTTCATTGCCAGCACCCCTTTCACTCCAAGTCAACCCTGAATCGCCATGGTCTTCGATGCTTTGCACAACGAGCTGGCAGCCGTTGCCGATCTCAGCTTGCTGACGAGTCCAGCTGAATTGGATCGCTACTCCCGCGATGCCTACGACTACTCACCAGTGCTGCGAGAACAGCTCAGCCAATGCCGCGCTGATCTCGTTGTCAGTGCGGCTTCGGTGCAGGCGGTACGAGCGGTGGCCGCGGCCTGTCATCGCCATGGCGTGCCGCTGACCTTGCGTGGATCAGGAACTGGTAATTATGGCCAGAGCGTTCCCCTGAAAGGGGGTGTGGTGCTGTTGATGGATGCCTTGCGCGAGGTGCGTTCCATCGATCCGGCTTCTGGTGTTGTGACCGTGGAATGCGGTTGCTTGATGCGTGATCTTGATAGGGCCTTGGCTGTTCATGGTCGGCAATTAAGGCTGTTCCCAAGCACTTGGCGCAGTGCCACGATCGGTGGCTTTATAAGCGGCGGATCTGGGGGGATCGGTTCGGTGCGCTGGGGGTTTTTGCGAGATCCTGGCCACCTCCTCGGCCTGGAGGTGGTGACAATGGAGGCTTCACCTCGACTGTTGCAACTGGAGGCAGCAGAGGCGGAAGCCTTGAATCACGCCTACGGCACCAATGGCATCATCACGGCGCTCACGCTCTCCTCGGCGGCGCGGGTGGCGTGGCAGGAGGTGGTTGTGGATTGTTCCGACTGGACGAAGGCGGTGGAGTTGGCCCAGCTCTGTGGACAAGCTGCGGTTGAGTTGAACCTCTGCACTGTTTTGCAGTCGGCCATCGTGGAGCGCCTCCCGTCTTGGAGTGGAGCCTCACGGGGACAGCACCGGTTGTTGTTGTTGGTGGCTCCCGATGGGGTGAGCACGATTGAGCGTCTGGCGAGCTCTGTTCAGGCGCAGGTGCAGGTGCTCGGGCCTGAGGACAACCATCAGGGCAATGGTCTGAGGGAGTTGAGCTGGAATCACACAACCCTGCATCTGCGCAATCACGATTCCAACTGGACCTATCTGCAGATGCTTCTGCCCCAGCCTGAACTGATCTGTATGGAGGCGCTCCAGCAGCGCTGGGGCGAAGATCTCGTCTGGCATCTCGAGGCCGTGCGTCAGCAGGGGGCCTTTCGTTTGGCGGCGTTGCCGGTGGTTTATTGGAGAGGAGCGAAGGCTCTCCAGGACTTAATCGACGACTGTCTTGCCAAAGGGGCGTTTGTGTTTAACCCCCATGTGCTCACCGTTGAGGGAGGTGGCCTGGGTGTGATTGACGGCGATCAAGTGGCAGCGAAGCATCGCCACGATCCTGATGGCTTGCTCAACCCAGGAAAGCTGGGTGGATTTCCCGAGTAATTAGCACTCCAGGCTGTCGCGGGTGGAGACACCGCTGCTGGAATTGACGCCATCAGCGTCTTGACAGAGCCGGCGTTGATCTTCCCGATCCAACAAGGCATTCGTGAAATCTGCGCCCTCGATGTCTGCACCGGCAAAGCTGCTCCCGGAAGCGATTACACCAATGAGCAAGGCGTCGCGAAGATCCGTTTTGGAGAAATCGGCACGATCCATCAATGAATCACTTAGGTCGGCGCCATGGAAATTTGCCTCCGAAAATTCTGCTTGGGTAAAGATCGTGCCTTGCAGGTTGGCGTCGCTGAAATCTGCACCTTTACCGGTGGCTCCTGCAAAGGATGTGTTGAAGAGGTTTTGCCCGTGGAAGTCAACGCCGCTTTGGTTGGTGAGGGTGTAATCCACGCGCTCTTGGAACAAGGCTCGATCTTGGAGCCCCACACCGGTGGAGGTATCGAGAGCGATGACTGGGAATGGCAGAGCTGTCATGAACGCCAGCAGAGCAATCGCAAAGATTGAGCGCAAAGTCTCATAGCGCATGACAGGTGCATCGATAGCTGACCTCACTCTGCCTTCAATCCCGACGCTTTGATCAATGCTGTCTGATGGTTTGTCTTTTTGAAATTGCTTATGAGACAGGCTGTAGGCGTTGTTTGTTTGGCGATCAGATCCCTGGATCTTGATCTGGAGTCACCATGTGCACAACAGCCTGTGGGAATGGAATCTCGATCCCTTTGTCTTGAAATAATTCCCAAATTTGACAATTGATTTCGCTAGAGACGGTGAGCCCATCACTGATCTCTTTGATCCAAAATTTGAGACAAAAGTTCAGCGATGATTCGCCATAAGTTGTGAAATAGGCTTTTGGTCTTGGCGTGTTAAGAATGCGTGGATGGTCGCTCCCCAGTTGCTCTAAAAGCTCAATAACTTGGATCGGGTTTGAGCCATAACTAACGCCAATCCAAACTTTTCTGGCAATAATATTTTGGCTGCGTGTGTAGGTTTGAATCTGGTTTGTGAAAAAAGTCTGGTTTGGAACAATTCGCTCTGAATTATCACTGTAGGAAACAATTGTTGCTGCCCGTAATCCTAGGTGAGAGATGAATCCAATTTCATAAGGGTCTTTGGATTGATCGATGCTGCTTAAATTAATAATATCACCGGGTTTTAATGCTCCCTCGATTAAGAGCCAAATGCCGCTGGCAAAGTTGCTCACTACCTCTTTGAGGCCTAGCCCAAGGCCAACAGATAGGCCTCCTGTTATTAATCCAAAAACGGTAGGATTAATGCCAACATATCCTATGATTACGAAACTGCCGAGACCGATCAAGGCGTAGCGAATAAGGATGTAGAAGCCCTTATTGCTTTGTGGGTTTCCAGTGGAGCCAAGCCCAAAAGACCATTGCAGGAATTCGGTAAGCAGCGATGATAAAATAATCCACCAATACAAGCCAAAGGTAATAAGGATTAAGTCTCCAATGGTTATATTTGTGCCGAATAGTCTAAACAAGTCGGCATTGAAAACCTGAGTGCGATCACTGATGAGATCGGTCAGGCTAAATGCTGAAAAAGCAATAAATACTGGGAGTACGAGTCGGCGTTTGTAAAAATTGACCCGATTTGATTGAGTGAAATGTTTAATCAGTATCATTGAGTAATTGATCATCCAAAGCAAGGCTGCGAGCTCAGCTGCTTTGTTGATCAGCCCAAATTTTGTGCCTAGGGCTCTGTAAAAGAATCCTGCGATGACCAGTAGCAGGATGCTGATCGTGATGGGGATAAGGGGGGCGAGCCAGTGATCATATTTTCGAAGCCAGGGCTTAAGTTTTTGGTTTACTAGGATTGCGCTAGCGATCGCGATTGCACTGATTAGGAGCTGTCCCAGAACGGAGGGGCGCTCTAGTCCATGAATGAGCTCGAAGCCCAGGGCTTGGATTGTGTTGAGGTCGAGGGGAGAGGTGTCAGTCATCGTGATGCCATTGTCTTTTTAAGGGCTTTCTTGATGCGTTGGATGGCTGTATCGGACTTAATCTCTCCATTGATGGCTTGTTTGTAGGAGTTATTGATCAGTACAAAATTTCTAACAATTGCATTCCATTCATGCATCTTAAAAGCCACCGAGTTCTCATAGATTTCATTGAGCTGTTTTAGCTCTGGGAACAGATGTCGATTGAAATCACTTTTTGAATTGACTGGAAGCAGAGCTTTCCATTCAATGGCCATGATTTGTTGGACATCTGGGTTGGTCATATGGAGTAATAATTCCTGCGCCAAAATCTCCTGTCGCCTGCTCATGATTGGACTTAATGCGAGCATAAGTCCAGCAATTTCTGGCTTCGCTGGTATTCCATTGATGCTGGGAAGTGACGCCACCCCAAGTTTCTCGCTACCAAGCTTTTCTCGTAATAATGGGAGGACGTGAGAGCGGCAGGGAATGAGGCTGAGTTCTTCATTGATGAAATACTGGCGCATGGTTTGACCGTCCTCCATCAAAACAATTCCTGGCTCACGGTCGAGAGTTCGCTGGGTCTCGATCCACTGGCCCCATCTCTCCTCATTCATCGAGGGTTCTTCGTCGCTGTTAAAAACTTCGGCTCCAAAACCTGGTGCTCCCCAGATGCTTTGCAGGAATTTGCTGCTTAGGCCAGTGGAAATTCCGTTGTTGGCCAATATCTTGAGCTCTTCTAAGCTTTTTGGAGCTGATTTAACATGGTCACGATTGTAACATAGAGCCTGCACATCCACCATAAATGGCAGACCATAAAGTTGCCCATCTTTCTTTGCCTGCGCTAAGAGTTTGGGCCTGAAATTGACATTTTTGACCACCTTGGAAGGAATTGGCTTGATTAGATTGTTTTGAGCCAGGCTGCTCAGCATCAGGGTGTGAACCAAGATCACATCAGCACCTAATCCATACTTCAGGCTCTGTTGATGTTTCTGATAGAAAACTGTGTCTGGATATTCCTCTACAACCACTGTCACCTCTGGGTGCATTTTCTCAAAGGACCTTGTCATGGTGCGAATGCTGTTATTTAACATCTTTTGGAGCATTGGCTCCATGCCCTGATATCGCTGCGTCCAAACCAAAAGAGTTCCCTTCAGATCCTGCTGCGATTGCACCAATTGGTTGCGACCTTCATACAAAGGATTCGCGTTGATTTCCGCGTTGTAAGTTCCTATTGGTTCTGATTCTGAGCCCCTCGGGCTGCAACCCATCAGTGTTAGTGCGCTGAGAGCAGCAAGAACACTGGCTAATGAACGCTTGTTTTTCCGGGCCTGAGATGGTCTGCCCAGCATTATTTTTCCTTGTTTTGATCAAGGTAGGTAGCTTCTGGGCCTTCAGCTTTATTTGCCTGATTTTGTTTGATCTGATCAGCCTGAGTGTTGATTGCTTTCCTGTTCTATAAGCTCAGTGCTAAGGGTCCCTAGGGCTCTTTCAGCACTCCTTCTGCCAATAATGATCCGATCAAATACAAGGAGCCTGCAATCACAGGCGTTGGCTTCGGACTGTCCGCATCGCTCTTGAACAGGCTGATGAGAACGTCCTCCACGCAGGAGGCACTCCTTAGTTGATGTGCATGCGTTGGGCAGATCTCGCTCAATCTGTCGGCTGTCCAGCTGACATGCCCTGGCACCGGCACGATCCAGGCTTCATCGTTTGGCTCCAACAAAATTTCGAGCATTTCTAGGGCTTGCTTGTGGCCCTGAATGCCAAGAATCCAGATCTGTTGTTGCCCTGACTGGCTCCAGCAACGACGCTCGAGCGCCAGCTGCTGGGCCGCATCGGGGTTGTGGGCTCCATCCACGCGCACAGATTGGTGGTTCCAGTGCAGTGTTTGCAGCCGTCCAGGCCAACGGGCTTGGGCCAGCCCTCGCCGGATCTGCTCCTCTGTGATCGCGCTGCCAAGTGCATTCATTCTTCGCAGCGCTGCACGCGCTACGGCTCCGTTACGCCGTTGCAGGTGTCCAGAGAGCCCTAGCTCCCAATCGTCTGTGAGGGGCTTCACCCACTCCAGCGTGGCGCCCATGTCTTGGCTGCGCGCCTCCAAGACTTTGGTCACCGCTTCGTGTTGGTGGGCACTGATTACATGGGCTCCAGGGCCGATGACCGCTGCTTTTTCGCTGCTGATGGCGGTTAAGGATTGCCCGAGATGCTCGCAATGATCCATTCCGATCGAGCCAATGGCGATGAGAGGCCGGTTGGAATGAGCTGTTGTGGCATCCAGCCGCCCTCCAAGGCCTGCTTCTAGGACGAGCCAATCCAGAGAGTTGGCTTCAAAATGAACCAGGGCTGCTGTGATCAGCTGCTCGAACGGGGTCAAGTTGTGATGCCGCGCCACCGGTTGGAGTTGTTTTAAACGTTGGCGCAGTTGAGCCAGCTCGATCTGCTGCTGGTTCACGCAAATCCGTTCACACCAACTCGTGAGATGGGGAGACGTGGTGAGGCCAGAGCGCAGACCTGCTGCCGTCAGCCCGCTGTGAATCATGCAGGCGATCGACCCTTTGCCATTGGTGCCGACCACCTGCACGGCGGGGATATAAGAGCAGGGGTTGGCTAGATCGGCGAGAGCTGTCTGCATCCGCTCAAGGGATAGATCCATTCCCCTCTGCTCAAAGGGAGAGAGCAAGTCCGCCAACTCATCAAGGGGATCCACCTTTGAGCGGGTCACGTGTTCAGCAGTTCCAGCGTGCGTTCGAGGCGGGAGAGCAGCTCGTTTACCTCTCGGCGATCGATCACTAAGGGAGGAACCATCCGCACCACCTTGGGACCGGCAGGAACGAGCAAGAGTTTTTGCCCCAAGGCTGCTTTGACAACGTCAGCAGCATTGAGATTGCAGTCCTTTCGTAGGACCAAGCCCTGCAGTAAGCCCCAACCTCGGGCGTCCTCGAGTTGTTGAGGAAAGCGTTGTATGAGTTGGTTGAGTCCAGCTCTTAATTGCTCACCCCGTTCTGACACGTTGCGGAGCAGCTGCTTCCGTTCCAATTCGCGGGCGACGGTAAGACCAGCGCGACAAGCAAATGGGTTGCCGCCAAACGTGCTGGCGTGATCTCCAGGTGCGAACAGGTCGGCGTGCTCGGTAGTCAGCAGGGCACCAATCGCATGGCCACCACCAAGCCCTTTCGCCAAGGTGATCACATCGGGTTGGACATCCAGTTGTTCATAGCCCCAGAGCTTGCCGCTGCGACCCATTCCCACTTGAACTTCGTCAAAGATCAAGAGAATGTTGCGCTCATCGCAGTGGCGACGAATTGCACGGAACACATCCGGACTGCCTGGATTCACACCGCCCTCGCCTTGGAGCGGCTCGATCAGCACTGCGCAAACCCGAGGGCCATGGCCCTCTAGGCGATTTAAAAGCAGTTCAAAGCTCTGGATGTCGTTGTAAGTGAAGGTTTCAAATCCCTCCACCATCGGCTCAAATCCCTCGTGATACCGAGGTTGCCCTGTGGCACTCACGGCTGCAAGCGTGCGGCCATGGAAGCTTGCGGCCGCCGTCAAGATGACGGGCCGTTCGATTCCCCGGCGTTGATGGCCATGTTTGCGGGCCAATTTGATGGCCGCTTCATTGGCTTCCGCACCAGAATTGCAGAAGAACACACTGTCTGCGCAGCTGTTGTTCACGAGCCAACGGGCTAGCTCTTCTTGCTCAGGAATCTCATAAAGATTGGAGACATGCTGGAGGCGGCTGAGCTGATCCTTCAGCGCACGCCGCAGTGCGGGGTTGCTATGGCCGAGGGTGCAAGTAGCAATTCCAGCAACGGCATCGAGGTAGCGATGGCCTTTGTGGTCACGGACCCAGCAGCCTTTCCCGCTCACCAGGGTGAGCGGGTAGCGGTTGTAGGTCCCCATCACAGCAGTGGAGGACGACTCAGTGATGCCAGTGGTTTTTGGTGATGTGTCTACCATTTCGCCCGACTGTTGACCAGTGGCCTTCGTTGTTCTATTGAAGCTGACCGCCCTGGATGGAGTGGGTCACGCATCACTAATTTGCCCAATCATTGGGTGGGATCATCCCAGCTAGGTCATACAGGTGGTCGGACTTGAACCGACAAGGGTTTCCCCGCCGCATTTTGAGTGCGGTGCGTCTACCAATTCCGCCACACCTGCTCGTTCGCGTCTCCAGACGCAAGGTCCATCAATGAATTGAGGACGCCCTTATAACCCTACACGTTTCGATTCAGAAACTCTCTCAGGATGTGCGCCTGATCAATTTGGCTCCAGCACGGCCAAGTTTCGCTTCGATATCTGCGTAGCCACGGTCGAGGTGCTCGAGGCCGCTCACTTGCGACTTTCCTTTTGCCACCAGTGCTGCCAACACCATGGCGGCAGAGGCTCTGAGATCGGTTCCATTCACTGGAGCCCCGCTGAGAGCGGAAACGCCTTCCACAACAGCAGTGTTGCTTTGAACCCTGATGGAGGCACCCATGCGCTGCAGCTCTGCGACGTGCTGCATCCGGTTTTCGTAGATCTTCTCCGTAATCACACTGGTTCCCTGTGCCGTTGCCAGTAAGGCCATAAACGGTGCTTGTAGATCGGTGGGAAAACCAGGGAAGGGTTGGGTGGTGATGTCGATGCCCCGGATCTCCCCGGGAGTGATCGTGATCCCTTCGTGATCGATTTCAAGCTTGCAGCCGCAGTCGCGCAGCTTTTGCAGAACGGCACTGAGATGTTCAGGGATCACGGGAGCCACTCTCAGCTTCGAGCGGGTGATGGCAGCAGCAAGCAGGAAGGTGCCGGCCTCAATGCGGTCGGGAATCACCGTGTAATCGCAACCCTTGAGTTGATCCACACCTTCCACGGTGATGGTGGGTCCCCCGGCACCGCTGATGTTGGCGCCCATGGCAATCAATAAGTTGGCTAGATCCTGAACCTCTGGCTCCTGGGCTGCATTCGAAATCACACTGGTGCCTTTAGCCAAGGCTGCTGCCATCAAAATGGTTTCTGTAGCACCCACACTGGGGCAATCAAAAACGATTTCTGCACCTTTGAGACGTTGCTCCCTGCCTGGGATGGAGGCGGCAATGATTCCATGCTCCACATTCACAACTGCTCCGAGGGCCTTCAATCCACGGATGTGTTCCACAACCGGACGCGCACCAATGCGGCATCCACCAGGTAGGGGAACTCGTGCGTGCCCCATGCGGGCGAGAAGCGGGCCTATGGAAAAAAAGCTGGCGCGCAGGCCATTGACTAATTCGTATGGAGGCTCTGCTCCTGTCATTTGATCGGCATGGAGGTGGACTATCTCACCGCTGCGTTGAACTTTGACGCCCAAGGAAGTCAGGATTTCTGTCATCCCTCCGATATCCGTTAGTGGGGGAACGTTGCGGAGGGTCAGAGGGTCTTCGGTCAGAAGGGAGGCTGTCATCAGCACGAGAGCTGAATTTTTCGCGCCGCTGACGCGCAGCTCTCCGCTCAACTTCTCTCCACCATCAATCTCGAGGTGCGGCTTGAGAATGTCTTGAGACGCAAGAACCGCTGCCATCATGCCCGTGGTTACTTAATTCAGGACCATATTGACCATCAAGGATGAGACCGTCTAGACGGCCGGCGCTCAAACTGGTTCTGTTGGGTTCGGATCGTGTCTGTCACTCCAAAGCTGATGTCGTATGGTCGACATGTCACGTTTGTGACGCCAGCGGTTGTGGCGGAATTGGTAGACGCGCATGTTTCAGGTACATGTGTCTTCGGACGTGGGAGTTCAAGTCTCCCTAACCGCATTAATGTGATTGCCTCAGGACTCCCAACTCCTTCATGATTGTGCTCAAGATCTCCAACTCATCGGAGGTAGTGGCTTCCAAAGTTGGAAAGTTTCTCGAATTTTTGACTCCCGATTCCGTGGATCAATCCACGGTGGAAGACCAAGTGATTAAGAAGCTGATTGAGAACTTGGCCGCTGAAGGTATCAAAGGTGAGATCGCTGCTGTTCAAGGTGTTGATTTCAATGGTCAGGATCTCAACCTTCACGACGGCATGAAAGTGCGCAAGCACACGAGCTTCTGATTCCGTGCTGTTGGCAGATCAGTCAGACGAGCTGATCACCAGTCGTCGCAACCCTCTTGTGAGAAGACTGCGTTCGTTGTCATCCCGTGCAGGTCGAGAGGAGCATGGTGTTGTTCTTCTGGAAGGAACCCATCAACTTCAAGAACTTCAGCACTGTATTTGGAGTGAATCTGTTGCGCTTAATGTTGTTGCAACTCCTTCTTGGTTGCAGACGCATTCTGGCTTGATTCATTCATTGCCCGGCGCAGTGAGTGTGCAGCGGATGAGTGCTGAAGCGTTGCAAGCAGGATTAACCACGGTTCAGCCCGATGGTGTTGCCTGCATGCTGCCTTTGTTTTGCTTGCCTTCAGCGGTTCCGGCCCCCGAATTTGTTCTGGCGCTTGATCGCATCCAGGATCCAGGCAACCTCGGAACGCTGCTGCGCACCGCGCGTGCCGCAGACATCCAGCAGGTTTGGTGCGCTTCCGGTGCTGATCCTTTGGCGCCGAAGGTGGTGAGATCGTCGGCTGGAGCGATCTTGAACCTGCCGGTCGAGCGCTTTGGCCCTGATCCAGTGGAAGGGGTTGTTCAACTTGCGACACAACTGAGGCAAGCCCGCGAGGCTGGGCTTCAAATTGTGGCCACTTTGGTGCCAGATGCAGCGGCAGATTTAAGTGTTCAGCCCTATTGGGAGCTGGACTGGACCCTGCCCACGGTGCTCCTGCTCGGAAATGAAGGAGCAGGTTTGGATCCGTTGTTGCAGGCTTGTTGCTCCGCTGGCGTGACCCTGCCCCATAGTTCCGCTGTGGAATCCCTCAATGTGGCTGCTGCTGCTGTCCCTCTGCTTCTGGAGAGGCGACGGGCGAGAATGACGTCTTTAACGCAGAAGATCGGGTGAGCGACGCCAATTTCGACTTCGATGTGATCGTCATTGGCGCAGGATATGGCGGCTTTGATGCAGCCAAACATGCAGCCGATCATGGCCTCAAGGTGGCCGTCCTTGAATCCCGCGATATGGGAGGCACCTGCGTCAACCGTGGCTGTGTCCCCTCAAAAGCCCTGTTGGCTGCCAGTGGTCGCGTGCGCGAGCTGGCTGATGCTGAGCATCTCGCAGGGTTTGGCATTCATGCCGCTCCAGTGCGTTTTGAGCGCAAGAAGATTGCTGACCATGCCAATCAACTGGTGGCCACGATTCGGGCCAATCTCACCAAAACGTTGGAGCGGGCGGGGGTCACCATCATTCGCGGTCAAGGTCGGCTTGAGGGGCCTCAACGCGTTGGGGTGCGTGAGCTCAGTGGCGTGGACCGGGTTTTAACAGCACGGGATGTGATCTTGGCTACAGGTTCTGATCCATTTGTACCCCCGGGCATCGAAACGGATGGGCGCAGTGTGTTCACAAGTGATGAGGCGGTCAATCTGGAATGGCTGCCGCGTTGGATTGCCATTATTGGCAGCGGTTATATCGGACTGGAATTTGCCGATGTCTATACGGCTTTGGGCTGTGAAGTCACGATGATTGAGGCCTTGGATCGGGTGATGCCAACCTTTGATCCTGATATCGCCAAGCTGGCAGCCCGCAAATTGATCGATGGCCGTGATATCGATGCGCGCTCTGGAGTTTTGGCCAAATCGATTCAACCCGGATCACCAGTGCAAATTGAGCTGGTTGATATGAAAACTAGAGAGCCAGTTGAGACGCTGGAAGTCGATGCGGTGCTTGTGGCGACAGGCCGTGTTCCCAGCAGCAAGCATCTCAATCTTGAGTCTGTAGGAGTGGAGACCAATCGCGGATTCATTCCCGTGGACGACAGCATGTGCGTGTTGGTGAATGGTGTTCCTCAGCCCAATCTCTGGGCCGTTGGTGATGTCACCGGCAAGTTAATGCTTGCTCACACGGCCGCGGCACAGGGTTCGGTGGCTGTCGACAACATCCTTGGTCATCCCCGGCAAATCGATTACCGCAGCATCCCTGCCGCCACCTTTACGCATCCTGAGATCAGCTCTGTGGGCTTATCGGAAGCTGATGCCAAGGAGCTCGCAGTAGAAGAGGGTTTTGAGCTGGGCACCGTACGCAGCTACTTCAAAGCCAACTCCAAAGCGCTTGCCGAGTTGGAGAGTGATGGTGTGATGAAGTTGTTGTTCAACAAAAACAGTGGTGAGGTGTTGGGGGCGCACATTTTTGGTTTGCACGCCGCTGATCTGATCCAGGAGATTGCGAATGCGGTGTCCCGTCGTCAAAGCGTGACGCAACTCGCCAATGAGGTGCACACACATCCAACGCTGAGCGAAGTAGTGGAAGTGGCCTACAAGCAGGCGGCTTCTGCGGTGGGGGCCTGAGTTATGGAAATCCGTCGTCGTCCCCCCAATCCCAAGGTGCAAGTTGCACATCTGGAGTTCGATGTTCCTGATCAGGAGGGCGAACCTCGCAACTTTCTGGAAAAAATCGTCTGGGAGAAAGATCGTGAGATCGCTGTTGCCCGGGAGCGCATGCCATTGGAGCAGTTGCGCCGCAAGGTGGCTGACTTGCCCCCAGCCCGTGATTTCCTGGCTGCGTTAAGCGCTGCAGAGGTCACGCCGGCCGTCATTGCTGAGGTGAAAAAAGCAAGTCCCAGCAAAGGTGTGATTCGGGAGGACTTTGATCCAGTCGCCATTGCCAAGGCGTACGCGGCCGGTGGGGCGAGCTGTCTTTCGGTGCTCACCGATAAAGCCTTTTTTCAGGGCGGTTTCAACGTGTTGATCGAGGTGCGCGATGCCGTGGAGCTCCCATTGCTTTGTAAGGATTTCATCCTTAGCCCTTATCAGCTGTACCAGGCGCGAGCGGCTGGAGCCGATGCCGCTCTTCTGATTGCGGCGATCCTGACCGATCAAGACCTTGCTTATTTCGCCAAGGTGGCCGCAGCACTGGGTCTCACGGTTTTGGTGGAGGTGCATGACGCTGAAGAGTTGCGTCGGGTGTTGGCACTGGGTGGATTCCCTTTGATCGGAATCAATAATCGGGATCTCGCGAGTTTTGAAACGGATTTGGCAACGACCGAGACGCTTATGGCCCAGTTCGCTGAGCAATTGGCAGAGCAGCAAATTCTTTTAGTGAGCGAATCGGGACTGTTCCACCGCGCTGATCTCGATCGGGTTCAAGCCGCTGGAGCACAGGCTGTTTTGGTGGGAGAAGCCCTGATGCGGCAAGCGGATGTGCAGGGAGCACTGCAATCATTGATCCATGGTTGAGAGGGAGGTTGTGACATTTAGATCCGCACCAACATCTCGTGAATCGGTTGGCTTCAATCTCTGTCCGGCAGAATTGAAGAATCTTGGGATCGCGACTTGCTGATCAGTGTTCTGACGGGCTTTGCGGCAGGTGCTGTGCACGTTGTTGGGGGTGCTGATCATTTGGTCGCGATGGCCCCCTTTTCCCTGAGGCGTCCGTTGCAGGCCGTGAAGTCAGGAATGGCTTGGGGCGGCGGCCACTCGCTTGGGGTGGTGTTGCTCGGCGTTGTTGCGATTTTTTTTAAAGATCTGATCCACGCCGAAAGCATGTCGGCATGGGCTGAATTTTTAGTGGGGGTGTCGTTGCTTGTGATTGGCGCTCTCGCCATTCGAACCGCGTTTGGCTTGGAGTTGCATACTCATGACCATCACCACGATGGTTCGGACTTGCATCGCCATCTCCATCTGCATCTTCGAGGGAAAAACAACCACCGCCGTCATGCACATGCGGCATCGGGTCTTGGCTTGCTCCATGGATTAGCGGGTGCAGGCCATTTGTTGGCCGTGA
The DNA here is from genome assembly GCA_037620855.1 of Synechococcus sp. ChBW.bin.23. Lineage (GTDB taxonomy): Bacteria > Cyanobacteriota > Cyanobacteriia > PCC-6307 > Cyanobiaceae > Synechococcus_C. Next base: position 21,637 of record JASJLK010000048.1, on the reverse strand, counting down.
TCCCAGCTCTTGCGCTGCCGGTTCATGGTGCCGTTTTGTATTTAGTTGCTTATTTGTGCGGATCGATGGGCGCGATGCTTGCGGTGGTGAGCACACTTTCCATGCTCACGATGCGTAGTAGCGCTCGTTTTCTGCCGCTTTTAGTGGGCTGCACCGGTGGATTGTCGATCGTGACAGGAGCGATCTGGCTCCAGAAAACATCAGCTGATTTGTTCTAACGGTGTTGAGGCGAGGGCCACAACCTCTCCGATTAGGCATGCCTTCGGGATCCTTCCCCATTGCCGGCTGTCTGTGCTGGCATCTGGGCAGTCACCGAGAATGGTGAGCTGATTGTCTGTTACACAGCTCAGCCGTTTGATCACCCGTCGTGAAGGTTGTTGGGGATGGATGCAAACGATGATGGTACCGATAGCGGGAAGCTCTGAGTGTTGATTGAGAGGCCGCAAGATCACGCGGTCCTTGGGTTTCAGCGTTGGCCACATCGAATACCCATCCACTTGCATCACGCGTCGCCGACCACAAAAAAGCAGCAGTAGGTCGAGAAGACTCACTGCTGCAAGAGGTGGTTGAACGTCCGATGAAGAGCTCAGAACCTGACTCAGGAGGCGGTTACCCAAGCATCACTGCGGCCTTTGGACTGCCAGAACATGCCATGGATTTTCTCAACGGCGGCAAGAAGCTCTTCGGCTTTGCCTTGGTCGATGTGCACCTTGCAGGCGCTGCAAAGTTTTGCCGCTTTCCAGAAGGTGTCGTGGAGATCGGGGAATGTTGCCAGGTGCTCGGGCTTGAAGTAATCGGTCCAAAGGATCAAGAGTTCATTCTTGGTCTTTTGAGCTTCATCTTCCTTGACCGCAACGAAGCGAGCAAAGGTGTTGAGAGCAGCGTGGTGGTCTGCAGCTGAAGCGGGAGCTTCAAGCGCCTTGAGCTTTTTGGTCATCGCGAGCACTGCTTCAGCGTGCACACGAGCTGAAGCAGGGTCATACACACCGCAGGGTCCGTCGCAGTGGGCTTCAACGGTGGAAGCGGGCAAGGAGCGAATGATCGCTGATAGAGCCGAGCGAAGCATCGGGTTTGAAACAGAATTTTCGGTTCGACAAGCCTACCTATAGATCACCTTCCTAGGGATCACTTTTTGATGTCTAATAGTTCGACTTCAAAAATCAGGGTTGCATTTGGAGGGATCACGCGGCCTGCACCGCGCTTGCCGTAGCCGAGGTCAGGGGGGATCACCAGTTTGCGCTTTCCGCCCACTTTCATGCCCTGCACGCCTTCATCCCAACCCTTGATGACCCGACCGGCCCCAAGCGGAAATTCAAACGGGGTGCCGCGGTCATAGCTGGCATCAAATTGCGTGCCGTCTTCGAGAGTGCCGCGGTAGTTCACCACCACGTTCTGTCCAGAGCTGGCTACGTCACCAGTGCCGACAACGAGATCGGTGATTTTTAGTCCACTCGCCGTGACCTGAGGCTTCTCTGCTTCCATCGGACCGCCGAGGGCTGAGGCATCAGCCAGGTTGGTATTGGGAGCCATCGCGAACAGGGTGGGGTTGGGGTTGTCGGGGTCGAGTTCCATGGGATTGGCCACGGCCTGAACGACAGCCGCTTGGACATTCATCGCATTGCTGCTGGCAATGGTGGATGGCATTGCGGCGATCACCGTGGAGGGCGACACCAGTTGGCTGATGAATGCCACCATCAGACAGGACACAAACACAGCGGTGCTGATCAAGATCTCGCGCACAGAATTTTGCTCGATTCATTCCAAGTCTTGCAGTTCATTCCTCGCGCTCTTTCTGGCGTAACTGCTGCTCAAGGCGATCGATTCTCCCGCGCAGCTCATCCAGTTCTCTCTGACTGGCCAAACCGATGTCCTGAATGATGTTGTCGCGATTGCGTTCGAGGTTGCGGCCTATCTGCTGTTCGAGTTCTGGCGTTTCGCCCCGCAAAGCCTTGAGCACATCGTCCACAAGGGCCGAGGCATGGGTTGAATCAAGGCGGCCGCTGCTCACCCATTCCTGGGTGACGTAACGCAGCCGATCGGCAACAAGCGTGGTGGTGCCGAGCCCTCGAAGAAGGAGCTGTTGCAGGGGATTAGCAGTATCCATAGCCGTACGGGCACGTCTCGATTAAGGATGGCTTGATCTCCCGCTACTGACCATGGGAAATGACCGATCTCTGGTGCTCCTGCAGGGGCTGCTGGGGGGAGTGCTTGCAGGCATTGCTCTGACGGTGTCGGGCCCTTGGTGGATGGTGCCGGCTCTGGCGCTGCTCTGGGCCGCGTCCCCCAGTTCTCTGGCCTCCGCGCTCTGGGGGGGAGTGGCCGTCCTGGTGAGCCATCGCTGGTTGCTGGCGTTGCATCCCATGATGTGGATCGGGGTTCCCGCCTGGCTCAGCCTGCCCGTTGCTGCTGCGATCTGGTTGGCCTGTGCACTGCTGGCTGCCCTACTGCTGGCCTGTTGGAGTGGTCTTGTGAACCGCCTGCCCTTGCGGGGAAGCTTGACCCATGCCGTGCTGGCCGCGGCTGTGTGGGGATTGGCGGAAGTGGCCCTATCGCAAAGCCCAGTGTTTTGGATCGGAGTCGGTGGCAGTTTGCTTCCGGCCGATCCACCCCTTGCTGCGTTGAGTCGCTGGATTGGTGAGGGTGGACTAGCCGCCCTGCAACTGCTGCTCGGCTGGTGGCTGTGGCGTTTGTTCACGTTGTCTCGCAGAGAGTCGGGTTGGCCTGGACTGCTGGCGGGCGGCCTGCTGAGCCTTGTTGTTGTTCACGGAGTGGGGGCCCGGTTGCTGCAGAACCCTCAAACGATTGAGGGCCAATCCGATCTCGCGGGCTACAGCGTGGGCCTCTGGCAACCCGCCATTCCCACCCGTGAAAAATTTTCTGCGCAACGGCAACGTGATCTGCCTGGGCGCCTACAAGCTGCGCTTCAAGAGGCTGATGCCGCTTCTGCGGACTGGCTGTTGGCACCAGAAGGCACGTTGCCGCTCAACGATTCCCTCAGCGCACCGGCTCCGATTCCATTGATGAGCGGGGGGTTCCGCTGGTCGCGGGGACGTCAGCACAGCGCCATGGTTTTGGTGGAGGCTGGCGACACCACGCCGGTGGCCTCAATTGATAAGCATCGACTGGTGCCATTGGGAGAGTGGGTTCCGTCCTGGCCAGGCCTCAGTGGCCTTTCGGCCATCGGTGGCCTGGAGGCTGGAGAGCCATCCAGGCTTTGGCGTTGGGGCGGTCCACCTGCTGCTGTTGCCATCTGCTACGAGATCAGCAACGGAGCGGCGTTAGCTCGCGCAGTGGCTGATGGGGCGGAGTGGATCCTTGCTGCGGCCAACCTTGACCCCTATCCCCGTCTGCTTCAGCAGCAGTATTTGGCTTTGGCCCAGCTGCGCAGTTTGGAAACGGCCAGACCGCTTTTATCAACAGCGAATACCGGTCCAACGGCCATGATCCGAGCGAATGGACAGGTCTCACAGCGCTTGGCGTCGTTTGATTCAGGCCTTTTGGTGGTGACGTTTCAACCCAAAGAGGGTTTGACGGGTTATGTGCGCTGGGGAGAGGCGCCCCTGCTGTTGATCATCGGAGCCTCGTCGCTGGTGTTGATCAAATCGGCGAGTCGATCAGGCCCCCGCCCAGCACGGCCTCGCCGTCGTAAAACACCGCCCCTTGACCAGGAGTGATCGAAAACTGCGGCTCCTTGAAGGTGAGCTTGCAGCGATGAGGGCGCTCTCCGGCTCGATCGTCAGCATTGGCTTCGATGCATGTGAGATGGGCACGCACCGGTTCGCTGCGGTAACGCACTTGTACCTCCACCTCCATGGCTGAACCGAGTGGTGGTGCGGCGATCGAGACCCAGTTCACAGCACCAACCTCGCAGCCTGTTCGGCCAGCTTCAGCCCTCGTAGCGACCACCACCTTGTTCATGGCGGCATCGAGCTTCACTACATGAAGTGGTTCACTCCAGGCAATTCCTAAGCCTTTGCGCTGGCCGATGGTGAAGTGTTCAATGCCGTCGTGCTGTCCGACCACCGTTCCGTCTTGCAGCACGATTTCGCCGTCCCGTGGCGGAAGGTAGGCATCGAGGAACGCGCGCATGGATCCGTGGTGATCGGCCAGGCATAGGTCTTGGCTTTCTGGCTTGTCGGCGGTGCGTAATCCGTGGCGCCCGGCTTCAAGTCGGGTGTCGGCTTTAGTGAGTTCACCGAGTGGGAAGACCACGCGTGCCAAGACCTCCTGAGGCAGGTCATAGAGGAAATAACTCTGGTCTTTGCGGCTGTCGAGACCTCGCAACAGCTTCCAGCGGCCGTCTTCCCTGTCCAGACGGATGCGGGCGTAATGGCCTGTGGCGATCCTGGGAAGATTGCGTTCCCGTTCGGCCCAGGCGATCATCGGCCCGAATTTCACCGACCGGTTGCATTTCGAACAGGGCAGGGGTGTGATGCCAGCCCGGTAGCCATCAACCAATCCTTGAACGATTTCGCGAACGAACGTATCCCTTGAATCCACCACGTGGTGGGGCACCCCGAGCTGTTCACAGATTCCGGCAGCGTCCACCAGGCCTTCGGCGCAGCATGCTCCTTTACCGCTCATCAGCCAAAGCGTGAGCCCCTCCACCTCCCAGCCGGCTTCCACCATTAATGCTGCAGTGAGTGAGCTGTCCACCCCACCCGAAAGGCCGACGGCCACACGATGCTCACCAGGCCATTGGCGCAATCGCTCCAGGGCCTCGGCACCGGCTGGGGTTGTTGTGAGGGCGCTCTTCATGGCCTCGGCCGACATGGGCGGGCATCGCAATATGACTCCATAGTGAGGGCCCGGGTGTTTTTGGCTTGGTCTGGCCTTCCCTTGATGCGGAGCACTGGCTCGTCAGCGCCGAACAAATGTTGGCCTTGGAGCAGGAATGGCTGGGGAGTGGTTTGCCCGTTGCCGCCTTGATGGAGACCGTTGGCCAGGCGATGGCTGATTGGTGTCTTCAGAGGCGAAAGCGTCTGGAGCAGGGCGTGTTGGTGTTGGTGGGACCTGGCCATAACGGTGGTGATGGGTTGGTGGTGGCGAGACGACTGCTGCATGCCGGAGTGGAGGTAAGGCTGTGGGCCCCGCTGCCGCTCCGGCAAGCGCTCACCCAAGCGCATTGGCGTCATCTCGAGTGGCTTGGCACAACTGTTTTGGAGACGGAGCCGGATCCAAGGGATTCAGCTCTCTGGGTGGAGGCTCTGTTTGGCTTGGGACAACATCGTCCGCTCGCCGAAGGATTGGCGTTTTTGCTCAGCGAACGCGAGCGTGTTCAGCCGGGCCGGCTGATCAGCTTGGATGTGCCTGCGGGGATGCATTCCAACCACGGCTGGATGGAGGTCGGAGGTGGGGCGGTGGCCTCCGACACGTTGTGCGTGGGCCTGGTGAAACGGGGGTTGGTTCAGGACGCAGCTCTGGCCAACGTGGGGCGGGTGCATCGCTTGGATCCAGGTGTTCCCCCCCAGTTGATCGAGCGACTCGAGTCAGCGGTTGTGCTGCGGGTGATGGCAAAGGATCTGGCGACTCTGCCGGTTCCCCAAGACGCGCCAACGGCGATGAAATACCAGCGCGGCCGTGTGCTGTTGATGGCAGGAAGCGATAGCTATCGCGGCGCAGCACTCCTGACGGCATATGGGGCCATGGCCAGTGGGGTGGGAAGTCTGAAAGCTGCGTTGCCTGAGGCCGTCGCGGATGCGATCTGGCAATGGATTCCTGAGTTGGTGCTGTCGGCTGGATTGCCGGCTACCGCATCGGGGGGATTGGCTTGGGGGCCATGGCTAGCTGATGCTGATCTCTCCCGTTTGGATGCGCTTTTGCTGGGGCCTGGTCTTGGAGCGCTAGACGGGCAGTGGGATGCCTGGGCAGAGCCCTTGGTGTCCTTTGAAGGGCTACTCGTACTGGATGCCGACGGGCTCAATGCCTTGGCCGCTTCAAAGCACGGCTGGCGCTGGCTTTGTGAGCGCGAGTTCCCAACCTGGATCACCCCGCATCGGAGTGAATTTGAAAGACTGTTTCCTGATCTCATTGGGCGGGAACCGCTGGAGTGCGCGCAATGGGCTGCGGCAGAAAGCGGAGCGGTTGTACTGCTTAAGGGGGCTCACTCGTTAATTGCCGATCCGAATGGTGTGGTGCATCAACTCGTTGATACGTCGGAGCAGGTGGCTCGTACGGGCCTGGGTGATCTGTTGGCTGGATTTGCCGTTGGCTGGGGGGCGCGTTGCCTGGCTTGTGGACAGGAGCCGCGGGGAACCGCTCTTGCCGCTGCGGCTTTGTTGCATGCCGAGGCGTCACGAACGAGTGAAACTGCCAGTAGTGCCAGTGAGATTGCCAAAACTCTTGCTGAACTCACCCGTAGGATTTGTGCGAATTAATTATTAAAAAATTGAAGAAGTTTCCGAATGCACACAATTAAAAACGCGCAATTGTGTCGTTTTCCTTTCACGAATCTGAAGGGTTGCTGAAGCATTTGGGTTTATCGTTTTTTCATAGCAAAATCTCTCCACGCCAAAGAGACGAGTTGACATGGTTTCCTCAACAGCTCGGACCTCCGAGACCCAGAGACGCAGAAGCAGTGATCCGATTAGTTGGTACCTATCGACAATTGGCCGAATACCACTGCTGACCGCTGCTGAAGAAATCGAGCTTGGAAATCAGGTTCAGAAGTTTATGGAGCTGACGCAGGACGGCTCTGTTGCTCCTGACAGCGAGGAGTTCAGCTCCAAGGATCGCCGCATGATTCGCGTTGGTCAGCGCGCTAAGCAGCGGATGATGAAGGCAAACCTTCGTCTGGTTGTGAGTGTCGCGAAGAAATATCAAGGCAAAGGCCTTGAGCTTCTCGATCTCATCCAAGAAGGTTCCCTTGGCTTGGAACGGGCTGTTGAGAAATTTGATCCAACCCGTGGATATAAGTTTTCGACCTACGCATTTTGGTGGATTCGCCAGAGCATGACTCGGGCAATCGCTTGCCAGTCACGCACTATTCGCTTGCCGGTGCACTTGAGCGAGCGTCTCACCACCATTCGCAAAGTGAGTCTGGATCTTGCGCACAAGCTCGGAGCAATGCCGAGCCGCCTTGAGATTTCAGAAGCGCTGGATATGCCTCTTGAGGAGCTCGACTCCTTGCTGCGCCAAGCTCTCACCACAAGCAGTCTCGATGCTCCTGTGAATGGAGAGGATGGCCGCAGTTTCCTTGGTGATTTGATTGCCGATTCTTCAGCGGAGGAGCCTCTCGATAAAGTCGAGCAGCGCATTCACCATGAACAACTTGGCCGCTGGTTGAGCCATCTCAGTGAGCAGGAGCAACACGTGCTCACCCTGCGTTTTGGTTTAAACGGCAATGAGCGCCACACCTTGGCTCAAATTGGCCGTTTGCTCGATGTTTCGCGTGAACGCGTCCGCCAGGTTGAATTGAAATCGCTGCGTAAGTTGCGTAATCTCACCCGTCGGATGTCGCCTACGTTCTGATTGATTGATTGATGAGTCTGTGGCTGGTCTCAAATGTCTATCTCAGCAGTCTTTATCGCCTATCACGAGATCTTCAGAGAACTTCTGCTTTCTAGCCATCTGAGCTTGTATTTAGCTCTTTGAAAGTGATGGACAAATTGCTATTGAATGTTTCAAACGGCAGCAATTCTTCGTTTTGATCTACACCCCTCGAGGTGGAAAAGAGAATGAACCTAGGGATCTACTTAGACGACCGCCTCTCTGAGATTGTTGCTTGATCCATTTTTATGGGAAGACTTCAAACATTTCTGCATTAACCCCCCTTAGTAGCGCTTGGCCGAATCCAATCAGTCTCCAAAACCCAGAGCACTCACCTATACGGAGATGATGAATGGCGGCCAGCAGCAAATGGATGAGGTAAGCCACCAGCAAGAGATAGAGATACATCAGCGACAGGATCTGCTTGAGCGCTTTGTCGAGCATCTAGAGCAGTCCTTTAAGACAGAAGCTGATCACATTGGTGGTGACACTGGGATCTGATGAGTGCGCTTGCTTGCCTTGTTCTCTCAGCGTTTTTTGCTTATTTGATCGCTCAGTTCCGAAAGAGTCGTGCTGCCAGTAAGAGCACCACGGTTTGGCGTGAAGCTTCAGAGCTTGTCTTTGACAGGAACCTGCGGTTCCAGATCAAACAGGAATATGAAAACGGCATCGAACCCAGCAATGCTGATGGCTATGCCGCATCCAGAGACTCTCTTGTTAGTCACTTGGCTTCCAATCTGTTGATGTTGGCCAACAGGCGGCTGGAGATAGAGCCGACTAGGAGTGAGGCTGAGGAGTTCGTGCGTCAGCACTGTGATCTTGACGACGACCTCATTGCAGAACTGTGGATCTCAAAGTTCAGCTAATGGAAAATACCCCTGCAAAGAGAGGCCACCTCCCCTGCCGAATCTGCTCAACCCCAGTTCTCATACCTCCGCGTTTCAAACGTGTAAAAACGGCTGTCTGCCTGAGCTGTGCTCACGAAGGGCTGGACAAAATTGTGACCATCCGGCTCTTCAAAGAATAGATCGTTGATTCGAGCACTTCGTACTTGCTATAGGTATTCATTAACTGCTATTATTGCATTGACATTAGTTGTATTTGTTTTGCTCGTATTTTGTTGTGTTTAAAATATTGAATATGTAAAGCCTAGATCCGGCTTGTAGGGTCTTTTCTCTTTCCCTTTGCATTCATCTTTGACTAATTGAATCCACTGTGCATCATTGATCTTTGCTATCACCTTTGCCTCGCTTTCTAAACGTCGTTGTTTTGGGTGATAGCTGTGTACGTTGATTGCATCACATTGTGGAAGGGGTGCTGCGATTTGCTGATCATTGAGATAAAGTGATAAGTTGTGGCAACGTTGTTGAACTGGATGCCATCCCTCATGCTTAAGGGTTTCAATCAATTCAACAATATCATCATTGTGAAAGCCCTGGCATATCACCACTAATTCGTTTTTAATTTGGTAATAGCTATATAAATTTCTGCCTTTGCATCCCCAGGTTTTAGAATTGTTTGAGCAATGAATAGGTCTTTGCCCAAGGTCTTGTTGGATTGCTTCCCCCTAGCATCTCTAGCCTCGGACTGTCGAGATGGTGAGGAGTCGTAGGCATCGTTTTGATTTCTCGTCCATGTTCCCTGGCTGCTTATTTAATCATTGATGTATCTGTGGTGTGTCCTCTGATGCATGAGAAGAAATTTACTTCCTGCTTGCATTTTTGGATGCTTGGTACAGCGACCTTAAAAGCATTTATTTCCAACTTGATTAATCCAGAGACACAGCGCTTCTTTGCCGAAGGTTCTTCAGCAGTTCCTGTTTTCAGATTTGTCCCGCAAACCCTCTCTGCGTAGCTTTGAACTTTTGCTTGCGTCGCACATCCGCAGTCATGGTTGAGGCTACTGACGATAGGCCCAGTGCTACGAAGAGAAGAGTGCGCAGTAGACAACCAATCAAGTTATCTCCATCCACTATTAGTCGCTACGCAGCTGGTTGATGCGGTTGTTTGATTTCAATCAAAAATATTGAAGAGCTTTGAAAGCTAGTGGCCATTCCTCTCGTTTATCACCCGGCCTACAGCGCGCCTCTTCCGTCTAGCCATCGCTTCCCGATGGCGAAGTTCAGGATGTTGTTTGCGGCTCTTAGCGAGTTGGGTCTTGCTGAATCGAATCAGATTCATGCCCCTCTTCCAGTGCCACGCCGCTGGCTCGAAACGGTGCATCAGCGGCGTTATCACGAGGCGTTTGCGCGGGGCAAGCTCGATCGTCAAGCCCAGCGAAGGATTGGTCTTCCGGCTACCACACCCTTGGTGCAACGCACCTGGTTAGCGGTTGGGGGAACGTTGCTCACGGCAAGGTTGGCTCTTGAGCACGGTGTGGCATGCCATCTCGCTGGTGGTACGCACCATGCCTTCCCTGATTACGGCAGTGGTTTCTGCATCTTCAATGACATTGCGGTGTCAGCCAGGGTCCTTCTGGATGAGGGGCGTCTAACGCGCTTAATGATTGTGGATTTGGATGTGCATCAAGGCGATGCCACAGCGCTGATCTTTGCTGACGACTCACGGGTCTTCACCTTTTCTGCTCATGCTGCCTCCAACTTTCCGTCTCGGAAGCAGAGCAGCGACTGCGATTTGCCATTTGAAGATGGCGTTGAGGATCAGGCTTATGTGGCTGCCATTGGTGAGGCGCTTCCTTCACTCCTTGATCGCTTCAAGCCCGAACTGGTTCTCTACAACGCTGGAGTTGATCCGCATCGAGACGATCGCCTTGGCCGGCTTTGCTTGTCTGATCTAGGACTTTTGCAACGTGATCATCTCGTGTTTGATGCATGTCTGCGTCGTCAGATCCCTGTCGCCAGCGTGATTGGAGGAGGGTATGACGCTCTTGACTCTTTGGTTAAGCGTCATGCCCTGGTGTTTCGCGCAGCGTCAGACCAGGCGAGATTGCACGGTTTCTAGCAGGCTGAGCCTCAGTCTTCCGCCCAGATGTAGCGCGTCAGTTCCGAGGTGTCTGGCTCGGGTGCATTAAGGGCAAATTCCACGCAGTCCTGAACTTCAGCATCGATCTCTTTTTCGATCGCGCGCAGCTCATCAGCACTGACCAAACCATCGGAAACCAGATCGCGCTCAAAGGCTTTGAGGGGATCGCGCTTGGCCCAGAATTGCTTTTCTTCCTCGGCTCGGAGCTCATCAGGGTCGGCCAGTGAGTGGCCCCTGAAGCGGTAGGTCAGGCATTCAAGAACGGTCGGGCCTTCACCGGCTCGCGCCCGTTCGATGGCCCGTTCTGCGGCGGCGCGTACGGCGAGCACATCCATGCCGTCCACTTCTTCTCCAGCCATCCCGAAGGCAGCAGCTTTGCGCCAGATTTCCGGATCACTGGTGGCGCGATCGTGGGCCATGCCGATCGCCCATTTGTTGTTTTCCACCACAAACAAAATGGGTAGCTTCCAAAGTTGGGCCATGTTCAGGCATTCAAAGAATTGCCCGTTGTTGCAGGTTCCGTCTCCAAAAAAGGCAGCGGTGACGGAGTCGCTACTGGAATCACCCATGGCATCACGCTTGTAGCGACTGGTAAATGCAGCGCCTAAAGCAACGGGAATGCCTTCGCCGATGAACGCGAAGCCGCCCAATAAATGATGGGCTTTTGAGAACAGGTGCATCGAGCCGCCACGCCCCTTGCTGCAGCCGGTTTCCTTGCCAAACAGCTCACTCATTACTTCGCGGGCTGGTACACCTGCGCTCAAGGCATGCACGTGATCGCGGTAGGTGCTGCAAAACCAGTCGTGCTGACGCTTCATGGCGCCGATCACACCAGTACACACCGCCTCTTGGCCGTTATACAGGTGAACAAAACCAAACATCTTGCCGCGGTAGTACATCTCAGCGCATTTGTCTTCAAAACGCCGACCGAGGGTCATGTCCCGGTAGAGCCTCAGGCCCGTCTCACGGTCCACGCTCGCTCTTTTTGTCGTCACGAGAGACGATAAGCGCTCGGCGTGAGCTCCCACTGGGGACGCCCCATTCGCAAGCTTGTGATCGATGCCTGCAGCTGTGCTTACTGCGATGTCCTGACTCATGGCACCACCTCTTTCACAACGAACTTTAAGGGGCCGTGTTGAGGCAATGGGCAAAACCCCTTTCGCTGCCTAAAGTCTCACTGCTAACGAGCGCAACGCTGGTGGAATTGCCCATCGATCATTTCCGCCTGCTGGGCGTCAGCCCTTCAGCTGAAACCGAGTCGGTGTTGCGGACGCTGCAGTTGCGTCTCGATCGCTGCCCCGATCAGGGTTTCACCCATGAGGTCCTCATGCAGAGGGCTGAATTGTTGCGGCTTTCTGCCGACCTACTGAGCGATGCGGCGCGACGGCAGGACTACGAGAGCACCCTGCTCAAATTGGTCCGTGATCATCCGGAAGAGACCGCGGGGCTGGAAATGCCGTCCAGCCGGGAGGTCGCTGGATTGATGTTGCTGTGGGAAGCCAACGCCCCACACGAGACCTTTCAGCTCACCCGCCAGGTTCTACAACCTCCCCAGGCGCCTGCCCTGGGAAGCGGTCGAGAGTCGGACCTTGCCCTGTTGGCGGCACTGTCTTGCCGGGATGCGGCCCGCCAAGATCAGGACCAACGTCGCTATGAATCCGCTGCCGGTCTGCTGACGGAGGGGCTGCAGTTGCTCCAGCGCATGGGCAAGCTTCCCGATCATCGACAGCGGCTGCAAACGGATCTAGAGCACCTCACCCCTTACCGAATTCTGGATCTGCTGAGCCGTGACCTGGCGGAGCAAACAGCCCGGCAGGAAGGAATGGTGATGTTGGAAACGTTCGTTCAAAATCGCGGTGGCCTGGAGGGGGGTGCTGCCGAATTGATGACGGCTGGCATGGACCAGGGCAGTTTTGAGTTGTTTTTTCAGCAGATTCGCCGGTTTCTCACCGTTCAAGAGCAAGTCGATCTTTATGGGCGTTGGGAGCAGTTTGGCTCGTCTGATGCCAGCTTCCTTTCCGTGATGGCCTTGGCAGCCGCTGGATTTTCTCAACGCAAGCCTGAGCGTATTCAGGACGCCCGCGGCAAACTGCAAGCCTTGGTTCTTGTTGGTTTAGATCTCAATCCATTGCTGGGATGCATGGATTTATTGCTCGGTGATGTGGACCGGGCGTTGGAACACGTCCATGCCAGTTCGGATGCGGATCTGCAGGAATGGCTGGCGAACCACCCCAGTGACGATCTCGCCGCCCTTTTTGATTACTGCCGCAGCTGGCTGGGAAGGGATGTTCTCCCTGGATATCGCGATGTGGATGCCCAGGTCGTTGACCTTGAAGCTTGGTTCGCTGATCGCGATGTGCAGGCGTATGTGGAGCGCCTTGAGCGCAAGGAAGGGCGAAGCGTGGTTTCTCCCGATCCGTCTGCAACACCAGTTCCCGATATGGATTGGAACTTCGGCAATCTCCCTCCACTCGGCCTTGATCCCGAGGGCACCATGCCCCTGTCTTTAGGCGACGTCGCCCCCGTCCCTGAGGAGAGCTCAGCTCCTGGGGAGAAGGAGGCCAGAGGACTTGGGCTGGGCCGGATCATTCCATTGGTCTGGACGAATCTGGAGATCCTTCGCTCGTCCTTGAACCGGCTCTCACAGTCGCGCCGCACCCTGACGCGACAGTCACTGTCGCGTCTTTCGATGTCGAAGCTGTCACTGTCTCGGCTGTCCCTGCCTCGGCTGTCGCTCTCTCGGCTGTCGGTGAATCGGACCTCATGGCCACAACCCAGGAGTTCTGTGTTAATCGGCTCAGGGGTTGTTGTAGTGCTCGTGGTGGCGGGATTCAGCCTTGTGGGGCTGAGGCGTCAGGCGCAGCAGGAATCAGCAATCACCTCAATAACGAATTCCACTGAGGATGGCCTGCCCACCTCGGATGTCCTGTCTTCTGAGCCGAAGGCCACCCTCAAGCAGGAGCTCCCCAAGGCTAATCAGCGCATTTCGCCCTTAGCGGTGGATCAGCCCAGTGAGGTTCAGCTGCAAGCCCTGCTCCAGACATGGCTTGATCTGAAGGCAACGGCATTGCTCCAAAACGGTGATACCGAATCCCTGGCTGCGGTGGCCCGCCCTGTTCTTGTTGGTCTCGTACGTGATCAACAAGCCGCCTTGTTGCGAGATGGCCTTGTCCAAAAGGTCCAAGCTTCGATCACCTCGATTCAGACAGTGAGCACAACGCCGTCTCGCATTGAAGTGAGGGCCCAACTCACATACCGCGATCAGACCCTGAATGATCAGGGTGAGGTTTTGGATGAGACACCCGCTGGTAACTTGCCGGTGACTTACATCCTTGGCCGAGATCCTGATGGTTGGCGCTTGCAGGCTTACATCCCTGGCTAACCACATTGTTCGGGTGCTGTCTCTGGATGAACCGATCGAGTTCAAGTAAGGGGCAAGACTTTTAGAGTTGACTGAAGTGCTACGCGGACTCCCTCCATGTTTGACGAGCTTTCAGCCCGTTTTGAAGATGCCGTCAAAGGGCTGAGAGGCCAAGACACAATCTCTGAAACGAATGTGGAGGGGGCGCTAAAGGAGGTGCGGCGGGCGCTTCTCGATGCGGACGTGAGTCTGCCGGTGGTCAAGGATTTTGTCTCCGAAATCCGCGAGAAAGCAGTCGGAGCAGAGGTTGTTCGCGGTGTAACGCCCGACCAGAAGTTCATTCAGGTTGTGCATGAGCAGCTGGTCGAGGTGATGGGTGGCGGTAATGCCCCGCTCGCGCAGGCCGATCAAGCGCCCACGGTTGTGTTGATGGCTGGTTTGCAGGGGGCAGGTAAAACCACGGCGACGGCCAAGTTGGGGCTCCACCTCAAGGATCAAGGGCGTAAGGCTTTGATGGTTGGGGCCGATGTGTACCGCCCTGCTGCGATTGAGCAGTTGAAGACTCTCGGCGCTCAGATCGGTGTGGATGTTTTCAGTCTTGGGATTGAGGCGAAGCCTGAGGACATCGCAGCGGCCGGTTTAGCGAAGGCCAAAGAGGAGGGTTACGACACCCTGTTGGTCGATACCGCTGGCCGTCTGCAAATCGACTCCGCGATGATGGAGGAGATGGTGCGGATTCGCAGCGCCGTGCAGCCCGATGAGGTGCTGTTGGTGGTGGATTCGATGATTGGCCAGGAGGCGGCTGAGCTCACTCGTGCCTTTCACGATCAGGTTGGGATCACCGGAGCTGTGCTCACCAAGCTCGATGGTGATTCCCGCGGTGGCGCGGCCCTTTCGATTCGCAAGGTGAGCGGTCAGCCGATCAAATTCATCGGTACTGGCGAAAAAGTTGAGGCTCTCCAGCCTTTCCATCCCGAGCGGATGGCGAGTCGCATCCTCGGGATGGGCGATGTGCTCACGCTGGTTGAGAAGGCGCAGAAGGAGGTTGAACTCGCTGACGTTGAAAAAATGCAGAAAAAGCTGCAGGAGGCGTCGTTTGATTTTTCCGACTTCTTGCAGCAAATGCGCTTGATCAAGCGCATGGGCTCCCTTGGTGGGTTGATGAAAATGATCCCGGGAATGAACAAAATCGACGACGGCATGCTGAAGCAGGGAGAGCAGCAATTAATAAAAATCGAAGCGATGATCGGTTCGATGACAGCCGCGGAGCGCACCCAGCCCGAGTTGTTAGCGGCTCAACCCTCGAGACGCCGAAGGATTGCCTCTGGGAGTGGCTACCAAGCGGCGGATGTTGACAAGGTGCTCGCGGATTTTCAAAAAATGCGCGGATTTATGCAGCAGATGACCAAAGGTGGCGGCATGCCAGGCATGCCCGGGATACCTGGAATGCCTGGAATGGGTGGCGGCATGCCAGGAATGCCGGGGCTGCCTGGAATGGGTGGTGGTATGCCCGCTGGGCAGCCTGGAGCGGCTCCCCGCAGGCAGCGTCCATACAAAAAGAAGAAGGGTTTTGGCCAGCTTTGAGTCCGCGGCACGGTAAGTTGGTTTCTTAGCGCGATTTTCTGTTGCGCTGAATTCCACCTTTAAGCAAGCGCCACGATGATCAAGCTCCGCCTGAAGCGGTTCGGTAAGAAGCGGGAAGCGAGTTTCCGCCTCGTGGCCTGCAACAGCACGTCACGCCGAGATGGCCGCCCCCTTCAGGAGCTGGGTTTCTACAACCCACGCACCAAGGAGACCCGGCTCGACGCTGAGGCCTTGCGTGTGCGCCTCAGCCAGGGTGCTCAACCCACTGATGCCGTTCGGTTCCTGCTCGAGAAGGGCGGACTGCTCGAAAAGAAAGTGCGACCCGCTGAGACCATTGGCAAGCTGAAGCAGACTGCTGCCCGCGAAGCTGCGGTGAAGCAGGCTGCGAAAGATGCGGCAGAAGCCAAGGCTGCAGAAGCAGCAGCAGCCACTGAGTCCACCGAAAGCTGATCAAACCCATGCCCGAAGCTGCCGCAACAGGTCGCTTCGTCCTTGATCTCCCCCATTCTGAAGCCGCTCTTGCCTTAGCAGGATCGGCTGAACAGACCCTGCATCAACTGGAGGCCCTGACTGGTGCATCTCTTGTGATGAGGGGTCTTCAGCTTGAAATGTCAGGCAGTCTTGTCCAGATCGAACGTGCTGCAGCGGTGGTTGAGTTGGTTCGGCCGATCTGGCAGGACGGCCAAGCGGTGTCTCAGGTTGACCTTCAATCAGCGCTCGGTGCTTTAAATACGGGTCAAACTGAGGATCATGTCGCCATGGGCGATCAGGTGCTCGCCCGCAGCCAAAAGGGCAACCTGTTGCGCCCGCGCACCTTGCGTCAGAAGAAGTACGTGGATGCGATGGAGCGCCATGACCTCACGTTTGCGCTCGGGCCCGCCGGTACGGGAAAAACCTTTCTCGCGGCCGTATTGGCTGTGCGCATGCTCATGGATCGAAAGGTTGAGCGCCTGATCCTGACGCGGCCAGCTGTTGAGGCTGGCGAACGTCTTGGCTTCCTTCCCGGCGATTTGCAGCAAAAAATTGATCCCTATCTCAGGCCCCTTTACGACTCTCTTCATGCCCTGCTTGGAGCTGAGAAAACCACCTCTTTGCTCGAGAGAGGTGTGATTGAAGTGGCTCCCTTGGCTTATATGCGAGGTCGCACCCTGGCCGGTGCGTTTGTGATTCTCGATGAGGCTCAAAACACAACGCCAGCCCAGATGCGAATGGTGCTTACGCGTTTAGGGGAGCGCTCACGCATGGTGGTGACCGGTGATGTCACGCAGCAGGATCTACAACCTGGGCAGTTGAGTGGTTTGGTGGAAGCGGCTCAGGTGATGGACGGGGTGGCCGGTGTTGCTGTTTGCCATCTCACCGCAGCTGATGTGGTGCGCCACCCGCTGGTGCAACGCGTGGTGGAGGCCTATGCCAGCTTTGATGAACAAGCTCACCCATAAGCAGGTGCTGGTATCAGCCTGCTCCAGGCCCTGAGTAGGGATCAGTACGGCAGGCTTGTTGTTCCACCTGCTAAGAATCGATCTGCTTGAAATCGATAGGGGGATCCACACTTCAACTGCGGGCTATTGGTTGAAAGCGCTGCCAGGATATGTTCAGTCTTCAGTGAAAGGCATGCCTGCCAGCAGTAATTTTCAAGAGGCCATCCGCGAGGCACAATCCAGTGCTCTTATTGGCCCCAATGTTGTCAATAAAGCCCTGCCTTATGTGGGCGGCGGCATGGTGCTCACCGCCGCAGGTGTACTTGGTGGCATGTCCACCATGGCTGCCATGGGTCCAGCTTTCAATGGGCTGTCGTTGGTTGCGATTATTCCTTGGTTCATTCTGTTCTTTGTTGCACAGAATGCTGCCAAAAAAGGCAATAACGGCACTGCCTTGCCGTTGATGGCTGCCTTTAGTTTGCTTACGGGCTTCACGCTTACCGGTCTGGTGGTGCAAGCCGTTGCGGTTGCCGGTGTTGCTTCAATTGGCATCGCTGCGCTCGCGACGGGCCTCACCTTTGCGATTGCCTCCATCGTTGGTCGGCGCATGAGTGACAGCGTGGGTCAAGCGCTCACTGCAGTGGTGGGCTTTGGCTTGATCGGCCTGTTGATCGCAATGGTCGGCATATTTGTTGCTGGTTTCTTTATTCCTGGGATCTTTGCAGCTACCAATCTTGCGATTGCAGGATTTGGAACCGTGTTGTTTGTGGGAATGGCATTCGTGGACTTCTACACAATGCCTCGCACCTATCGCGATGATCAATATCTCGCAGGTGCGTTGGGAATGTATCTCACCTATATCAATCTGTTCATCTTCATCCTGCGTTTGATCATTGCCCTTCAGGGTGGTGGTCGTCGCAACTGATTTTCCGTAAGCGGTAACACTTACTTGCAATTCATTTTTTCAATCCCGGCTTTGTCCGGGATTTTTTATGCACAGTGTGTGTCAACCTGTAATGAATTAAGGCGCAGTGAAGGCCCCTTTGCTCTATTGAGAGTTCGAGCTTGGCGAGGCCATTCATGCGCAAGAAGAGTGCAGGGCCAACGGGGAATGATCAAGGGAATCAACGGGTCCAATTCATTCTGCGAATCGCAATTGCCGCCGCCTTAGGCGGCTTTCTGTTTGGTTATGACACGGCCGTGATCAATGGGGCGGTGTCTGCCATTCAGTCCACATTCAATACGTCTGCCGTGAATCTTGGACTCGCGGTGTCGTCAGCCCTGCTGGGGTCTGCAGCAGGTGCCTTGGGTGCTGGTTGGCTTGCTGATGGGATTGGGCGTCGCCGAAGTATGTGGTTTGCGGCGATTTTGTTTGTTGTTAGTGCCCTGGGCTCTGCGCTTGCACCCCGATTGATTGATCTGGTGGCCTGGCGCGTGATTGGGGGGGTGGCTGTGGGGTTTGCCAGTGTGCTTGCGCCTGCCTATATCGCTGAAATCTCACCAGCGGAGATGCGTGGCCGCACGGGGTCGTTGCAGCAATTGGCCATTGTGCTGGGGATTTTTATTGCGCTTTTAATTGACTATTTATTGGTTCTTGCCACCCCAGATCAAAACCCTTTGTCGGCGTTAGGGCCGATGGCTGCATGGAGATGGATGTTGATGTCTGAGCTGGCTCCTGCTGTGATTTATGGGGCCATGGTTTTGCAAATACCAGAGAGTCCCCGCTATCTGGTGCAAAAAGGTCGGATTGAGCAGGCCCGTGTGGTGATCAGCAAAACCCTCGGCGAGCCAACACAGCCGGTGATTGATCGAATTCAGTTCAGTCTTGGCAACCATGAAGGGAGCTCAATCACTGATCTTTTCTCAAGGCGAACCTTGTTTTTACCTGTTATTTGGACAGGAATATTACTTGCAATGTTTCAACAGTTTGTGGGGATCAATGTTATCTTTTATTACTCAAGTTCATTGTGGAAGTCCGTGGGTTTTAGTACCACGGATAGCTTGATCATCACGGTGATTACTTCAGTCACGAATGTAGTCACGACATTCGTGGCGATTCTCACGATTGATCGATTGGGGCGGCGTCCTTTGCTATTGATAGGTTCTGTCGTGATCACGATCAGCTTGGGGCTGATGAGTTGGGCCTTTGCCGGAGCTCCGATCGTGAATGGCGCCCCTGTTCTTTCCGGTGCTTCCTCATGGGTGGCCTTGATTTCAGCCAACGTTTTCGTTTTTGCGTTTGGCTTCTCTTGGGGGCCGGTGATGTGGGTTCTCTTGGGAGAGATGTTCAATAACCGCATTCGTGCTCTCGCCTTGGGGTTGTCTGCCACCGTGAATTGGTTGGCCAATTTTGTGATTTCCACCACGTTCCCTGTCTTTCTTGAGTCGTCAGGTCCGTCTCTTGCCTATGGCCTTTATGCCACGGCTGCTGCGATTTCATTTTTCTTTGTTCTATTCATGGTGCGGGAAACTAAGGGGCGGGAACTTGAGGATATGGTCTGACGTGTTCAGTTTTTGTGGATGAGGTTTCCGTTGGTTCCTGGTGGTTTCACGCGTTTTGGCACAACGTTTCTCATCGCTGTGCTGGCCCTGATGTCTCCCCTAGAACCTCAGCTTCTGCGGGCAAAAGAGGCCAAAAACTCCGAACCTGTTGTATGGAAAGTGACGCCTCAACCGCTGTTGCATAACTGGTTGAATCTCCCCGACTGGGTTTCGATTTCGTTGGGATACGTGAATGAGATCAATGGCAATCTCTCCGGAGGTTTGCGGCAAAGGGCTACATACACTCACAATATTTCTTTCAATACAAGTTTTTCCTCTGGATTGAATCGTCCTGAATCCGAATGGGATGAATTTGATGCATGGACGCTGGTCATCAATGCGTCGCAACGCTCCGGAACGAGCTTGTCGGAAAAGATTCCAAATGCTCAGTCTGTTCAGCAAATCTTTGGTTATGGGCAAACTTTTAGACTCGCTGGCCTTTGGGTTGAACGCAATCAAAGTGAAGCGGGTTTGCTCAAAGTAAAGCTTGGAAAAATGGCAACATTTGATGACTTTGCTTCATCGCCGCTGCTTTGTTATTACAGTAATAATGGCTTTTGTGGTCAAATCTGGGGTGTGCCTAACTCCCTTCCCGTGGCGGCCTATCCCGCTAATCAGTATGGAGCCGTGCTTCATTTAGGTGATCGGGAACGTCATACCTTGCGCTATGGAATCTATCAAATCAATCCGAAAGGATTTGAACCTGGATATCATGGAGTTGATCTCCAGATCTCTCCGTCTGCAGATGGTCTTGCTCAGTTTTTACAGGTTGATATTCCCTTCGCAAAGCAATCCTCAATTCCTGTTAAAAAGGCAGAGCATGGAGGCTTGGAAAGGGTTCCAGAAGATGAAAAAGATTTCGATTATGTGTCTGGACTCCCGATCCCTGGACTTCAGTTGGGTGGTTGGTTAGGGCGATGGGATTTTCCTCTTGTGAATGATCCCCTTCAAGTTTCTAAGGACAACAATGGTGTGTATGGATTGGTGTCGGTGCCGATGACCCTTAACAAGCTCGTATTGGATGGTCAGCTTTGGGCGAATGCATCGCTTGGATTGAATTCCAATGTGCAGCAGATTCCAATGTTTTATGCCGCTGGTTGGGTCGGAAAAGGATTGTTTCGTAATCGCCCAGACGATACGGTGGTGCTGGGTTTTTCTCATGCCAGATGGAGCTCATCGGTTCCAACAGACCAAGTATGGGAATCGATTATTGAATTGGGCTATCAGTTTGCTTTAGGTGACAACATCACCGTTCAGCCTAATCTTCAGATGGTGTTCAACCCTTCAGGGACAGGTTTGGTGCCGGATGCTTTGGTTTTAGGGATGCAAATGTCGCTTTTGTTCTGAGTCAAAAATTTGAATTAGTTTGCTACTTCTTCAATCGCCCGTGTAATCGCTGTTTTCTGGTTGGCGTCGTATCCCCAACGATCCAGAAAGGCCACATCGCTGCCTTGATTGTTGCTTGCTGCTGCCAACAAGGTTTCCAAGCGTGCTTTAACACTATGGGGTTCGAGTTGGCGCAGCAACTCGGTGCAGCGCAGGTTGACTCGCTCTGAACCTGCAGCTTGCAAGTCATCCGATTGCTTGCGGTGGTGTACCACCATCGCTGCGCTCATTGCCAGGTTGCGAACGGTGAGATCCACAACTCCTTCACCGCAGGAACGCAGTTTGGCCACAAGGGCTTCAGGCAATCGATCCATCAGGGCACTGTCGCCAGCCAGGCTGATCACAAAAAAGCCTCGTGCTCCATCGCGACTTGCCATAAGCTCGCCTGCGCGATCAGCAATGACTTCGTCACTGATTTCTTCTTGGTCCCATTGCTGGAGCCAGACAGCGGCAATTTCCATCGCCTGTTGAAAACTGGGCGCTTTCACGGAATCTCGAGTTTGCGGATCGGTTTCTGACGGAACAGTTGAGTCCTGATCTGTCATGGTGCTTAGGATGGGATGAGCAGTCTGAGCAGAGTAGGCAGATAAGGATTGAGTGGCTCTCTCTCAACAGTTGTTTGCGACACCCTTATTTGAGGCAATCCTGGCCAAAGTGAGGACAGCCAGCCCGTGAAGCGTGGAAGCTCAACAAGGTCATGATCTGCATCTAAATCTGCCGGCTGGGCATTGGCAGGCTTTGCTGCGTCATTGCGAGCAAAGCGGAGAGACGCGAAGCGCCGTGGTTCGCAAAGCGTTGGCGGATTACCTCGATCTCGACCATCACACCCTGTGGCAGCTCTCCACTTCCACCGCTGTTGTGGAAGGGGTTTTTGGGGG
>JASJLK010000047.1:0-6381 GCA_037620855.1 Synechococcus sp. ChBW.bin.23 | reverse complement strand
CGAGCGACCGCTGGCCAACGCAATCGATGGAAGCTGAAGCGATGACTCAGCCTGAAGACATCGCTTCGATGAGCGCTGAACTGTTGAGACTTCCCAATCGGGCGGTCCCCTTTGAGCTTGCTGTCAGCTCCAGCCTGGAGTGATGCTTAGTTCTCCAGCAGGCTGCGCAGCATCCAGGCTGTTTTTTCGTGGATCTGGAGCCGTTGGGTGAGTAGGTCAGCCGTCGGTTCGTCGTTAGCAGCCTCCGCCAGCGGAAAGATGCTCCGTGCCGTACGGGCCACGGCCTCATGGCCAGTCACCAGCTCACGAACCATGTCGAGTGCTGCAGGTTGTTGCTCGGCTTCTTGGATCGATGCCAAACCGGCCAGGGTGGATCCTCCATGGGGAGCCAAAACGCCAAGGGCGCGAATGCGCTCGGCGATGACGTCCAGGGCGTTCCACAGCTCGGTGTATTGGTCCATGAACATCAGGTGCAACGTATTGAACATCGGCCCGGTCACATTCCAGTGGAAGCCGTGGGTTTTGCCGTACAACACGTAGGTATCTGCGAGCAGGCGGCTGAGTTCAGCAGCGATTTCTTCCCGTTGTGCGCTGCTGATGCCGATATCGATAGCAGAACTGTGGGCCATGGTTGATGGAAATTGGAACGAGTGGTTGGTTTAAGAATCCAGGGATTGGATGTAATCGCGCACCTTGCTTCGGCGCTGGGGTTGGCGCAGTTTCAACAGAGCCCGGGTTTCGATCTGACGCACCCGTTCGCGGGAGAGGTTCATGTCTTCGCCGATTTGGGCGAGGGTTCGGGGGGTGTCGTCTTCTAATCCAAAGCGACAGCGAATCACGGTGGCTTCCCTCGGGGTCAGCTCATCAAGCAAATGTTCGAGATCGTCGTGGAGTGCATCGCGGGTGAGGGTCTGCTCTGGTGTGGCGTGTTCGTCTTCTAAGAGCTCCCCAAGCTGGGTCTCTTGATCACGGCCCACCTTGGTTTCCAGAGACACAGACCGTGGAACGCGAGCCAGGGTTTGACGCACTGTGTCTTCGCTGACGCTGAGCTCCCTGGCAAGGTCTGACATCGAAGCGGTGCGCCCTTCATTGCTGGCAATCTCTTGCTGCACCCGTTTGATTCGGTTGAGTTTCTCGGTGATGTGGACGGGCAAGCGGATCGTTCGGCTTTGGGTGGCGATCGCCCGTGTGATCCCTTGGCGAATCCACCAATAGGAATAGGTGCTGAAGCGAAAGCCACGGGTGGAATCAAATTTTTCGACCGCCCGTTCGAGCCCCAAGGTTCCCTCTTGCACCAGATCCAGCAGTTCCATGCCTCGGTGCTGGTACTTCTTCGCTACTGCCACCACCAAGCGCAAATTGGCCTGGATCATCCGGTCACGAGCCTTTCGCCCTTCGCGGAGACGCCGCTGAAGGTCGCGGCTGTCGGAGTCAATCAGACCCGCCCAGGTTTCATAGCCCTTGGTGATGGCCTGGTTTAGTTCTTGCAAAGGCATTTCGGCGGCCCGTGCCCACTCCTGTCTTGTGGGCCAGTGAGAGAGATGGTTGGCCTCTCTCAACTGCAGTTCCTCAAGGCATAGCAATCGTTCGATCGCTGGATGATCTTCGGCCAATTGACGTTCTTCTCGCTTCAGCCGCTCGTATTGCTGTACGAGCCGCGACAACACCACCTCGTCTTCAGCGGTGAGCAGGTCCACCCGACCGATGTCCTGCAGGTAGAGACGCAACAGGTCATTGCCGCCGCTCCAGTGGATCGGGGCTGATCCCGTTGATGAGGAGCTGGCGGACAACGGACTCAGAATTCGATGAGGTGTCTCAAGGGTCTCGGTTTAAGCCACTTGGTCTGCAGAAACGTTGGTTTCTGTTCGGATTTTTGCGTTTCGACTAGTCAGTGTTCTCTGTCACGGGATCCACCCACGTGCTGGCGACATGCAGATCGTCGAGCTGGTGCGCAGTGACGCCTGCAGGTGCAGCGGTCATCAGGCAGCGTGCCTGCTGGGTTTTTGGGAACGCGATCGTGTCGCGGATCGAGTCCTCTCCAGCGAGCAGCATCACCATTCGGTCCACACCAAAAGCCAGTCCACCGTGGGGAGGTGCTCCCATGTCGAGCGCATCGACCAAGAATCCGAACTGTTCTTGGGCTTCCTCCGGAGCAAGCCCGATGCTGTTCAGCACTTCTCGCTGCAGGGCGGAGTCGTGAATACGCAGGGAGCCCCCTCCTAGTTCCAAGCCGTTGAGAACTAGGTCGTACGCCTGCGCGCGAGCTGTGGGAAGGGTTTTGGCCCACTCCTCAGCCTTATCGCCAAGGTCGGTGGTGTTCGGGGCGCAGAAGGGATGGTGCAGGGCTTCGAGCCGATTTTCGTCCTTGTTGAATTCGAACATCGGGAAATCGACGACCCACAGAAAATTCCACTGATCGTTGTCCCTGTCGGGCTTTACGAGGCCCATCTCTTTGGCGAGATACTGACGCACGCGATCAAGAGCTTTGTTCACTGTTGCGGTGTCTCCAGCACCAAAGAGCAGCAGGGTTCCGGGCTGAGCCCCGGTGCGCTGCAGCAGGGTTTGCTTCTGTTCATCTGACAGGTTGTCCTTGATGGCGCCGATCGTGTCGATTTCGCCGCCCTCACGCACCCGGATGAAGGCCAGGCCACCGGCTCCTGCAGCTTGGGCTTCGCTAAATACGTCACCACCGGGTTTGATGCGCACGTTGGACACAGCGTCATTGCCTCCAACAACCGCAATGCACTTCACGGAGCCGCCGGACTTCACGGCTCCACTGAACACCTTGAAACCCATGTCTTTCACGATGTCGCTCACATTGATGAGCTCCATGCCGTAACGGGTGTCGGGGCGATCCGTTCCATAGCGCTCCATCGCCTCGTGCCAGGTCAGGCGTGGAAACGGCAGAGGCAGATCAATCCCCTTGACCGTTTTCCAAATGGCAGCAATCAAACGTTCATTGAGCTCGAGGATCTGCTCCTGGCCCATGAAGCTCATTTCCATGTCCAGTTGCGTGAACTCAGGCTGTCGATCTGCCCGCAGGTCCTCATCGCGGAAGCAGCGAGCCACTTGGTAGTACCGCTCAATGCCGCCCACCATCAGCAGCTGCTTAAACAGCTGCGGGGACTGGGGAAGTGCGAACCATTCACCACCGCAGACGCGGCTTGGAAGGATGTAATCCCTGGCGCCTTCTGGTGTTGAGCGGGTCAGCACCGGAGTTTCCACTTCGATAAAGCCTTCGTCTTCGAGGAATCGGCGCGCCGTTTGGATCGTTTTGGCACGCAATCGCAGGTTGTCGCTCATGCGCTTACGACGCAGATCTAAAAAGCGGTGGCGGAGGCGCAGTTCTTCGCGCGTGTTTTCTTCGTCATGGACAGATACTGGGAATGGAAGCGTGCCTTTCACGCTGTTGAGCACGTGGATGCTGCTCGCTAAAACCTCCACCGCACCGGTGGCAAGGCGGTCATTCAGCGACTCACCAGGACGGGCCCGCACCTTGCCCTGGACTTGTAAGACGGTTTCGCTACGCAAGTGTTCTGCGACAGCAAAGGCATCAGCGCCAAGGTCGGGATCCACGGTGATTTGAACCGTGCCGCTGCGGTCGCGCAGGTCGATAAAGATCACCCCGCCATGATCGCGGCGGCGATCTACCCAGCCGCAGAGCTGAACGGTTTCGTCGATGTGCGTGTCGCGCAGGTCGCCGCATCCGTTGCTGCGCATGGGAGTTTCGCTGAAGAAAAGCGAGTTTCCCACAGCCTGTGCCAAGAAGCCTGCGCCCCGACTAAGAACGGCGGTAGAAGGGACGCTTCACCACGGTGGCCGGTTGTAGCTGCCCGCGGATTTCCACACTGAGCTCTGTGCCGAGCTTGGCAATCGCTGGTGGAAGGGAGGCGAGGGCAATGGGCTCTTCGAGAGTGGGGGACCAGCTGCCGCTTGTCACTACCCCCACGGTCGATCCGTTGTGGATGACGGGGTAATCGTGGCGGGCAATTGAACGGCCTCGCAGCTTCAATCCCACGAGACGCTTGGAAGGTCCCTGTTCAGCCGCTTGCTCAAGGGCTTTCCGTCCGATGAAAGTGGCAGGCATTTCCAGATGCACAAGCCACCCCAAGCCGGCTTCAAAAGGGGTGGTGGCAGCGTCCATGTCTTGGCCGTAGAGATGCATGGCTGCCTCCAGACGCAGGGTGTCGCGAGCGCCGAGGCCGCAGGGTGTCACACCCTCCTCGATCAATTGCTGCCAAAGCTTGCGTCCGTCGTCTGCCTTGAGCAGCAACTCCACGCCATCCTCTCCGGTGTAGCCCGTGCGTGCTGTGAAGACTGGAGCTATGAGCCCTTGAATGTTGAGACTGCAGTGGCCGAAGCGCGGCAGTTCGCTGAGATCGCTTCCACTTAATCGCTCCAGAAGGCCGATTGCCTTTGGCCCTTGGAGAGCGAGCAACACGCCGTCCTTCTTTTCGTCGAGGACCTGCAGATCAGCTCCCTCAAGATGTTGGCGAATCCAGGCTGTGTCGGTTTCTGCGCAAGCTGCGTTGATCACAACCAGCAAGGTTTCGTGGCTCGCGTCCAGCAACGATGGCCCGAGGTCATAAATGATTAAGTCATCAATGATTCCGCCTTGTTCATTCAGCAAAACCGAATAGCAGGCTTGGCCAGGACCGATTCGGTGCAGATCACTCGGAACAAGATGTTGCAAAGCATCTTTGGGATTTGCACCTTCAATCCGCAGAACTCCCATGTGGGAGATATCAAACATGCCGCTATCGCTGCGTACGGCCTTGTGTTCAGCCATGAGCCCTGAAAACTGAACGGGCATTTCCCATCCAGCGAAAGACACCATTCGACCTCCGGCGGCGATGCAGAGGTCATGGAGCGGTGTGAAGTTCTGGTCCATGACCGAGGCCGAGGCGCTAGCGCTCAAATCCTATGAACCAATTTGCGCGCTAACAGGAATTAATCCTGGAATTGGAAGCAAACCAGCAGATTGCGGCGGCTTTATGGTCCGCTTTGGCAAGCGTCCTTAGTCTTATCCAACGTTTCAGCAGGTGTGATGTGACTCAGTCAAGTTGTCAGTCCTGCGTGCATTGCACACCCCCTGCAGCAACAGGTTCTGGGTGGTGTCGCTTACGATGCCTTTCCGTTCATGCGGAGTTGGCGAACCAGATGTTCTGTCATCACTGGACGAATCGCCCACCATCTCTTCCTGAGTTTAATCTTCAGGAGCCCGTATTGATTCCTTTGGATCGTCAGTTGGATTTTTGTGATTCGATGCAAACGTCTGATCAGGATTCCGAACTAAAGGTTCGATTTTGAATGCTGATTTAAATGAGCTTTCCCTTGTTTTATTCTTCGTTGAGGTCTTGACGCTAGAGATGAATAAACACCAACGATTTGATTGTTGCTGATATCATTTTGTACAATTCTTTTATTGATTGCAGCACTGATATTGAAGCTGAAGTGGATGAATAGCGTCGCTTAGTTGTCTGAGACTTTGATCGAGCGACCTGCTAAGCCATCAACAGCAGCAGACTTCGTGTGACTTTGGCAGCTAAAACGCTACTGATCCCACTCGGATCGAGTTGGGGCGCGAGTTCCACCACGTCTGCGCCCATTAAGCGGTGATGGCGTAGCTCGTTGATCACAGCTGCAAAATCGTTCCAAACATATCCACCTGGTTCTGGGGTCCCTGTCCCTGGCATCACAGCAGGGTCAAACCAGTCGAGATCCACCGTGAGGTAGATCGGCCGTCCCCTGAGCGCGCTCATGCGATTCGGAATGTCTTGCACAGAGATCAGCCGTCCGCTGCTAATGAGCTCTTTAAATTCATCACAGGTGCCGCTGCGGATCGCAATCTGCATGAGCTGCTGGCTGGGAAGCACCTCCAAACAGCGGCGCATTGCGCAGGCATGGCTGTGACGGGCTCCAAGCCACTCATGCCGTAAGTCGGCATGGGCATCGAGTTGCACCAGCACGAGATCGGGGTGTTGTTTCGCTACAGCCGCAACCGCACCAGAACTGATCGAATGCTCACCGCCAAGCATCAGCGGCTTCATGCCTGCAGCAAGCACCGTGCTGGTGGCATGGCACACGGCATCCACAACGGGCTCCGGATCGCCGTAGGGAATCTCAACGGCTCCAATGTCGGCGTAAGCGATGTCTTCGAGGTCTCGATCCAGCTGGGGGCAGTAGGTCTCAAGACCTGTGCTCACTTCACGAATTGCGGCTGGGCCAAATCGGGTGCCAGGGCGGAATGAGGTGGTGCCGTCATAGGGAACGCCAAATAAGGCCACTCGGCATCCCCTTGGATTGCGTCGTGCTCCCATGAAAATGGCACCCTCATCGTCAAACAGGCTCTGATCAATCGGTTGGATTGTTGGATTGGTC